>JAYTTY010000130.1:0-9840 GCA_043744795.1 Zavarzinella sp. | reverse complement strand
GAAAACGCGGCATGGTCGCACTATTGCGACTTCCGCCTGAATTCTTCGCTCTCGCCTGACCTACCCCTGTAAGGGGCCGGGGGGTTAGGTTGCCTTTGGGCGAACTCGCCCTCACGCCGGCTTGGCGGCGGCCGGCGGCTCGCCGTGGATGAACGGCGCGTACTCGGGGATGACTTGGCCGTCTTCCTCCTCGAACGGCTTCAGCGTGGCGATGACCTCGCGCGGCGAGACGTAGACGACCTTCCCGTCCCGCCACCACGGCACCGACCGGCCGAGCAGGGCGTGTTCCCGGAGCGTGCGGCGGGTGCTCTTTTGCATCGCCTTGAGCTTCTCATCCTGCGTCATCGTGCGATACATGGCCGACTAGCTCCGTGAACCGTTGGAACCGCTCCGCGTTGGCGACGACGGGTTCGCCCGCCAGTGAGCCGGACGCCGTGAGAGACGGGCCGTCTTCCCAATTAGTATACATGGCCCAATGATCGGCCAAAAGTCGGTAGTCGTTCCAGAAATTCGTCAGGCTCTTGCGGAACCGTTTCCGGATCGTCTCCTCGGGAATGTGGTGCCCGCCGCTCTGGACGCGGATGCGGACCCGCTCCACGGACATTTCCGGGGACTGGAGCCAGTAATAGTGCAGTTCGACGCGGTACCCGGCGGCCCGGAGCCGCCGGAGAAATGGAATGTAGGCGCGCCCGGAGAGCGTTGTCTCAAACGCGAAATCCGCCCGGTTGCCGGCCAACTCGTTCAGTTGGGCCAGCATGACCCGGCCGGCCTCGAACGCCGCCTGTTCCGGGGCCGCCGCGTTCAAGCCGCGCGCGATGGCGTCCGCGTTGACGAACGGCATTTTGGCCAACTTGTCCCCGAGCAGGATCAACGAGGCGGTGGTCTTCCCGGCCCCGTTGATGCCGCCGAGGACGACGACGAGTGGGTTGTCTTGAGGCATGAGAGAATTGTAGTGACCGCCATGCGCCGGGTCGCCAATACAGGCCGCCTCAGCCCGGCCCGTCGCCCTCGCGAATCAGCGGTTCGAGTTGCTTGGTGTTGCGCTCGACGGCCAAGACGATCTTGCGCTCCTCGACGCCGTCGGCGGACTCGGCGATGCACGGCAGGATCTGCCGGCCGTCCGGGAAGCTGTACCGCATGGTGAAGCTGCCGTCGGGCCGCAGCTTGATGGGCTCGCCTTGCAGGGTCACGCGGGTGCCGGGCATCGTGCGGCCGAAGACGATCATCTCGGCGTCGATGGCGAAGAAGAACTTGCGCTCCTTGCCGGCGGCCCCCGCGACCGCCTGGATGGTCGGGGCGTTCAGCGGGCGGCGCAGGCGCTCCTCGAAGAACTCCTTCAGGGCCTCCTTGTCCGAGGCCGGCGTCTCGAAGCCGTTGGACATGGCGTACAGGCGGTCGGCCTGCTTGGCGTCGATGTCGGACCAGTTCTCGTCGATGTTGTCGCTCACGCCGGCCTTCGGCGGGGTGACGATGTTCGACCGGCCCAGCACGTAGAACTGGTTCCGCTTCGAGACGTAGCCGATGTCCACGCGGTATGATTTGGGCGGCTGCGTGACTTCCACGTACCAGTTGGTGCAGCCGCCGTGGATGTCGATGTCCCGCACGACCATCTCGGCGGTGCTGGTCGTGTCTTGGGAGGTCACGTCGTAGACGCGCAGGATGGGGCGGGAGCCGTGCCAGTCTTGGCCCAAGGCGGCCTCGGCGCGCTGGACGGACTGGTGCGTCAGTTCCCAGAAGACGTGCAGCCAGAACGGGTCGCGGACGATGACGAGGATGCGGTCTTTGGCGCTGGTGCCCTGCAAGTTGCGGTGCGGCTTGCCGTTGGCGCCGACGGCGGCGTTCGGGCCGTCGGCCGGCAACTTGTGCTGGCCGTTGACCTCGTGCGCGGCCGGCTTGGACTTCGCGGTGAGTTTCGGCGGGGCCGACTTCGCCGGCGGCGGGGCCTTGGCGGCGGGCGGCGCCGGGACGGCGGCGGCCGCCTTGTGTTGGCCGTTGACGGCCGGGGCCGCCTTGGCCTTCGGCACAACGACCTTGGCCTTCTCTCGCTTCTTAATCGCCCGAAGGACGGCTTTCACCAGATCCTCCTTCTTCATCCCGTGGGAGCCTTCGATGCCGAGGGCCTTGGCCTCGTCGGCCAGGTCCTTGCGGGAAGCGCTGTTCAAACGGTCGATGCTCACGGCCCGGCCCTCCGTCGCCGCCGGCGGCGGGGCCGCGGCGGTTGAACCGATTCTCTCCGGCGTCCGGTGCCGTCACGTCATCCCGCCGGGCGTCATGCCCGGCGCTGTTGGCCAATCATCCCCGCCCATCGTCATGCCCGGCCACGCCGGCCGCCATGTCGGTCGTCGGGGCGGGCGCCCGAAATACCGGCCGGCGAGTCGAGTGGGGGGAGGCAATCACGGGCGCTTTCTTGCGGACTCAAACGGGGTGCGATCCGACGGGGTAAGCCGCCGCCGGGCCGCCTCTTGCGGGTGGGTGTCGCCAATCCGTCCGCCCCGGCGGGCGACGGCCTCGCTAACCGCCATCACGCCCGTGTCATGCAGGGGCGGGACGGCCGGCGAAACCAGGCGTCGGCGGTGGGACGGTATGTGGGATCGACCAAGCGTTGAATTGGCGTCGTAACTGTCCAGCCACAACGGACTTCGCACGCTTTGATGATTGAATCATAAAGATTCGTTGATCCGTTGTCAATGAAAAAATGCCCCACGCCCACATTCGCCGGGGACTCGTCCGCCGCCTCAATTGATTGTGCCGGGGCGATCAAGGGGGTTGAGGAGATTGTACACAAATCTATTGTTTTCAATGACTTACGTTGTGACAACCGGGTGGAAACACCCCGCCGCAGTGGGACGGCCAGCCGGCGAAACGACCCCCGTCAAACGGGCCGCGGACCCGCCATTTTCATATTTTCAGAATTTTGTTGACTCGAAAGCAAACTTGTGGATGGGGAGTGGAAGTGATTTAACCGACGGCGGCGTTCAACCCCGTCACGTGCCAAGTTGCCTGCCAAGTGTGTGCACCGTTTTGCCAAAAGCGTGGCAACCGCAACATTTGGCCGTTGTCGTGGGCCGAAGCCGGACTATCGACTATCCCTTGATGCCTTTTTTGGTTCACGCCTTCGCCACCACCCTTTTGACCTTTCTGGCACATTCCGGCGGGATTCCGGCGACACCGGCTGGGAAAGGATGGTATCTGGGGGCCGCCAGTGATTTTGACTTGTTACAAAATCAAAGCGAATTGAGTTGCCACTCGCCGGGCGGCCGGGAATGCTCTCTCAACGGCCACGTCTTCACGAGCTACAAGTGCAGCGCGTGGCCAAGACTATGAGCCAGGTCCATGCCCTGGCGACGACAACCGTCTCCGTCCGCCACCCGGCCCCAGCGCTTGCCGCCCCGGAAGACTTCGTCGTGATTGATTACTGACCGGCGGCCGGCAGCACTTGTGACGCCATCGCCTCTTTGCCCAGCATCAGATACGCGCGGTGGGCGGCATTGGTCACGGCTTTGGCGGTCGAAGCGGGCGGAGTCAAGCGCCGGGCGACCGCCAAATTGGCAAGCGCCTCGTCCGGCTTGTTCAGAGCGATGTAATTCTCGGCCCGGAACCAATAGGCGTTCGCGTGGCTCGCCAAGTGGTCCGCCCGCAGCAGCATTTCGTTGCAGACATCATTGGACGCCTGATACTTCTTCTGGCGGTGCAGGACCAGAGCCTTGGCGCTGAGACCTAGCGGGTGGTTCGGTTGCTTGGCAAGGAGGCGGCCGCACACAGGCTCCGCGGCGTCAATGTCCCCGGATGTCGTGAGCGTCATCGCCCACAGGCCGAGGCCGTCGGCGTCGTCCGGGAACTTGGCGCAAAACGCCTCCCACGCCTTGGCGGCCTCCGCCGCCGGCTTGTCGGCGAGTTCGCCCCGGAGTCGGTTGCGGCAGTATTCCGCGCTCGCCGGAGAGGACGCGACCAGCGCGGCGTCCGCGCGGGCCGCGTCGGCGGGGCGGCCGGACACATGAAGGTATTCGGCCAAGACCTCGAGCGCCCGCACGCGGAGCGGGGCGGGGACCGCGTCATTTTTGACAAGCGCCAAGCACGATCCGTCGAGCAAATGGACGGGGGCGAAGCAAAAATCCTTTTCAGACGTAATTTCGAACACCCACTCCGGCCGCGCCTGAAAGCCCGTGCCGTCGCCGGGAACGGCGGGCGGGGCGGCGAACGAGATTTTGACCCGCCGCTCGCAACACGCCTTGGCGCTCACGATCTTGTCCTTCATTGCCCCGCGGGCGTCGGTCGCCTCGGCCCGGCGCATGAACTCCTCCGCGGCGGGGAAGTCGCCGGCGGCCGTTCGGGCGGCGGCGGCGATGAGAAGCCACTGCGGATCCAGCGCTGCCGTCTTGGCGAGTTCGGCCGTCGCGAGTTCGCCCGCCGTCTTGGCGTCACGCACGGCCTCCGCGGCGGCGCTGGACAACAGCATGGCGTGCAACGCTTTCAACTCGCGGTCATCCGGGAAAGACTTCATCCCCTCGCGGAAGACCCGCAGGGCGGCCTCTTCGTCCCGGAGACCCCATTGAATGCGGGCTTCGAGGCGGTAGATCGATGCGTCCCGCGGTTCAATCGTGACCAATTTATCCACGACAACCTTCGCCTCCGCGTAGCGCGCGGAGACGAAACAACACTCGGCGAGAGCCCGCCAGGCCGCCGGGCTCTTCGGCTGGGTGACACTCATCGTCTTGGCCGTGAAGTACATGAATTCCGGCTTCTTGAGGCGGCGGTAGCACCGATTGGCAATGTCATGGACGGCGAACGCGTAATCCTCGGGCGTCACGTGCGGAGGCTTGAGCCGGTAGGCCAACGCGCAGAAGGCCAACGCCTCCTGCGGCCGGTCGAGCGCCAACAGCGCTTCCGCGTAATTACGGTACAAAACATCGACGTGACGCAGCCGCACACGTCCCGCCATGGCATCGCGACACAGTGTTACGGCTTCTTGATCTTTGTGTTGGGCCAACCGCAAAGAGGAGGCCGATATATTGACGAGTTCGTCGCCCGGAAATTGTTTGCGCGTTCGTTCAAGTAAGGCGTCGGCGTCCTGATAGCGGTCCAAAAATGTCAGCAAAAACACTTGAGAGTAGACGGCTGGCGTATGGTCAGGAAACTGTTTGAGAAAATCCGCGAATTGTCGCTCCTGCTTTGTGATGTCGTCTTGGGTGTCACATTTTGTGTCCAAAAGTTTGTAGAGCTGATATGCCGGATCTTTCGGACGCATCTTTACAAGTTTGGCCAGATAGCGAGCAGAGTCGTCCGAATTTTGTTCATTGCGGGCATGATGGAATAGAATTTTGTAATCGTTGAATAACACGAAATCATCCGTCAATTCCAACTCTTTGGCCACGAGGAGCCGCGCATCCTGAACGGCCTGACGATGATTGATGAACTCAAGGTCATAATCAGTGTCGATTTGAGATAGCCGTATAATAGATTTCTGTATCACCATCGAAGGTTTGACTAAGTCTTCCGCATGAATTTCACATGAGGACAGGAACAACATAGACAAACAACAAAAGCGAATTGAAGTTGGCACGAGTGAATCCTTTCACATAAGTTCACAACCCATGTTAACTCAGGTTGCTTGAGGTTGTGCTTCTGCATTGACCAGTCCCGGCAACGGCCTCCCGGCTTGGGCGGCGTCGAAGCAGTCGGCGAGGAAGTCCCAGGCCTTCCGGCCTTGCTGGCGGCAGGTCTCCACGACGCTCCAGATGTTGGCCAGGTATTTCGCCCCGGACTCGCTCCTCGGGCCGTGGCTTTGCTTGCGCCAAATGACACCGTGACGAATCGCCCGCTCGGCCGCGTTGTCGGTCGGTTCCACCCCGTCGTTGAAGGCGAACCGGAACAGGGAGACCTCCCGGTCCGCGAGCTGGCCGCACGTGCCGCGCGTCTTGGCGCAGCCGCGCCCCAAGCCTTGTTCCAGCGCGGCGTTGAGGCGGGTGCGGAAGCCGCCCCGGCGGGACATTTTCGAGGCGAAGGCCGACCTGGCCAGCGTCCCGCCCCGCACCCACTTCCACAGCCCGAACAACTCGTCCGACAGGCCCAACAACTCCCGGCCGACGGCCGATCCGTCGTTGCCCCGGTCGATCATCGCCTGAAAATTCCGCCGCACGTGAGCCCAACAGTATTGATGATCGCCGGGCGGCACGCGGGAATAGAGACTGTGCCGGTCGCTGGTCAGGACGCGGACATACGTCTCGCCGACGAGCTTGAGCCGTTCCCCGCGGTTCCAGCCGGCGACGATCTGGAAGGCCGTGCCGACGCCCGTGACCATGACCTACAGCCACCGGCCCCGGCCCATCGACGTCTCGTCGATGTTCGTCGCGCACCGGCGGGCGGACTGAAGAATCCCGTCGGCGACCGGTTGCAACACCCGGCCCGCCCCGGCCTCGATGGCGCAGACCTGCCCGGCCGACAGGGACACCCCGAACAGGTCGCCCATCCGGCCGGCCGCGTTCTCCTTGCTCAGCCGGTATCGCCCGGTGAGCAACACCACGCCCGCCCGCAACCGGGGGCCGTCCTGGCCAGTCACGCCGGCCGCAATTGGAGACGCCGCAAAAGCAGACGACGCGGTGGCGTTGGTACTCTGTGACCACGGGCGTCACCGGCGGCAGTTCCGTCACCTGAAACCGCAGCGGGTTCGGATCGGTTCCGGCCAGCGGTTTCGAGCAGTTGCTGCAGACGGCGGGGAAACAGGGGATTACGCGATGGCAGTCGGCGGTCGGGATCAGCGCCCGGGATTGTCTGGCATGTCCCGGCTGGCCGCCCCGCTTCATTCCGGTGGCGGATTTCGGGGGCGCCGGCTTGACCGCCGGCCCGTCGCTCGACGGCGGCTTCGAGGAGTTGTGCGAGTTTGTGTTCGACTTCTCTTCCAGTTCCGCAATCTTCGCCGCCTGGGGCTGGATGACCGCGAGCAACTGTTGGATGAGTCCCACCGCCGCAGGCGGAAAGCCGGCCAGCATCTCCGGCGTCAGTTTGGGCACATCCATGCGGCAGAAGCAACCACGGGCCCTCGGAAAACGGAACCTCGGGTCGTGAACTCATACAGAAAATCTGATTGTGTTCGCCTTCAGCGGTTTTTGAACCCCCGCTTGCCCTTGACACATTTTCCGAATCCTGCGTAGACTGCCCGGCCATGTGGGTCCGCGCACGGATGCCCGGACCGGCCACTTGGTTTCCCCAAACGGATGCCCGCGCGATGGCCACGGACCCGGCCCCCTTCGCATCGCCCGTCTCGCCCAAGCCCTTGTGGCAGTTGCCGACGTTCGTCTTGGGGCTGGCCGCCCTGTACGGCTTGTGGCAGTACGGCGACAAGTTGCGCCCGTCCGCCCACGAGCGCTGTCAGCGCGGCTTGGAAGCCCTCAAAGGCTCGCTCGACCGCTGGCCCCCGGACGCGGACCAACTGCAGGCGGCCCTGCGCAAATTGCCCAAGGACGACATCCCCGCCGAGTTCGCCGACCGCGTCCACTACTACACCGGCAGCGCGTACGTCGCCCTCGCCGAATCCACCACGGCCGCCGAAGAAGCCGGCGAGTGGTGGCGGCTGGCCAAGGAACACTTGGAAGCCGTCCCCGAGGGGGCCAAGCTGCCGGAGTCGGACGCCAAGAAACTGCACTACCGCCTGGCGCGCGTCTTGGCCAACACGCCGGGCGCGCCGCCGCGGCAAGTCGTGGCCGCGCTGAAGCGGACCGTCGGGGCCGGGGACGACACGGCCGAGGGCTACCGCCTCATGGCCGAGTGGCACCGCAAGCTGACCCCGCCGGACGACGCCGGCGAGCGCGACAGTTGGCGGGACTACCTGAAGCACGCCCCGACGCGCGCCGACGCCCGGCTGCTGAACCAGGCCCGCGTGCGCGTGGCCGAGCTGCACGACAAGCTGAACGAGCCGGACGAGGCCCGCAAGGTGCTGGAGCGCGTCGGCCCCGAGGCCCCGCCGGAGGTGTACGCCGCCTCCCGGCTGATGCTGGCGAAGCACTTGGCCGCCGAAGAGAATTGGGCGCAGGCCGCCCAACTGCTGGAACAGGTCCGCGACATGAAGGGGGCGGCGGACGCCCAGCGGTCGCACGCCCTCGCCCAGTTGGCCGAGGCCTACGCCCGGCTGAACCGCCCGAAGGACGCGAACGAGATTTTGAAGGCCGTCGGGCCGACGGGGAAGACGGCCGGCTTAAAGCTGGCCGAGATGAGCCTGGCCGACGAGACCGCCCCGCCCGAGGCCGCCGTCGCGGCGCTGGAAAACGCCCTGGGCATGGTCGCCGCCGCCGCCGACTACCCGGCCGACGGCCCGCCCATCGCCGAAGCCCGCCGCATTTGCGAAGACGTGACCAAAAAGATGCGCTCCGCCGGCCAGTTCGCCCTCGCGGACCGGGCGGTGAAGGTGTACGCCCGCATCGCGGAGGCCGGCAAGCAGCACCGCTTCGCCGCCGACATCCGGGAGGCGTGGGGCGAGGAAGCCGCCAAAGACCCGGCCCGCGTCGAGGAGTCGCGCCAACACTTCCGCCAAGCCGGCGAGGCGTGCGCCGAGTTGGCGAAATTGGAGAAGACCGCCCCGGAGGCCGGGGACTGGCTGCGCAAGGCCGCGGCGTTCCACCTCAAGGGGGAAGACCGCACGAAGGCGCTGGCCGTGCTGGGCGACCTCGTCTCCCGCATTGCCGACTACCCCGAGGACCGCACCGGGCAGGCGTGGGCCGAGATGGGGGAAATTTACTGGAAGGCCGGGGACAAGCCGCAGGCCAAGCTCGCGTACCAGAACGCCGCCGGCCGGGCCGGCCCCGCCCAGCCGCTGGCCCGCGTGCGCTACGCCGTCCTGTTGTGGGAGACGGCGCCGAACAAGGGGGGGGAGGCCGTCATCCCCATGCTTGAAGGCGTGCTGGCCCAGCCGGATTTGCCGTCGAAATTCAAAGACGCCCACGAAGAAGCCCTCTACGCCCTCGGCGAGTGCCTGCTGATCCGCCAAGACTGGGTAAAGGCCGAGGGCCGCCTGCGCAGCGCGCTGCAACTCTACCCGGACAGCCCGCGGGCCATCCGCGGCCGCCTGCAGTTCGGCCAGTGCTTCCGGGCGCAAGTGTCGGTGGAAGCCCGCAAGGTGGAAGCCGACCGGGCGACGATGGAGAAGATCAAGGCCGAGCGCACGGCCGCCCGCCAACCCGCCCTGCGCGTGGACGAGCAAGTGAGATTGGAAGACCGCATCCGCGCCTCGACGCAACGCTGTCAGGAACTGTTGAAGCAAGCCGCCGAGGCCGTCCGCCAAGCCGAGGAAGACTTGCTGAAAGCCCCGAACGCCGAGCCGGAACTGCTGCGGCGCTCGTCCTTCTACGCCGCCGACTGCTCCACCTGGCTCGGGGACTACGCCGACAGCGCCAACCGCTACGAAAAGTTGACGGACCGCTACAAGGGCCGGGCCGAGCAACTGGAAGCCCTGCGCGACCTGCACCGCTGCTGCCGCTTCGCCGCCGAAGCCGCCCGCGAAGCCAAGGACGCCGACGGCGCCAAGAAGTGGGCCAGCCGCGCTCAGACGGCATCGAAGGACTTGGCCGCGTCCTTGGCGAAAATCCCCGACAGCGAATTCGACGGCTCGATCGACGTCCGCAAGCGCGGCTACTGGGACAAGTGGCTGGAGCAGAACGGGGCGAAGTGATGACCAAGCCCCAATGACCAAAGACCGAAAAAGTTTAGCCGCGACGTGACGCTTCGGAGCGGAGCGCGGGCCGGAACCTAGCATGACAGGTCTTCTTTTTGCGCCACCGTGCTCATGGTCAGGTGGTGCTTGACCAGAAATTCGGCCAGGCTGGAGTCTTCTTTGCTGATGCCGTGGTCGCG
>JAYTTY010000129.1:0-9844 GCA_043744795.1 Zavarzinella sp. | reverse complement strand
AGCCGGATCAACGAGTGTTGATTTGTTCACCAAGCCAAAAAACTGGCTCCGGCAACGGGGACAATGCGCCCTGAAAAGTGCGAAAGACTAGTCAGACCCATGCTGGCCAGGTTGGCGGTCTAGCGAGAAGCAGATATTCGATGTCGTGAAACCAGAGCTACGACGGTTTCACGACGGGTGAAGTCTATTTCGTCGAAACGCCAGACGCAAGAGGCTGGCGGCGAAAATGTTCCGTGCAACCCGGCAATCAGTGTAGTTTGCCTGGCCCATTCCAGACCCGTCTATCGCATAGCTCGGCAGACAACCCTCGCTGTTGCGGCGGCAGGCAAGTCCTTTCTGTAAAATGGCCGTCAGCCGGAACTAATGACGACCACGTCCTGAGGACCGCCGTGCCGCCATCCACGGTTGGGAGCAACACCCAACTGCTAGACCTGATCGACTGAGGGTTGAAAGGGATGCTGCTGCGCATGCCGCTCTGCTCAACCACGCCTGCGACCAGCTCTTGCCGCTTACCCGTGAAGATATTTCACGGCGACGGGGCGCAGGCGGCGTTCGGCTCGGCGGGCGGCTACCACCACCACATCGGGCTGAACACCTGGGAGAGCCTGGGCGGGTCGCCGCAGCCTCCGGGGACGACGGGCCTGTATCACACCGCCATCCTGTACCCGACTCGGCAAGCGCTCGCCGAGGCCCTGCGACGAGTCCTCGAAGCGGGCATCCCGCTCGACGGGGCCAGCGATCACGGCGTCAGCGAGGCGCTCTACCTCCGTGACCCGGACGGCAACGGCGTCGAGTTGTATCGGGACCGCCCACCGGGGTCGTGGCCCCGGATGCCAACGGGCGAGTTGGCGATGTTCACTCGGCGGGCGGCGTCCACCAGGATGCGGCGCATGGCTTCGGCCGCAGCGGCGAAGAAGTGGCCGCGACTATCCCACCGGGCGGCGTCCACGGGGCCGACCAAGCGCAGATACGCTTCGTGAACCAACGCCGTCGGCAACAGCGTATGCCCGGCCGGCTCGGCGGACATGCGGGCGGCGGCCAGCTTACGCAACTCGTCGTAGACGAGCGGCAGCAAGTCGGCCGCCGCCCGGCGGTCCCCGGTTGCGGCGGCGTCGAGTAATTGCGTGACATCGGGCATGTCGGCCAGTTTACTTCCCCGCCGCCAATACCGCGACCAGAAACCCGAGCAGCCCGCCGATCACGCTGGCGCCGACGTACAGGGCGGCCATCGCCCAGCGGCCGTCTTGAATCGCCTCGGCCACTTCCAGTGAGAACGCGGAGAACGTGGTGTAACCGCCGCAGAAACCTGTCCCAAACAGGAGGAACATGGCGGCGGAGCGGTCTTTGAAGGCCCCGGCCACGAGGCCGAGAATCAGTGAGCCGGACACGTTGATGAGCAGCGTGCCCCACGGGAAGTCGGTCGGGCCGGTGAGGTCCTTCACCAGGCGGCCGAGCCAGTAGCGGGCGTTGGCGCCCAAGGCCCCGCCGAGGCCGACGAGGGCCGTGGTGGCGAGCCAACTCATGGCCCGCTCACTTCGCGGAAGCGGTCGCGCACTTGGGCCGGCGTTGCCGTCCCGGTGGTCCCGAGTTGTTGCACGGTAATGGAGGCGACGAGGTTCCCGAACGCCGCCGCCTGCGGCATCGTCAGGCCGGCGACGACGCCGCAGGTGATGCCGGCCCCGGTGCTGTCGCCGGCGCCGACGATGTCGATGGGGCCGCTGACCGGGTAGCCGGGGACGTGTTCCATCTGGCCGGTCGGCAAGTACAGGTCGATGCCCTTCTCCCCTTGGGTGACGAACACCGGCCGGCCCAAGCCGACCGCGAACTGGGCCGCCCCGCCGGGGTACGACTCGGCCTCGCGGGCGTTCGGCTTCACGCTCACGGCCATGAATTGGCCGATGCGCTCGCGGCTGTCGGCCAGCACGAACTTCGCCGGGTCGGCCGCCGCAAACCGGGCGACCCACTCCCGCACCCGCCGCGTGACGACGCCGCAATTCTCCTCGCTCACTTGGTCCAGCACGATCCACGCGTCGACGGCGTCCCACGTCGCTTCCAACAGCCGGATCAACTCGTCTTCCACGGCGGCCGGCGTCGGCCGGCGGTTCTTGATGTCGAGCCGGTTCCGCTCCTCGGGGATTTGCCCGGCCCGGTTCAGCATCGGCTTGGTGTACGTCGGCGTCCGGGCGCCGGGGCAATTCACGAGGCCGTCGAGCGAGACGCCGGGCATTCGCCGCAACGCCTGCCGCAACTCGTACCCTTCGCCGTCGTCGCCGATCAGGGCGACCGGGCGAATGTCGCCGACGCCGAGGGCCACCAGATTGTTGATGACCGTCCCCAACGCCCCCGGGTTGGCCCGCACGCCGGTGATCTGATAAGCGTCCAGCCCCGTCTCGATGGACGGCTCCGTGAGCGCCGCGTCAATGTCCAGGTAGCGGTCCAGAAACAAGTCGCCGATCAAGCCGACCCGGCGACTTGGGACGGCGTCCAACACCTGATCGACGAGCGCGGGCGTGAGCATGGGAATTACCTCCCTGTATGGTGTATTGGCCGGCCGGCGGCGAAGCCGAGCCGGCGCCCGCGTTTCGCGGCCGGCCCAAGATTCTCCTTCACCTTCCCGGCCGCAGCGGGTATCATCCACTTCCCGCCGGTGTCCCCGTTCCAAGGGCCGTCTCTCATGTCGAACTTCCGCCGTTGCCTCGCCCTGTTGTCGCTGGTGGCCGGGCTGGTCTCGCTGGCCGTCCACCAAGGGACCGCGACTGCCCAGCCGAAGGCGACGCCGATCACCGTCGCCCCGCAGGCCCCGACGATCAACGCGGCGCTGCCGCTCGGCGTGGCCCGCGGGCAGGCGCTGGAACTGACGCTGACGGGGACAAATCTGGCCGACCCGACCGGGCTGTGGACGTCGTTCCCGGCGAAGGTGACGATTCCGGCCGACATGAACAACGGCAAGGACGCGGCCAAAGTCCGCGTGAAGATCGAAGTCCCCGCCGACGCGCCGCTCGGCTTCCACTCGCTGCGGCTGGCGACCAAGGCCGGCGTCAGCAACGCCCGCCTGTTCTGCGTGGACGAGTGCCCGCAACTGGACGAAGTCGCGGGCAACGGGACCAAGGAGAAGGCCCAAGTCGTCCCCGTGCCCGGCGTCGTCGTCGGCCGGGTGGACGCGGAGCAGAGCGACTTCTTCAAGTTCACCGCCAAGCCGGGCCAACGGCTCACCGTCGAAGTGATCGCCCGCCGGCTCGGGTCGGCGCTCGACCCGATGCTCAAGCTGTACGACGCCAAGACCATGCGCGAGATGCCCGGCTTTTACAGTGATGACGAACCCGGCTTGCAGTCCGACGCCCGGCTGACGAAGACGTTCCCGTCCGGCGGGGACTTCATCGTGGAAGTGCGCGACGCCCGGCACCTGGGCGGCCCCGAGTCGTACTACCGCCTGCGCCTCGCGGACGTGGCGAACGCGATGGCCGTCCTGCCGGCGGCCGTCCAACGCGGGCAAAAAGCGAGCGTGACCTTCGCCGGCAAGGAAGTCGCCGGCCTCGCCCCCGTCGAGGTGACGATGCCGGCCGACGGCATTGCCGTGAGCGTCGCCCCGAAAGGCCCCGGCGGTGCCGGCTGGCCGGTGCCGGTGGCCGGCAGCGACATCAAGGAGATCGTCGAAGTCGAGCCGAACAACGACATCGCCAAGGCCCAGCGCGTCGAGTTGCCGGTCGGCATTACCGGCCGCTTCCTGGAGAAGCAAGACCTCGACTGCTTCGTCTTCGCCGCGAAGAAGGGGGTGAAGTACACGGCCACCGCCGAGACTTATGAGATCAATTCCCCGGCCGAGGTGTACTTGATCGTGAAGGACGCCAAGGGCGCCGAGCTGGCGAAGAGCAACCCGGCCAATACGCCGGCGAAGGCGGAGTTTACCCCGCCGGCCGACGGCGACTTCGTGGTCGTGGCCGAGCATTTGAACTACGCCCACGGCCCCGTGGAGGTGTACCACCTGACCATCGAGCCGAGCGAGCCGGACTTCGCCGTGTCGCTGATGCTGGACCGCTTCGAGGCGGCCCCCGGCGGCACGACGGTCATCCCCGTCGCCGCCCTGACGCGCAACGGGTACGCCGGCCCGGTCGAACTGAGCGTCGTCGGCGCCGGCTTCGAGGGGACGACGATTATCACCACCGCCGCCCCGGCCGTGCCGCCGGCCCCGCCGGTCCCGGGCGCGCCCGTGGGATTGTTGCCCCTGACCGTGAAGCCCGGCACGGCCACCGGGGCGTATGAAATCCGCGTGGCGGCCAAGGCGACGATCAACGGCAAAGTCGTCACTCGCTACGCCACCGTGACGGACATCGTGAAGGCCGGCCTGAACGGCTTGGGCTTCCCGCCGCGCGAAACGCTGACCTCCCTCGGCGTAGCCGTCATCCCGGCCCCGACGTTCGCCCTGACGATGAAACTCGTCCCGGCCGAGGCCGCGAAGGGCGCCCCGGCCAACCTCACCGTGACGGCCACCCGCGCCGCCGGCTTCGCCGAAGAAATTGCCCTCGCCCCCATCGGCCTGCCGGCGACTGTGACGTTGGCCGTGAAGCCGATCCCGAAGGGGGCCACCGAAGTCGTCATCCCCCTGACCGCCGCCCCGGCCGCCGCCGTCGGCCCGATTAACTTCACCCTCCGCGGCACCGCGAAAGCCGCCGGCAAGGACGTGGCCGTCTACGCCGCCCCGCTGACGGTGTCGGTCGTGGAAGCGAAGAAGGTCGAACCGAAGAAGGAAGAGCCGAAGAAGAAGTGACCAGCCTTGCCTTGGCGAGCTATGAGCGTAAGCGATTGGCTTTTGCTGATCGTTTGACGCGGGGGGTGCGCCCGAGCGGACAATAGACACCCTCATTTATCCGAACAGCGATCCCTGCTGTGGCTCTTCTGGTCGGAGGTCAGGCCATGCGTCAACGAATGGCAGGGCCGAGACACGCCCCAGTTCTCGTGGCTCGATCTTGTTCAATCCGCCCCCGTAAACCCGGCCCTCGCCGCGCAATTCGGCTCCCGTGATTTGGCCGAGCAATGCGAAGACGGTTTCGGCCCGGTCCGGGTGCCGATCAAGCATCGCCTTCAATTTCCCAGTCGGGTACAACATCAAGTAAAGATTCGTCCCGATGGCCCGGGATCGGTTCCAAATGAATCGGAACGGTTGCTTGTCGTCTGAACCGCGGCCCATGTACGTGCAAAAGAAGGGGCACGACTCCCGCCGCTCCTGTTTGTACCAAAGGGTTCGCTTGCCGATGAGGTATCCGCCTTTGACACCCAAGGCGTCGGCAGTCTGTAGATACTCCCACAGCGTCGGGTGGCGCCGTTCGAGGATTCGCTCGGGCAAGTCGCAGTCGATGACGCACAACGGTCGGTCAATAAGTGGGTATCCGTCGTCGTCCGCGTCGATGACGGTGTTTTTGAGCAACCGGGGGCTTGGCAGAATCGGGCGCAGGTACTCCGCGGGAAGCCCGCGACGGGCAGACTCCTCGCGGCTGAGAATGAAGAACTTATTGTCGCCCGTGGCAATGCCGCGCTGGACGCGGAAGAAGTCGGCGAGCCGCGGGCCGGTCCCGTCCCCAATGACCTGACGGTCGTTGTTGGCGTGGCCGGGGAAGGCCGTCCACTTCCGCGACGCCCGCAATCGGGCCAACGGGACGCGGTCGCACGCGGCCGGCGCCGACAGGCCGCCGCCGAACGAACATTCGGGTTCATGGCCGGGCGGCGGCGGGGTCTTCTTGAAGACAAGGACGGCCGACGAGACGAGGGCATCGCCGAATTGGGCGTCGGCCGGGTCGAACCGATGAACGCGGAGGAGCGTGACGCGGTCGGTGAGGAAGTGTTTGAGAGCCGTCCCGTAATTCACGTCCATAAACTCGGACGGAATCAGCCACGCCGCGTACCCGTCGTCTTCCATCCAAGCGGTGGCGAGCAAGAGAAAGTAGACGTACAACCCCGCGAGACCATTGACGTCGACGCCCGCCATGTCGCGCGTGAGACGCTTCAGGCGCCCCTTGTCCTCCCGCCCCAAATGGTGGTGTCGGACGTAAGGCGGGTTGGCCAGAATCACGTTCGGGCGGGCCGGCCGCGACCCGCCGGCGACGAGGCGGGTAAAGTCGTCCGTCACGACTGATAACCCGGCGTCGGCCCATAAGTGGCGGGCGGCCGCGGCGAACGCGGGGTCGAGTTCGACGCCGACGGCGCTCCTGAGGCGTTTCGGCCCAAACACCGCCAGGGCGGCCGAGAAGAAACTGCCGGTGCCGACGGCGGGGTCCGCGAACCGCACGCCGCCCGGCACGTCGCCGACGAGGGCCGCGACGTGCCGGGCGATCTCGACCGCGAGGCCGTGCGGGGTGGCGAACTGGCCGAGGCGGTTCCGTTCCGCGGCCGACTTGGCCGCGTCCAGTTCCGCTTGCACGGCTTGGCGCCGCGCTTCGGCCGTGTCGGAGTGGGTCAAAACCATGGGGCTTAAATCCCTAACTTGGCCAGGTCGTCGATGCGATGTTCCCACACCCAGTCGATGCCCTCGGCGGCCTCGTACTCCAAGTAGTCCGTGCCGAAATAGCCGCACAAGAACAGGACAAAACATACGCCCGCGCCGTAGGCGGCTTGAAGTTGGTGAATCTTCGTCGCCTCTTCCTTGCGCCGCTTGTTCGTGTTGGTGAAGTCGCCCGCCGACTTGGCCTCGATCAAAATGGGCAGCCGCCCAGGCCGCGGCTTCTTCGGCTGGACGACGACGTCCACTGGGATGTTCACCCGAACGGTCGTCCCAACGGCGACGTTCATGCGAAATGAGTACGTCCCCGCGGCCATGTCGCCCAGCGCTTGTCCGGCAACGGACGGTTGTCTCCGGTAGCCCCGCGCGTCGAGCCATTCGCCGATGACCGCGAGTTGGCGCTGCTCTTGGGCGTTGCGGACAATCGGGTTGGCGACGGTGCTGCACAGCCGGTCGGCGACAATGGACGCCGACCGGTCCCGTTCGTGGTCCGTCGGGTCCAAACCCGCGTCGAGCCAAGGAAAGATGTCACGGTCTAGAAGGCGGGCCAGTATCGCGCTCACGTTGCTTAAGTTTTCTTCGAGCAATCGCCCTTCCATCCGGACCGCCAATTTGCCTTCTTCCATGCGGCCGATCAGCGACTTGTTCGCACCCGCGAGTCCGATCAGGCGGTCGACGGCCAGCGGCGGGGCCGTACACATTCGTAACGTCGGGAGGGCGGCCGGGTTGGCCCGCAGCGTTGCGGCGTCAAGTGACCGGAGGTCGTTGGTGGCAACGAGGGCGGCCTTGACGTATTCGGTCGTCTTGACGCGGGTCGCGCGGAATGCCTCCGGGGCGAACCGCATGAACCATGCGTTAAACTGGTCCACCGAGGCCGTGATGTCGGCCTTCCACAGATGCGGCTTGTCGGCGTTGATCCGTTTGGCGGGCATACGTTCTGTTCGCCGTCGGCTCACCGGCCGACAAGTCTTGACGATTCCGGGGCGGCGCTCATCAATCATTCTATCGCTTGCCGGCATCGGCCGTGCCGCTCACGATGAAATACTCCCGGCGAGGCTTGCCACGGCGGCGGGCAACGCCGCCGCGCGGACGTTGACGGCTACTCCCATTTTGAAAAACAACGGCTATAGCATCGGCCGCCCTCGTCGCCAGTCTACGCGCGGGATTAAATGCCCTCGCCGACGGCTGTGACAAACCCTGCGTGACGATCACCCTTCCCGACCGGGCGACGCTGGATTTATTGTCATAATCGCTGGCCCGCCTGCTGTCCGCGGCTGCCCCGCCACCCTTAGCCACCGGAACAGTGAGCCGACACAAGGAGTCCGCCGTGATACTGCCCGTCATCCACTTAATTCGCCACGGGGAGACCGAGTGGTCGGCCGCCGGCCGGCACACGGGCCTCACTGATTTGCCGCTCACGGCGCGTGGCGAGCAGGCCGCCGCCCGGTTGGGGCTACGCCTGCGCGGGCTGGTCGGGCTGCCGGCGTTCACCAGTCCACTCCAACGCGCCAGCCGCACGGCGGCTTTGGCCGGGTTCGGCGGCGCCACGGTGGACGGCGACCTTGTGGAGTGGGATTACGGCGAGTACGAGGGGATCACCACGGCCGCCGTCCGCGAGAAGCGGCCGGGCTGGGAACTGTTCCGCGACGGCTGCCCCGCCGGCGAGACCGTCGCCGACGTGGCCGCCCGGGCCGACCGCATCATTGCCCGGCTCCGCGCGCTGGGGACGGACGCCATCGTCTTCGCCAGCGGCCACTTGTTGCGGGTGCTGGCCGCCCGCTGGCTCGGCCTTGCGCCGGACCACGGCCGCCTTCTCGCCCTGGACACCGCCACCGTCAGCCGCCTCGGCTATTACCACGAAATGGGCGAGCCGTGCCTGCGCCTGTGGAACGACGCCGGGCACTTGGAAGACTGACGGGCGCCCGTCACTTCCGCGGGCCGGCGAACGGCAGCAGGGCCTTGCGGAAACTCGTCACGGTGCGGAAGCGGTCCTTCGGGTCGCGCAACAAGGCCCGGTGGATGACGGCCGCCAACTCCGGCGGCAAGTCGGGCCGGCGGTCCAGGACCGGCACCACGGACCCGTTGACGATCAGGGCCAGTTGCTTCTCCACGCCCTTCGGCAAGTCGTGGGGGTAGCAGTTCGTCAGCAGGTGGTACAGCGACGCGGCGGCGGAGTATTCGACCCCACGGCCAGCCAACGCCGCGTTACCGTCTACGAGGACGAACTGCGCCGCCCGCGCCAGGTGGAATAGGCATGATTCGGCCCGAAAATCGCGTGATTCTCACCAAATTGTGAAGGTCTGCCAGCCACTCTGCCATTGCGCGCGACCGCTTTGGCGAAATCGCCCGAAACTAACCGGGTTGGGATAGCGGGCGAGTGACGGGGAACCTATTCGGTTGTGATGGCGGCAGCCGAGGGGCGCGGGTTGCAAACTGGGGATGGGGCGTTACGAAGCGACCAAGTCGCCCAATACATCGTCAGGCCCATTAGCGATTTTCGATAACTCGGCGGAAGTAAATACGGTGAAGAAGGCCTCAACGCTTATCCGCGATGTATTCGCGTAGTGGAACAATTCAGGAATTACGCCCGTTGAAACGCAAATGTGGTAATGCCGGACTTCTCCGCTGGTCTTGCACGACACCCGAGCTTCCGAAATGTACTGACGGATTAAGTCCGTTGGAATGACCGCATACCCGTATGTACCGAGGACGAGCGCCAAGTGGGTTGCGCCGGCGCGTTGATAATCCACCCAGAAGGAGGCGTGGATTCCAAACCAAAAATGCTTCGGGTGGTTGCGGGAGTATTTGACGGCGACGATCTTTCCATCAGCCATTCGCATAATTCGAAACCGCCCGGTGCCGACCTGCCGCTCCACTACCCCTATTTGGTCCAGCACGTATCCCATGAAGCTTTTGCCGTCATACCCAGCGTCTTCCGGCTCGTCGTCTGTGGGCCAATCAGCGTCAAAATTGACGAAACTCGGCCAAACTTTCAGGGCGAGTTCGGTCAATTGCTCGCCCCGGCGGCGGATAGATTCTTCATCCCACCGATCATTTGATGCGAAAGCTCGGCTCAATTCCAAGTGACTGGTCACGAGGAGAGTTTTCTTTCTTGGAAAATCGGAGTTTGACAGTTCCGGATTATACCCAGTCAGCGTCAGATTTCCGATCGTGTCGAGCCAGCGCGAATGGACGGCGGCCCAATCACTGCCCAAGTGTTGCTTCCACCACTCTGTCGGCGTTTGGGGCATCACATGTTGAACTAAACCGCCCGGTGGCAGGTTCTGAACAGGCATTTCCCCGGCTGATTTTGGCCTTGCGCTTTTCCGGCTTCCCGGCATGATCCCCCCGAAG
>JAYTTY010000128.1:0-9857 GCA_043744795.1 Zavarzinella sp. | reverse complement strand
TCTTGGCGGCCTTGGCGTCTTGGCGGCTCATGTTATTTTCCTGACTTAGCACGCTTGGGCCAGCAGCGCCGCGGCGGCGGTGGCGTCGTTCGGGTGCCAGAGGGATTGCTTGAGGCGGGCGCGCTCGGCGAGGATGGCGATTTTCTCCGCGGAGCCGGGGGCCGCGACCGTCGCGTCGGTCGGGACGGGCGGCGTGCCGCAGAAGTTGCCCACGCCGCGGCGGGCGTACTTGCTGGTCGAAGGGTACTGGTCCCGCACGCCCGGCTTATAGTAGCAACTCCAGCACAGGCCGCGGGGACGGTTCACCTTGGACTGGTTGCAGTGACGGCAAATCATGGTCAAGTCTCCGAGGTTATTGGCTTGTGCGGTCAGCGCTTGAGTAACTGAGGGTCGCATTCGGGGTCACAATCATCAGGCCACCATGGCCACCCCGGCGAAGGGGTCTTCCACGCCCTGCGGCATCAGTGGGATCACGTCGTCGGTCCGCTCGTCCAAGACCCATTCCACTTCGGCCAGCAATTCCCGCCGCATGTCTTCCCGGCTCGCGTCGTCGAACCAGTTCAGGAAGTACCGGCACGCGGCCTGTTCCCCGAGGCGGCGGTCCGCGTCGTAACAAAGCCGGGCGAAAAACTCTTCCACTTGGCCGACCGTCTCCAACTGATCCCCCTGCCAGCCGCAGAAGCCGACGGCACACGCGGCCTCGACCGGCCACTCTTGCACGCACATCAGCGGGGGCGGCGTCGTCGTCGAGCCTTGGGTCACGCGCGGGTCGTCCGCAGCCAACGCGTCCCGCAGGGCGTACAGCCCATCGGTCGAGAGACCGGGCACAAATCCTTCCCGCCAAACAGTTTTCCAACTTTCCATGGCTGATTCTTCCTGCTCTTGCGTCGTGGGTGAGGAGGGTGAAGGAGACCTTCAAAACTCCTCAGTTGGTTTGGATAATGATACTGTACATGCGTCCACTACTATTGTCAACATCAATCGACATTGATTTCAAGAAAAATGATCGAAAAGTTATGAAACCGACATTTTCTCGATTAAAATTAGGTTGTTAACAGACAAAAGTATACGTTATTACCCGTCACTATGGCTTACTGAGGAGTTTTGACCGGCGATGCGGGCGATGAGATGGTGAACAGCCGGAAACGATGGGGGAAGTGGGTCAATGGCGGAGGGCGAGTTGGTTCAGCGGACAAAAAATGGGCTTTTTGCCGCGTTTTCCCCTTGATTGTGATCCTTTTGCCCGGATGGGGCTTGTCTTTCTTGCCCTGTCACGGGTTTAATCATAAAAATGTGTTTTCGTATGTGCCGTCCTTATGGCGGCCGCCCTTCGGAACAGGGGACGAACGCCACTCTTGTGCGCGAATGAACCAGAACACATGTCTCTTCTTTGACTGAGGTATCCTTTGACGATGACTGAACCGAAAGAAGCGGAACAGTGCGCGAATTTGCTCCAAGCGATCGGGGAGAAGAACCGCATCCGCATCATTGAGTGCCTGTGGGACGGGTCGAAAAACGTGTCCGAACTGGCGAAGCTCTTGAACATCGAGATCGTGAACGTGTCGCACCACTTGGGGGTGCTGAAGTCGGCCCGGCTGGTGCAGCACGAGAAGAAGGGCCGGTACGTCGTGTACACCCTCGCGCCGGAGTATTTCAGCCCGGCGGACGCGACGGCCCGCAGCCTGCTGAACCTCGGCTGGTGTCAGTTACTGATTCCGCGGAAGTAAGCCGCCGGCCATCGCGCCGACACACGGCGGGGGACGCAAGGGCGTCCCCCGCGTCGTTCCCACGGCCGCCCCGGCCGGAAATTCGCCGCAAGTCGTTTAATTCCCTTTGCACCCCGGCCCGGTTGGGCAGTATCATAACCCGCACTTGTGCGTCTCCTGTCACGCATGTCCCGTTCCGTATTTCTGCGGAGGCCGTCATGGCCACAGTCACCAGCTTCAAAATCGTCTGCCCCAGTTGCGAAACCAGCGTGACGATTAAGAATCCGTCACTGGTGGGCAAAAAAATCGATTGCCCGAAGTGCAAGTACCGCTTCGTGGTCGAGGCCCCGGCCGACCTCGAATCCGACGAGGAGGAGACGGACGGCGCCGACCCCGCCGCGGCCAAGAAGGCCAAGAAGGGCGGCAAGGGTAAAAAGAAGGGCGCGAAAGCCGCCGCTGACGCGGACGACGACGCCCCGCCCAAGAAGAAGAACACGACACTCATGATCGGCCTCGGCTTGGGCGGGGTGGCCATCTTGCTCTTGGTCGTCGCCGTGTTCACCGGCATCTTCGACGGGGACGACTCGAAGTCCACGGCCACCGGGTCCACGGCCACCGCCCCCAAGACCGAGGCGACGGCCCCGGCCGTCAAACCCGAAGCCGGCCCCGCGCCGGCCAAGGGGTTCTCCCCGGGCATCGCGCGGGACGTGTCCAACATCTTGCCCAACGAGGCGCAGTGGGTGGCCAGCGTGGACGTGCCGGCCACGCTGCAGACCGTGCCCGGCAGCACGCTGTTCGACAGCGCCAAGCCCACGGCGGCACTGGTGACCGACTCCCTCGGCTTCAAGGTCGATACGATCGAGCGCATCGTCGCGGCCGGCGGGGGCGACGGCAAGTGGAGTTTCACGGTCATCCGCACGCGCACCGACTTCAACCGGGACGCGGTGAAAAAAGCCGTCACGGACTCCGAAACGCCCGAGCCGGCGAAGACGATCAAGTCGCGGGAATACTTCCTTATCAAAGACAACCCGCTGTTCTGGGCCGTCGGCAATTACGTCCAGCACCAGCTCACCAGCATGAACTTCAAGGTGGACCTGCCGACCGAGCCGCGCGTCTTGACCGCGTGCGTCGTGGACAGCCGGACGCTGATCGTGGCCGACCAAGTGGTGATGGAAAGCTTTCTCAGTGTCGATGGGCAGCCGCGGTTCATCTCCAACCTGACGCCGGCCCCGACGACAACCGTCCCGACGACGCCCGGCGCGCCCGGCGTCCCAGGCATGCCGGGCATTACACCGCCCGGAACCACGCCGATGCCCGGCTCCCCGATGATGCCGCCCGGCGCCTTGCCAATGCCGCGAACGATGTCGGCCACCGGGGCCGAGCCGTTTCAAGGGCCTCCGCCCGGCGCGCTGATGCCGCCCGGCGGAATGCCCCCGGGCGCGATGACGCCGCCCGGTTCGTCCGGGGCCGCCCCGGCGCAGCCGCGGGTGTTCACCACCGTGCCGAGTTACCGCACCGTGGAGCCGGCCCTGAAGGCGATGCTCAACCAAATGGAAGCGGACAAGAAGCCGGTGATTAACTTCGCGATTCGCCTGAAGACGAGTAACTTGGTGTCAGCCCTGCTCGGCGGGGCCAACCTGTTCGGCGGCAAGTTCAAGCCGGCGTTGCCCCCGGGCCAAAAGGGGGGGGACGTGATCCCCGACTCGCTCGTCGTCGGCTTCGCCCTGAACGATTTCTCGGCCGCCAAATTCAACATGCAGATCGCCTCGGACTTGGACCAAGAGGAACAGGCCAAGGAAGTGAAGAAGATCCTTCAACTGGTCATGCCGATGGTGGTGTCCGAAGTCATCAAGGAAGTCGGCTTCCCAGTGAAGTATGTGGACACCGAGAGCAACAATAACAACAACGGAACGCCCGGCTCCCCCGGCATGGCGCCGCCCGGCATCGGCATGCCGCCGCCCGGCGTCGGCGGCCCGCCGCCCGGCGGGATGACCGGCGGCCCGCCGCCCCGCCCGAACGCGAGTGGCCCAGTTGATGGCGCCAAAACCCCCATCTCGCCGCTGCAAGGGCCGCCGCCCGGCCCCGGCGGCCCGCCCCCCGGTCCGCGTGGGCCAGGGGGCGGGCCGATGCCGGGAATGCCTGGTCCGGGGATGCCCGGCGGGATGCCCGGCTTCCCCGGCGGGACGCCCGGCTTCCCCGGCGGCAAGGAAGGCAGCAAGGAAGGCGAGTCCACCGTCACGTTGGCCCGGATGGACCACACGCTGATGGTGACGTTCGACTTCGACTGGAAGAAGGAGTACCCGAACACCGTCGCGGCCGACCTCCGCAACTATTTCGACAGCGTCGCCGGGCGGACCCTGCTCATGGGGGGCCGCCACCCGTGGCAAAAACTGCCGGCCGGGTACGTCGCCGTGCAGCGGGCGGGCAAGTTCCCGCGGGCCGCGTACAACCGCCGGTCCACGGCCGCCCGCATGGGCCTGCCGTTCGCCCCGGAACAGCGGGTTAGTTGGATGGCCGAGTTGCTGCCCGCCCTCGGGTACGGCCCGCTGTACGGGTCGATCGAAAGGGACCAAGGGTGGAACAGCCCGACCAACTTGACGGCGGCCCGCGCTTGGATCCCCGAATTCTTGGACGCCTCCCAAAACCCGGACACGTGGCGGGCCAAGCTCGGCTCCATCCCCGGCCGGGACGTGGGGGCGACGCACTTCGTCGGCCTGTCCGGCATCGGGGAAGACTCGGCCGACCTGCCGGACACGCCCGAGTTCGCCACGCGGCTCGGCGTGTTCGGGTACGACCGGGAAACGTCGCTGGCCGACATTCAGAAGGGGGACGGCCTTTCCAACACGATCTTCATGGCCCAAGTGGCCCCCAACATCGCCCGCCCGTGGATTCGCGGCGGCGGGGCGACTGTCGCCGGCGTCTCCGACAAGGACAGCTTTAAGCCGTTCAATGTCATGCACGGGGACGGCGAGTACGGCAGCTACGTGCTGATGGCCGACGGGTCCGTGCGCTTCGTCAAGCCGACCATCAACGACGGCCTGTTCAAGGCGATGGTCACGTACAAGGGCGGCGACAAAATCGACGGGATCGACGCCGTGGCCGCCAAGACGGACTTGTCCGGCGGCGCCCGGATGCGGAACATCCCCGTCCCCAACAAGGAAGCCCTGCCGGTGGCGCAGGACCTGCCGAAAGACTGGCAGCCGCTGCCCGTCCGCGTGTACGGCTCCCGCTTGAGCATCGGCATGCCCCCCGGCCGGATCGAGTCCCTGATCGAGCGGGAAGACGAGAAGATCTACAACTGCAAGGCCGCCGGCAGCGGGACGACCTTCGCGGTGTACGCCCTCCACAAGGGGTACGGCCCCGCCGAGATGACCGACCAGTGGGCCGCCGACGAGATCGGCCGGTTCACGGAGCGGAACGGCCTGAAACTGGACGGCGCCCCGGCCCCGACAGTCAACCTCGGCCCGGCCAAGGGGTTCGAGTTCAAGGCGCGCCCGCAGGGGGGCGACAAGCCGGTGTACGTGTGCCGACAATGGCTGATGAACGGCACGCGCTTCGTCATGGCCGTCTCCGGCGACACGCCGCCGAAGCAAGCGGACGTGGACGCCTACTTCAAGTCCGCCGTGTACGAAGGGCCGGCCACCATCCCGGCCAAGCCCGCCCGCAAGTGGGTGACGTTCCAGCACGTCAAGTACGGCTTCCACATGGAGATGCCGGGCGACTTCAACTCGTTCCCGACGGCCAACACGCTGTCCGTGACGTGGCCGAAGAACTTGGAAGGCGGGGCCAGTCTGTCGCTGACCTTCGAGCCGTTCAAGTTCTCCGAGCCGGACAACCCGGCCAAGGTGAAGGCCGACTTGGAGGCGGCCGTGAAGGCCGGCCAGTTCGGCGACTTGTTCCGCGGGGCCGCCGTCAAGGCGGCCGACGACAAGGACCACGACAACAAGCCGGGTGTCCGGGCGAAACTCCACAACGGGGACATCCCGTACCACACCCTGATCTTGCACAACAACCGCGAGACCGTGGCGGTGCTGAAAGTCCGGGCCAACGACCTGACGATGGACCCGAACGAGTTCTTCAAGGCCTTCCAGTTCGGCCTGCTGCCCGAGGAGAAGAAGGACAACGCCGGCGGCGGCGGCGTCCCGCCCGCCGTCCCGCCCGGCATGCCGCCGGGGGGAATCCCCGGCCCGCCGCCGCGGCCGAAGACGTGATTGGTTAACCGTTGCCGCGGCCTTCGAACTTGGGGGTACAGTCCCGAGTCCGGAGGCCACGCCGGTGCCGGGCATTTCGCTCCCTTGACTCGTAATCGGTGGCCCCTCACGAAAGACGTTTCATGCTGATCGCCCAAGCCGGCGCGGCACAGCCGGACGACATTCCGCCCGAACTTATTCCCGTCATCATCGCCGTCGTCGGGGTCGGCGTCGCCATTGGGCTAACGGTCCAAATCTTTTACCTTCTGACACTCTCGCGGTGCTTTAAGCACATCGCCCCGCACAACCGCCGGATGGAGCCTGGGCTGGTTTGGCTCAACTTGATCCCGTGCGTGCAGAACATTTGGATTTTCTTCACGACCTCCAAATTGGCCGACTCGCTCCGCGCGGAATACCGCGACCGTCAAATCTCCGGGGACAGGGACTACGGCCGCCAACTGGGGGTCATGTACCCGGTCTTGGCGCTGCTCGGGATCATCCCCTACATCGGGGGGATCTTCAGTTTGGCGTCCCTCGTGTGTTGGATCATGTACTGGGTGAAGATCGCGGGCTATAACCGGCGACTCTCCGAGACGAGTCCGGCGGAGTGGGACGACGGCGACCGCGACCGCGACGCCGATTACGACGACGCCCTGTGAGGGGCGGTCCATTTGTAGCGGGCGGGGCCGGTCATGGACACATTGCTCGATTACGCGAAGTGGCTGCCGGCCTTGGTCGTGGCGTATTATTTCGGCCTGCCGCTGCTCATCTACTTCCAGCAGAAGTTCCCGGCCCACCCGAAGGTGATGGCGTTGGACCTCGCCGAACTGGGCCGGCCGCTCGCGGGTTTCCTGATGTCCCGGACGCGGGCAGTGGTGGCCTTGGGCTTCGACGAGCCGTTGCTGGTGCAGATTCCGGACGCCGCCCCCAACGTCGATTCGTACTTGATCATGCTGGTCAACCGGCCGGCCGGGGACAAGGCGATGGTCACCGCCCTGATCGGCCGCGGCGAAGCCCCCATCCAGACCACTTATGTGGAGTTCAGCACCAAGTTCGAAGACGGCACCGTCTTCAACACCTTAAACTCCGCGCAACTCAACGCCTTTCCCCCGGCCCCGCAGGCCGTCCGCACACAAGTCCCCGCGGTGACCGACGCGGCGGAACTCTACCGCTTGCACATGTACCGAATGCGCGAAATGGTCGGCGGCAAAAAGGTCGTGTACGAACGGGACAAAGGACTGGAATACCTGACCGACGTAGTGCTGGTCAAAATGTACGACGAGCAAGTCCTCCGCGGCTGGCTATCCTACGACCAACGGAATGACGCATACCGCACGACGCTCAAGGGCGCCTACCTGATCGTGTGGGGACTGTTGCAGCCATTCAAAGCGCTGCGCACCGCGGCGATGAACCGCCGGGCCGACCGCATCTTGAAGGACTTTCGCCGGGAAGACGCCGTCTAACCGACCGTCACTCAAGCCGCCGCGTCACAGCCAGCCCCACCGGCCGCGCCCCCCGGCGACGGCCCCGAGAATCGCCCCCACGACGGAGGACGCCGCCCACACGCTCAGCGCCAGCCAGCCCCACGCCATGCCGGACAGCCACCAGCCGACCGCCACGACGGCAATTGCCGCCAGCACGAGGCGAGCCGTCCGATTCGACCCCGGGATGACGGCCCAATCCGCGCGTGAGTTGCCGGCGACCGCGAGGACGAGCGTGGGCGGAACCACGAATCCCATCAGCGCCCCGTTCTTGGCGCCGACCCAGAGACGGCGGGCGAGGCCGGCGGCCCGTAACGATTCGACCAAGGCCCGCAACTCCTCGGCGGCCAGATTGGCCGCGCGGTCCGCGGCGGCCTTCTTTTCCGCTTGGTGACAAGTTGGGCAAAGTCGCGCGCGGCCGATGAGATTTCGGTGAAGGAGGCCGACCGGCTTGCCGCACGACTCGCACCGAACCATCGGCGACTCCGTTGACGTTCTGAATTCACCGGTTGTGTGGCGAGGGCCGGTCACGGCGGCAGGTATTCAATGCGGAGGATATTCTCGCCGGAATAGAGGATGCGGACGGGAAGGCCGTCGTTCATCAGGCCGACGGGGAAGTCGGGGTTCGTGAACTTCCCCCGGAAGCCGGCCGACCGGCGGTGGTACTGGAGCGGCACGCCGGCCACTTCGAACTCGGTGCGCGACTTGAGCTTTTGCAGCCGGGTGATCTTCCCTTCGACGGTCGGGCAGCCGCCGCGCAAGGCGTCTTGTCGGCATGCGTGTTGGTCCCACAGGGAGACCCCGATGACCGCGGCGAACACGGCGGCGCACAAGCCGCCCGCCACGACCCCGACCACCGGGCTGCCGTAGTACGGCGGGAACCACGTCAGCCGCCGGGCCGCTTCGCGCGGCCGCAGGGCGGCCATGACAAGAATGAGAACCCCGATCGGCACGCCAATCCACGCGAACCCGAAGTGGTACCCGTCTTCCAAGACATCGTAGGCGACTTGATACGGCAACGAAGGCCCCCCGGTCGGTCCGTGACGGTGTCGGCAAAGGAGGCCCGGCCGCGGCCGCTCAAGGGGCCGCGTACTCGATCCGGAGGAGACGCCCCCCGTGGTGGATGATACGGACGGCCCGCCCCGCCCGCAACACGTCGGCCACGAGGCGGACCATTCCCGCTTTGCGCGTGACATCGCCTTCCGCCGCGGGTAAACTATCCCTTCAGTCGCCCCCTACCCCACGTGATTTTCCCCATGCGTTTCACCACTCTCGCGGCCCTCTTCGGGCTGCTGTTCGGCGTCACCACCATGCACGCGGAAACGCCGCCGGCTCCCGGCAAGTACTGGGCCTTCATCGGCACGTACACCGGCCAGGCCAGCAAGGGCATCTACCGCATCGAATTCGACGCGGCCACGGGCAAGCTCGGCACGCCGGAAGTGGCCGCCGAGATCGCCAGCCCGTCGTTCCTCGCGGTCCACCCGAAGTTGACCCACCTGTTTTGCGTCTGCGAAGAGGGGATCAAGGGCAAGAAGGGGGGCGGCGTCGGCTCGTTCACCCTCGACCCGAAGACGGGCAAGTTGGAATTGGTGAATGTGGAATCGTCCGTCGGGGCCGGCCCGTGCCACATCACCTGTGACTTGACCGGCACGAACGTCCTGGTCGCCAACTACGGCGGCGGCAGCGTGGCCGTCCTGCCGGTCCACGGCGGCGGCAAGCTCGGCGAGGCGTCGTGTTTCGTGCAGCACGCCGGGGCGAGCAAGGACAAGTCCCGACAATCCGAGCCGCACGCCCACTCGGTCAATCTGGACAAGGCGAACCGGTTCGCCGTCGTCGCCGACCTCGGCCTCGACAAGTTGCTCGTGTACAAGTTCGACGACACGAACGGGAAGATCACGCCGAACGACCCGCCCGCACTGGACGTCGACGGCGGCAACGGCCCGCGGCACTTCGCCTTCCATCCCACGAAGCCGTGGGCGTATGTGTGCAACGAGATGAAGTCCAGCGTCACCGCCCTGACCTACGACGCCGACAAGGGCACGTTCACGAAGGGGGCCACGCTCTCCACGCTGCCGGAACCGACGAAAGGCAATTCGACGGCCGAGACGGTCGTCCACCCGAACGGCAAGTTCGTGTACGTTTCCAACCGCGGCCACAACAGCATCGCCGCGTTCGCCGTCGATCAGAAGACCGGCGAACTGACGGCCCTCGGCCACCAAGGCGAAGGGGTCAAAGTCCCCCGCAACTTCAACATCGACCCGAGCGGCCAGTGGATGCTCGTGTGCAACCAAGACGGCCACAGCGTGATCGTGTTCAAGATCGACCCGGAGACGGGCAAACTCTCCCCGACTGACCAGAAGGCCGACGTCGGCTCCCCGGTGTGCGTCAAGTTCGTCCCGAAGCAGTAACCCGCATAATGTCCCTGATTTGTGAGCCGCGACGCGGAGGCTTTGCGGAGAGGAGCGCGTTCAACGGCCGTC
>JAYTTY010000127.1:0-9868 GCA_043744795.1 Zavarzinella sp. | reverse complement strand
TCGAGGGTTCGCCTTTATGGGTAGCGCCGTTCGCCTAAGGGGTCGGACCGTCGAAGACTCGGTTCGCCGGCCTCTTGCGGCGGGAAGGTCACAGACCGCTTAAAAGCGGGACTCCAACACGACCCCTGCCGGCGGTTTTTACTCACACCTCGCCGATCCACTTGCGGAACACGTCGTCGTCCACGTTGCGGCCGCTGAGGACGATGACGATGTCGCCGTCCCCGTCGAGCTTCACCTGCCCGCTCAGGAGGGCGGCGACGCCGATGGCCCCGGAGGGTTCGGTGCGCAGGCCGTGGCGGTCGTAGAGGAACTTCATGGCCCGCTGGGTGTCGGCGTCCGGGATGGGGACGGCTTGGCTCACCAGGCGGTGCAGGATCGGCCAGTTGTGCTCGCCGACGCTGTAGGAGAGCAGGCCGTCGCAAATGCTCTTCGGGTGGTCGATTCGGGTGCGGCTTCCGGCAGTCAGTGATTGGCAAAAGTCGTCGGCGCCGGCGGGTTCGGCGGCGATGATCTTCGCGTGCGGGAAGCCGTCCGCGACGGAGATGGCTTGTCCCGCCAGTAAGCCGCCGCCGCTGACCGGGCAGAAGAAGTGGGAGACGCCCCGGCCGTCCCGCTTCAGGTCGCGGACGACTTCCAGCGCCCCGACGCCGTTGCCGGCGATGACGTGCGGGTCGTCGTAGGGGGAGGCCAGCAGGCCGTTCTCCGTCTCGGCGATGTCCTTGGCCAGCCGCTCGCGGTCCCCGGTGATGTGGTCGCGGGCGCCGTCGTAGGTGCGGACTTCGGCCCCGAAGGAGCGTGTGCGCTCGAACTTGATCTTCGGGGCCGCCTCCGGCATTACGACGATGACCCGCTTTTTAAATCGCATCCCCGCGTAGGCGATCCCCGACGCGAAGTTCCCGGACGAGTGGGCCGCCACCGGCCGGTCAGTCAGGTTGGGGAGGTTGTTAGCCATCCAATTCAAAGCGCCCATCAACTTGAACGACCCGGAGGCCGTCCACCCGTAATCCTTCAGCCAGACGCGCCGGCTTTCCGGCAGGCCGAGTTCTTTTTCGAGCACGAGCGAACGGATCAGCGGCGCCGGGAAATAGTGCGGCCGGATCACCGCCTCGGCGGCGTGGACATCGCTGATGGTGACATCGCGGGGGGGCATGGAAGTTTCCTTGAGTGGCGGCGGTGCCGATAGTTTATAGTGCCATGTACTCACTCCGCAAATCACAACCGATTCTCGCGGCTTACTCATATCGGAGGTGTCTTGGATTGGCCGCCACACCGCCAACAAAAAAAAGGCGGCCCCATGCCGGGGCCGCCTTCTAAGCTTCACGGTCGCGTGTCAACTCACTTGGCCTCGACGACGGCCTCCAGGACCGCCGCTTCCGCCTTCGTCTTTTGGCCTTCCATCAGCAACTTCTTCTCGTCGTCCTCGCCGGGGCCGACGGTGATGTAGATCGTGTCCGCGCCGGCGAACGTGCCGCGGATCAGGTCTTCCGAGAGCGGGTCTTCCAGCAGGCCCTCGATGGCCCGCCGCAGGGGCCGGGCCCCGTAGTCCGTGTTGGTGCCGCGCTCGATCATGAGTTGCTTGGCCTCGTCCGTGACGACCATGACGAAGCCCTTTTCCTTGAGGCGCTTCGACACCTTGACCAGTTCGATGTCCACGATGTTCTTCAGGTCGTCCTGGCCCAGGCTGCGGAACACGACGATGTCGTCCACGCGGTTGAGGAACTCGGGCTTGAAGACCTTTTCCATCTCGGCCTTCAGCCGCTTCTTCATGTCCGTGTAGGTCGCCTCGCTGTCCTTCTTGGTGTACTGGTCCAGCCCGAACGGCCGCTGGGCGATCACCTCGCCGGCCCCGATGTTCGTGGTCATGATGATGATCGCGTTCTTGAAGTCGATCACCCGGCCGAAGCTGTCCGTCAGCCGGCCCTCTTCCATGATCTGGAGCAGGGAGTTCCAGACGTCCGGGTGGGCCTTCTCGATTTCGTCGAGCAGCACCACGCTGTACGGCCGCCGGCGGATCTTCTCCGTCAGTTGGCCGCCTTCTTCGTAGCCCACATAGCCGGGCGGGGCGCCCCACAGCCGGCTGACGTTGTGCTTCTCCTGGTACTCGCTCATGTCGAGTTGCACGAGGGCCTCCTCGTTGCCGAACATGAACTTGGCCAGTTGCTTGGCCAACAGCGTTTTCCCGACCCCGGTCGGCCCGGCGAAGATGAAGCTGCCCATCGGCCGCTTCGGGTCCTTCATGCCGGCCCGGCTCTTGCGGACGGCCTTCGAGATGGCCATGATCGCCTCGTGCTGGCTGATGACCGTCTTGTGCAGTTCATCTTCCATCTTGAGGAGCCGGCCCGTCTCGTCGTCGCCGAGCCGCTTCAGCGGCACGCCGGTCATCTTGGAGACGACTTCGTTGACGACTTCCTCGTCCACGATGCCGTCGGCTTCCTTGGCCTTGTCCCGCCACTCCTTGGTGACGGTCTCCTTCTTCTTTTTCACCTTGTCGGCCTGGTCGCGGAGGCTGGCGGCCTTCTCGAAGTCCTGCTCGGCGACGGCGGCCTCCTTCTCTTGGTTGAGCTTCTCGATCTGCTCGTCCAATTCCTTGAGGTTCGGCGGCCGGGTCATCGACTTCAGGCGGATGCGGGCGCCGGCCTCGTCAATCACGTCGATGGCTTTGTCCGGCAGGCAGCGGCCGGTGATGTAGCGGTCGGACATCTCCACGGCGGCCTTGAGGGCGCCGTCCGTGATCTGCACGCGGTGGTGGGACTCGTAGCGGTCCCGCAGGCCCTTGAGAATCTCGACGGCTTCTTCCTGCGACGGCGGGTTCACCAAGATGTCTTGGAAGCGGCGGGCCAACGCGGCGTCCTTCTCGATGTACTTGCGGTACTCGTCGAGCGTGGTCGCCCCGATGCACTGGATTTCGCCGCGGGCGAGGGCGGGCTTGAGGACGTTGGAGGCGTCGATGGCCCCCTCGGCCCCGCCGGCCCCGACCAGCGTGTGCAACTCGTCGATGAACAGGATGGTGTTCTTCGCCCGCCGCACTTCGTTCATCACGGCCTTGATGCGCTCTTCGAACTGGCCGCGGTACTTTGTGCCGGCGACCATCATGGCGAGGTCGAGGACGATCAGCCGCTTGTCCCGCAGCAACTCCGGCACGTTATTGTCGATGATGAGCTGGGCCAACCCCTCGACGATGGCCGTCTTGCCGACGCCCGCCTCGCCCAAGAGGACCGGATTGTTCTTCTGCCGACGGGAAAGAATTTGGACAACCCGCTCAATCTCGTTGGCCCGGCCGATGACCGGGTCGAGTTTGCCTTGGCGGGCCAACTCTGTCAGGTCGCGGCCGAAGCTGTCGAGGGCCGGGGTCTTGGACTTCCCCTTGCCGGACCGCTCCCGCGTGCCCCCCTCGCGGCCTTCCCGGCCGCCGGACCCGCCGCCGCTGCCCTCGTTCGGCCCTTCGTTCGATTCCGGCATGTTGTGCCCCAGCAAGTTAAGAACTTCCTCGCGGACATCTTCGAGTTTCAGCCCGAGGTTCATCAGGACTTGGGCGGCGACGCCCTCCTGCTCCCGGAGCAGGCCGAGCAGGAGGTGTTCCGTGCCGACGTAGTTGTGGTTGAGGTTGCGCGCCTCCTCGACTGAGTACTCGATCACCTTCTTGGCGCGCGGCGTGTGCGGCAACTTGCCGAGGACGACCTGGTCCCCCCCCGGCCCGGTCTGCACGATCTTCTCGACTTCGAGCCGGATCTTGCGCAGGTCCACGTCCAGATTCTTGAGGACGTTGGCCGCCACCCCGGAGCCTTCCTTGACCAACCCGAGGAGGATGTGTTCCGTGCCGATGTACTCGTGGTTGAAGCGTTGGGCCTCTTGGTTGGCCAACTGCATGACCTTGCGGGCACGGTCTGTAAAGCGCTCGTACATCTGAGGACATCTCCGAGGGTCGAAAACTTCGTGGCCGGGACGCCCCCAAGCCCAAGGTCGCCGACGCCGATCCCCCCGCCAGACAGAAGAAGAGCCGCGGTCACGTCAAACAGGTTCGGGGGAAGACTGTTCCAGTTTGCCAGTTCACCATCTTATGCACGCGCCCGCGCCGGGGACAACCTGCGGGGCCGGCCCGCCGTCATAACCGCGAGAATTCTAAGCCGGCCCCTTCCGTAAAGCAAGCCGAGGTGTCCGCCCCGCGCCGGCCACTCCATAGGACAGTATGAACGGTATCCATCGAGTCTCACACCCGGGCGGGCCATGCGTCATCGAGTCGTCATCGTCGGGGGCGGGTTCGCCGGGCTAACGCTGGCCCGGCAGTTGAAGCGGGCCGACGCGGATGTCACGCTCGTGGACAAGCGCAATTTTCACTTGTTCCAGCCGCTGCTCTACCAAGTGGCCACCGGGGCCTTGTCCCCGGCCAACATCGCCGCCCCGCTGCGGTCCGTCCTGCGGTCGCAGCGGAATTGCCAATGCGTGCTGGGGGAAGTTACGGGATTTGATGTGCCCGGCCGGCAAGTGATTCTCGCGGCCGAAAAAATTCCGTTCGACACGCTGGTGATCGCCGCCGGGGCCGGCAACAACTACTTCGGCCACCCGGAGTGGGAAGAACACGCCCCGGGCCTGAAAACAATCGAAGAAGCCACGGAAATCCGCCGGCGGGTGCTGTCGGCCTTCGAGATCGCCGAGTGGGAGCCGGCCGGGGCGAGGCGCATCGCCGCCATGACGTTCGTGGTCGTCGGCGGCGGGCCGACCGGCGTGGAGATGGCCGGGGCCATCCGCGAACTGGCGGCCGTCACCATGCGGCGAGACTTCCGCAACATCGACCCGGCCCATTCCCGCGTCATCTTGGTTGAAGGCAGCCCGCGTGTGTTGGAAGTCTTCCCGGAGAAACTCTCGGTCAAGGCCGAGAAGTCCCTCAAGAAGCTCGGCGTCGAAGTGTGGACGGGCGGCAAGGTGACGGACATCCAAGCCGACCATGTGATGATTAAACGCGGCGGGCAAGACCACCGCATCGACTGCCTCACCTGTGTCTGGGGCGCGGGGGTGAAAGCCTCCCCGCTCGGGAAAATGATCGCGGACGCCACGGGCGCGGCCACCGACCGGGCCGGTCGCGTGGTTGTTCAACCGGACCTCAGCCTGCCCAACCACCCGGACATCTTCGTGATCGGCGACTTGGCTTCGGCCACGACCGACGGCAAAATGGTCCCCGGCGTCGCCCCGGCGGCGGTTCAGGAGGGGCAACATGTCGCCCGCCTCATCAAGCAAAAACTCGCCGGCCGCACGGAGCGCGAGCCGTTCAAGTATTGGGACAAGGGGAGCATGGCGACCATCGGCCGCAACCACGCCGTCCTACATTCGGGATGGATCAAAATGTCCGGCCGGCTCGCGTGGTTCGGCTGGCTGTTCATTCACATCATGTATCTGATCCAGTTCTCGAACCGGATGCTGGTGCTGTTCCAATGGTTCTGGAACTACGTCACGCGCAACCGGGCCGCCCGCTTGATAACTGGCGGGGAGTCGGGGCACAAAACCGTTTAGCCGCCAAGACGCCACGAAGACCACTATGAAAATGGTTTTCTTGGCGCCCTTGGCGTCTTGGCGGTTAAACGGTTTTACTTCTTCTTCAACCGCGTGTCGAAGTAGGCGATCAAAGCCTTGTCGGCGGTCTCGGCGTCTTTGCCCTTGAAGCCGTGACCGGCGCCTTCGAGCGTCAGCAACTCGGCCGAAACGTTCGCCGCCTTCATCTTGTCCACGATCCACACGGCCTGTTCGTGGGCGACGTACTTGTCTTCCGTGCCGTGAATGCACAGGGTCGGGGCCGCGTTCGGCGTCACCCAGGAGAGCGGGCTGCTGCGGATGTGCTGCGGGCGGGCCGTCTCCAGGTTGCCGCCGAGCCACAGCGGCAGGACTTCGTGGGCGTCCACGCTCTTGCCGTAGCTCTTGGTGAAGTCGCTGGGGCCGTACACGTTCACGACGCAGGCGACCTTGCTGGACACGTCCGGGTTGCCGCCGGTGCCTTCGAACTCTTTCACGTCACTCGTCACGCCCAAGAACTGGGCGAGGTGCCCGCCGGCCGAGCCGCCGGTGGTCCCGATGCGTTCCGGGTCAATCTTGTACTTGGCCGCGTTAGCCCGCACCCAGCGGACGGCCGCTTTCGTGTCGTGGACGGCCGCCGGGAATTGGAACTTAGGCGCCAGGCGATAGGTGACAGTGACGGCCACGTACCCGTGTTGGGCCAACTTGATGCACAGGCCGTCGTAGGACTGCCGGGTGCCGGCCCGGAAGCCGCCGCCGTGAATGCAGACGACTGCCGGGAACGGGCCGTCCCCAATCTTGGGCCGGGCCATGTCGAGTTGAAGGTGTTGGTCGTCGGGGTTGGCGTACTCGATGCCGGCCTCGAACGTTACGTCGTCCGGCACGACCGGCCCTTTCGGGGCTTGGGCCATGAGTGGGGCGGCCAGCAAGAGGGCGGCCAGCAAACTGCGAATGGACATGCGAACTCCGGGGAGGGAACGGGCGGGAGGGTGTTGTATGGGAGCTGCGGGTGTCCGAGGCGCCGCGGCGAAACTTCCGTCTCGCATCCGCGGGGCAAAGTCCTATAACTCGGAGATTGGAAAAATCATCGTTCCCGGAGAAGTGACATGCAGAAGAGCAAGGCCCGGCGCAAGGCCGCGAAGAAGCGGTTGAAGAAGCGGCTCAACACGGCCTTCAAAGTGGCCAAGGCGACGCCGCGGTCCTTCCGCAAGTAACGGACCGCCCTCGGCGTCGGCGGCCCGATTCGCGCGGCCGCCGACCCCCGCCCACATTCCCGTCAGTCGCTCTTGGCTGCCTTCTTCAGGATGGACTCGACTACGATGGTCGCCCCCAGGATCAGAATCTTGGTCGTGGTGTCGTCGGCGAACTTCGGGGTGACCTGCACGACGTACGAGTCGCTGTCCGTGAACATTTCCTTGGCGAAGCCGTCCCACTTGCTGGAGACGGTCCCCATCTCCGTGCTCTTGTCCGGCGTCACGAACTTGTACTCCTTCTTGAGCATCTTCCCCTGAATCTCGGCGAGGTGTTTGCCGTCCTTGTCGTAGACGTGGAAGCCCCCCGCGATGCTCAACATCTTGGCCTTGTACCGCCCGATGACCTGCCCGTCCGGGTTCGTCACTTGATCTTTCTTAATGAGGAGGCCCGAGCGGCTGACTTTGAACAAGAGTTTGTCGCCGGCCGAGTCCCGGACTTCGACTTCGGTAGCCCCGAGGAGGTTGGCCACGAACCCGGTCGTGTCCTTGGCGGTGCCGACCACCTTGCCGGACTCGGCGTCCACGATCTCGTAGGACTTTTTCGAAGACAGCAACTTGCCCTTCGACTTGACGATAAACTTGGTGTGGTCCAACAGCATGGGTGTATTCCTTGGGTGAGCAACAGACGGATGACGGGAGAGAAACGCGATGGCATCCTAGCAACGCCTGCCATTAATCACCATCAGGAATCCGACTTTCCGGGCACACTTTCCGGATAATTCTTACCGATATGTTGTCGGGTCTGGCACCCCCGCTTCTTGGAAACCGGCCCGGCGGAGTTGACAGGCGTCGCAACGGCCGCAGGCGCGGGCGTGCTGGTCCGCGTCGTAACAGGTCACCGTCCGCGAGTAGTCCACGCCGAGCCGCAGACCTTCACGGATGATCTCGCCTTTGGTGAGCAGAATCAGCGGGGCGTGGACTTGGAAGCGGCCCTTCTTCTCCACGCCGGCCTTGGTGGCGAGGTTGGCCAGGGCGGCGAACGCTTCCAGAAAGGCCGGCCGGCAGTCGGGGTAGCCCGCGTAATCGAGGCTGTTGGCCCCGATGAAGATGTCGAAGGCCCCGAGCGTTTCCGCGTACCCGAGGGCGAGGCCGAGCAGAATGGTGTTGCGGGCTGGGACGTAAGTCACGGGGATGGCGGCGGCCATCTCGGCCGCGGTGCGGTCCAGCGGCACGTCGATAACGTCCGTGAGGGCCGAGCCGCCGATGGCCAGCAAGTCGAGGCGGACGACGCGGTGGTCTTTGGCGCCGAGCGATTGGGCGATTTCGGCCGCCCGGTCGAGTTCGACGCGGTGCCGCTGGCCGTAGTTGACGCTGAGGGCGTACACTTCGTGCCCGAGAGTCTTGGCGTGGGCCAGCGTGGTCGCACTGTCGATCCCCCCGCTCAACAAGACGACGGCGTTGCTCACGGGACCGGCCCTCCAACTGGCGTGACGGCTACCGGAATCCTATCAAATACTTGTGCCCCGCATTTCGCCGAGGATGGAATGGCCGACCCGATGGCGCCCAGCGCCGACCAACTGGAAATGTTCCCCAACCCGGCCCCGGGCCGGGACTACACCATTGAGATCGTGTGCCCGGAGTTCACCAGCATGTGCCCGAAGACCGGCCAGCCGGACTTCGGGACGATTACCTACACCTACGTCCCCGACCGGACGTGCGTGGAACTCAAGTCCCTGAAACTGTACCTGCACCACTTCCGCAATCAGGGCATTTTTTACGAGGCCGTCACCAACCGCCTGCTCGACGACTTCGTGACGGCTTGCCAACCGCGGTCCTGCACCGTGGTCGGGTCGTTCACGCCGCGCGGCGGGATTTCGAGCGTCATCACCTGCACGCACACGGCGACGCGGGGCTGACCCGCCGGGAGGCCCCATGCGGACCGCCGTTTGCCTGATGTTGATGGTCCTGCCGACGGCGGCCCGGGCCGGCATTTACAGCCCGGACGAGCCGTTCCTCTTTGAACTCGACCCCGGCCCGGTCGCCAAGCCGGTGCAGTATTCCGGCGGGTTCGACACGATCCTCGCCGACTACCGCGACGTGAACGCCCCCGGCAGCCGCCTGCATGCCCAGATCACGCAGCGCGTCCAGAAGCGCCGGGCCGAGGGGGTCAATCGCCTCTCGCCGGACGACCTCGCCGGCTACACGGCCGACCTGCTGCGGGTCAACCGCGGGGACGAAGTGTTGAACTTCCTGCACCCCATCGCCCGCGACCCGCGCCGCGGCGGGTTCCTCGTGTACACGCACATGGCGAAGGCCCACTCGGCCCGCGGCGAGTGGCGCGAGGCGGCCGAGCAGGAGTTGATGGCGACGAAGTTCACCGAATTCCCCGCCACGTTCGCCAAGCTGTCGCGGGGCCAATTGGCGTGGCTCAAGAAAGTGGAGAAGGACTTTTACTACCCGTGGCTGAAGCGGCGGGCCGAGGAGGCCGCCGCGGGCCGGGCCGTCGGCTTGAACGAACAACCGGACCGCCTGTTCCCGGCCGGCGGCAAAGCGGACGCGGACTTCGTGAAGTACGTCGGCTCCGACGGGATCTATCAGGCCGGCAAGATCGCCGAGGCCGAGAAGGCCAAACTCCCGCCGGACGCCGTCGCCATTGTGCAGCAAATGCTCATGTGGCACCCGAACGACGCCCGCTTGTTCTGGCAGCTCGGCGAGTTGTACAACGCCGAGGGGGACGCGGACACGGCCGCGAAAATCCTCGACCTGTGCTCGTACACCCAAGGGTACTCCAACCCACATCTGCTGGAACACCGTCGTATGCTGCAGTCGGCCGTCTCCGAAACCGCGACCGCCAAAGTCGAGGACCGCGATCGGAAGCAACGCGAGTTGGAGGCCGAGACGGCCGCCAAGGCGCAGGAGGCGATCGACGAGCAAAAACGCAAATGGTGGATCATCGCCGTCGCCGTCGCGGGGGGACTGTTTTTGCTGTATTACCAGGTGCGAGAGGTGCGGAAGCGGTTGCTGCGAAAACGGTGAACGGATCGGAAAAAGCCCCGTTTAGCCGCGACGCGGAGGCTTTGCGCAGCGGAGCGCGGACTGCCAACAATCAATCCCTTCTCCGTCGTCAACGGCGAGCGTCGAGGCGTCAGCCAGACGTGTCTTCTTCGAACAAG
>JAYTTY010000126.1:0-9967 GCA_043744795.1 Zavarzinella sp. | reverse complement strand
TGGTGGCCATCGTCCGCAAGGACCTCAAGAGCGACCGGAGCTTGGCCGAAATCCTGCAAATCCTGAGCGTCACACTCTTCGAGAAAACCCCGCTTTTCCAAGCGTTGTCGAAGCCGAAAACGCAAGACAAGGATATCACTGACCCTAAACAATTGTCACTGTTCGACTTATAGCCGGACAGTTGTGTGTTTGCATAGGAATCCCTCTTCATCTCGCTGGCCAAAGTCGGCCGTATCCCATGCCAAACATCGATTACATTGGGATACACCGCCAAGAATGGCCACTCGTTCGTATTCGTTTTCGTCATGATCGGGATTGACCCCGAACAAATTTTTGTAAACAATCATGTAGTCGAGGGTTGTGCCGAGTAATTTCTGACCGAGCAAGGCATATTGCGCACGATTAAGTTCCATCGGCTTGCGGATTGTCCACACGACCGAGCTATCGCGTTTCCAACTCTGAACATTCTCCCACATCTTCTGAAATTCAGCACAGTTCTCCAGCAAGAAATCGGCAATAACATTTTCGATGTAATTCCCTTCTAGAATCCCGTGAACCAAAGCCAGATGTTCTGGATGCGTACTGTTGAATGACGAGCAGGCGGCTGTTCCACATCTCCAAAATTCTTCCGCCCTTACCGATGCCATCAGGTAACAGCGCTCCCGAAATTGGCGGTCATGATTAATGCCGGCAGACAAATAGATTGGCAAGCCGCACCACTGGTCCGTCCAAAATGTTCCATATTTCTTGTTCAGACACCAGCGAATGGCGGCGTTAAGGCTTCGCTCCTTTCGGGAGTCTCCCGAAGGAAGGTGCAAAGCCCAAATTTGGCCACATTCGGATGTCTCGGCGTTGTCGGCCGCGCTGATCCTGATCTGCAATTCCGAGGTGAGATTCGCCAATAATTCCCCCGTTGACGCCTTTTTTTTTGCCCGATGGTAAGTGACCTCGCCAAACTTACTCAAAAGCTTGACGGCGTTTTTGACAAGCATCACACTCCCCCCTGAAGATGTTCGAGGCAGAACAGCCCTCCCTCGTTGACGAGCGACTCACCGGTTGTTCGTGTCCGACCGCACACTCCGCACCGACCTTCATGTTGGATTTTGCAACCCTCGGTCAGCACCGTCCCGTTCCACACTTGTCCGATGGCCCACGCGATCACTTGGGCGGGCAGGCTGTCGGCGGGATGGCAGCTTTCGGCCGTTGTGCGGAACTTGCCATTCCCGTTTAAACATCCGAGGTATTCATAATCGCTGATGCGGTCGGGTCCAGTCAGCAGGCTGACAAACCATATGGGATAGTCGTCGGTAAAATCGTCGGGCTTGGTAACCAGGTAAGTGTAGTGCTTGCCAGATTTGGCGCCGCAGACGGTGAAGATGGCGTGTCCGGCCAGAAGAAAGCTGCGATTGATCATCGGATGACTCCTACTCCTCCGCGTGTGGGGAGCATCGGGAGCGCCTTGGCCTTCGCCAAGTTGCCGGACGGTCATTGGGCCGGTGCCCTGATCGTCGCTCTGAATAGGAAGTCGGCTTCGGTGGAAAGTGGCGGCCCGCCAACAAAAAAAGCCATCACCCGCATGGCAGAGTGATGGCCCAGAAAGTCCGTGCAAATAGGAGACGTTGGTTTGTGGATGTCCCACCGCATCGGGGAAGATTCCCCAAGGCACCGTGGCGTCTCGACCCGGTTGCCGGACCCTTTCGGGTCACTCATCATGCAAAGTGTAAGTTAACCGACCATCGCAAGGTGTCAAGCGTTTTCTTTTTAGAATTATGTTGCATGTGCCGCCCCTCGGTCGCAACCGGCTTCGGACACCGGTTGCGACCGTTGCTGCCGGGCCGTCGGCTGAGGCCCGCAAACGCATGTGTTCGCTTTGAGCAAGCCTGATGCCTCGACACTCGCAAGGCGTTACATTGTCGCACGCCGTGTTCTTGTTCGGCAACGGCCCCGCGATCCGAAGACTCCGCGACGCGGCTAAACTTTGTCCCTCTGGCCGCCCGGCTCCCCGGCCGCCGGGAAAAGGCGAGAAGATACGATCCCGTTCGGCGTTGTCAAATGGGTTTTCAACGCGATTTTGTGGGATCAAAACGCCGTTTTCGGCGCGGGCCGCAGATACGATCCTTTTCCATCTCATGTCGCCGAAATCTCGTCGGAATGTGCCAAAAAGGGCAAAAGGGTGTGGCGCGGCGCGCGGGAGTTGGCCGGTTTGGCCGTCGAACGCCCCCGGAATCGACGGCGGCGCCCTTTCCGCCCGCCGCCCGGAATTGCTCATTGGCCCCCACTTCCGTACCCTACGGGGGAACGCCCCGACCCCGCACTCCAACGTTGGCAAGGACTGACCACACCACCATGCCGAAGCGTGACGACCTCCGCAAAATCCTCCTCATCGGGTCCGGCCCCATCATCATCGGGCAGGCCTGTGAGTTCGACTATTCCGGCACCCAGGCGTGCAAGGCCCTCCGCGAGGAGGGCTACGAAGTCGTGTTGGTCAACTCCAACCCGGCCACCATCATGACCGATTCGGAGACGGCCGACCGCACCTACGTCGAGCCGATCACCTGGCAGGTCGTCGAGAAGATCATCGAGAAGGAGCGGCCCGACGCGCTGCTCCCCACCCTCGGCGGCCAGACGGCCCTCAACACGGCGATGGACCTGTTCAAGCACGGCGTGCTCGAAAAGTACGGCGTCGAGATGATCGCCGCCAACCCGGACGTGATCGACAAGGCCGAGGACCGCAGCCGCTTTAAGGAAGCCGTGCTGAAGCTCGGGCTGGACGTGCCCAAGTCCCGCGTCGCCACCACGCTGCCGGAAGCCCTGAACATTCTGGACGAGGTCGGCCTGCCGTGCGTCCTGCGGCCCAGCTTCACCATGGGCGGGACCGGCGGCGGCATCGCCTACAACAAGACCGAGTTCATCGACATCGTCAGCCACGGGCTGGAGATGTCCCCGACCTCGCAGGTGCTGGTCGAAGAGTCCGTCATCGGCTGGAAGGAGTACGAGCTGGAGGTGATGCGCGACAAGGCCGACAACGTCGTCATCATCTGCTCGATCGAGAACCTGGACCCGATGGGCGTCCACACCGGGGACAGCATCACCGTCGCCCCGACCCAGACGCTGTCGGACAAGGAATACCAGCGGATGCGCGACGCCGCCAAGGCGATCATCCGCGAGATCGGCGTCGAGACCGGCGGGTCGAACATCCAGTTCGCCACCGACCCGGCGACCGGCCGCATGATCGTCATCGAGATGAACCCGCGCGTGTCGCGGTCCAGCGCGCTGGCGTCGAAGGCCACCGGCTTCCCCATCGCCAAGATCGCGGCCAAGCTGGCCGTCGGCTACACGCTCGACGAGTTGAAGAACGACATCACCCGCGAGACGCCGGCCTGCTTCGAGCCGACCATCGACTACGTCGTCACGAAAATCCCGCGCTTCAACTTCGAGAAGTTCGTGGACGCCGACACCACGCTGACGACGCAGATGAAGTCCGTCGGCGAGACGATGGCCATCGGCCGGACGTTCAAGGAGTCGCTGCAAAAAGCCCTGCGCGGCCTCGAAGTCGGCCGGTTCGGCCTCGGGTGCGACCGCAACGACCTGTGGGGCACCGACCGACAGCCGTCGATGGACGAGATCGCCAACAAGCTGGCGACGCCGAACTGGGAGCGCATCTGGTACGTCCGCTACGGCTTCAAGGCCGGCCTGACCATCGAAGACATCCACCGCCGCAGCAAGATCGACCCGTGGTTCCTGAACCAGATTCTGGAACTCGTCCAGATGGAAGACCGGCTGAAGCAGTGCCCCTCGCTGGAGGCCGCCGACGCCGAGCTGATCTTGACGGCCAAGCAGCACGGGTTCGTGGACCGGCAGCTCGCCAACCTGTGGAACGCGAACGAACTGGACATCCGGGCCAAGCGCAAGGCCCTCGGCATCGAGGCCGTGTTCAAGTCGGTGGACACCTGCGCTGCCGAGTTCGAGGCGTTCACGCCGTACTACTACAGCACCTATGAGCGGAAGTCCGTCAACATCGACCCGGCGGTTCCGGCGCTGGCCGACGACGAGATCCGGCCGTTCACCGGCAAGCCGCGCGTCATTATCCTCGGCGGCGGGCCGAACCGCATCGGGCAGGGGATCGAGTTCGACTACTGTTGCGTGCAGGCCGTGAAGGCCCTGCGGGCGAACGGGTTCGAGACGGTGATGGTGAACTCCAACCCGGAGACCGTCAGCACCGACTACGACACGGCCGACCACCTGTTCTTCGAGCCGCTGACCGTGGAAGACGTGCTGAACATCGTGGACCGCGTCCAGCCGTTCGGCGTCATCGTGCAGTTCGGCGGGCAGACGCCGTTGAACTTGGCCAAGGCCCTCGCCGCCCAAGGGGTGCCGATCATCGGCACCAGCGTCGAGAGCATCGACGTGGCCGAGGACCGCGAGAAGTTCAGCAAGCTCATCACCGACTTGGGCCTGAAGCAACCGGCCAGCGGCACGACGCAAGACCTGGCGGCCGCCCTGCACATCGCCCGCAAGCTGACGTTCCCGGTTTTGGTTCGCCCCAGCTTCGTGCTGGGGGGCCGGGCCATGGAGATCGTGTACGACGAGGGGGAGTTTAACCGCTTCGCCCGCTTCGCCCTCGAAGCCTCCAACGGCAAGCCGATCCTGATCGACAAGTTCCTGGAGTCGGCCGTCGAAGTCGATGTGGACTGTTTGAGCGACGGCAACCGCGTCGTCATCGGCGGCGTGATGCAGCACATTGAAGAGGCCGGCATCCACTCCGGGGACTCCGCGTGCGTGATCCCGCCGCACAGCCTGGCCCCGGCCGTCATCGCCGAGATCAAGCGGCAGACCGTGGTGCTGGCGAAGGCCCTCAAGGTGAAGGGGCTGATGAACATCCAGTTCGCCATCGCCAACGCCCACGCGGCGACCGCCGAGATTTACATTCTGGAGGCGAACCCGCGGGCCAGCCGGACCGTGCCGTTCGTGTCCAAGGCGTGCGGCGTGCCGATCGCCCGCTTGGCCGCGCTGGTGATGGCCGGGAAGACGCTGGACGAGTTGGGGGTGACGGAGGAAGTCGTCCCGACGCACTACAGCGTGAAGGAGAGCGTCTTCCCGTTCAACAAGTTCCCCGGCGTGGACATCATCCTCGGGCCGGAGATGCGCTCGACCGGCGAAGTCATGGGCATCGACGACAACTTCCCGATGGCCTTCGCCAAGGCCCAGATGGCCGCCAGCGCGCCGCTGCCGCGCAGCGGGACGGTGTTCGTGTCCGTGGCCGACAAGGACAAGGCGGAGATCGTCCCCATCGCCAAGCAATTCGCGGACATGGGCTACAATTTGATCGCCACGCGCGGCACCGCGACGGCGCTGCGGGCCGCCGGCATCCCGGTGACGGAGGTGGCGAAGATTCAGGAGGGCCGGCCGAACCTGATCGACCGGATGAAGAACGGGGAAATCGCCCTGATCCTGAACACGCCGAGCCGCCGCGGCCGCCGGACGGACGAGACAAAAATCCGGGCCTCGGCGGTGGCGCACCGCGTGACGTGCATCACGACCCTCTCGGCCGCCCAGGCGGCGGCCCAAGCGTGCGACGCCCTGCGGAAGCAGGTGCTGCGCGTCACGCCGTTGCAGGACCGGTTCCCGGCCCCCACGCGGTCGCTTACAACTCCATGCGGCTGACGGGCTTGGCGGGCGGCGCGCCGGCCACGGCCTTCGCCGCCTTCGGCCCCGTCACGCGGGGCTGGGGCGGGCCGATGGGCGGCGCGACCGTCGCGGGCGGCTGGGCCGGCGCGGCCCCGCCACACCCGGCGGCCCCGACACTCAGGGCCGCCAATGTCAGCAGGCCGATCACTTTTTTCATGGCTGTCAATCCTTGCGAGTAGTCGGTTACAGGCCCGCGGGGTCGTAGGTGTTGCCGTCGGCCGCCCCGCTGGCGTGCCGGAAGACGAGCGCCGCGGCCGAGGTCTTGACGCCCCGGACGGACCCGTCGGCGTAGACGAAGTTCACGACGCCCGTGTGCTTGCTGGTGAACATCATGTACCCGGCGTCCGGGTAGGTGTTCACGTTCAGGCCGAACACCGTCGGCAGCCAGCCGATGCCCATCCACCCGTGGGCGGCGGTGTTGGTCCACCGCTTGGCGGCCCCGTCGTAGTTGTCCCCGAGGGACTCGCCGTACAGCAGCGTGTTGGACGACCCGTCCTGGATCGTGGCGATCGTCTGGGCGCTCTGGTTGTACATGACCCCCGCCCACTGGTCCCACCCGTTGCCGATCAGGCCGGCGGCCCCGCCGGACGCCAGGTAGTTCGTCCGCCCCAAGTACGGCGTGTCCGGGTAGAGGTAGGTGTAGGCGTTCACGTCCGTCGGCGTGGTCTTGTACGTGACGGTCACGATGTTGGTGTCCGGCCGGCCGGCGGCCGTGTCGGACGGGCAGAGGAAGTTGGGCATCTTGTACTGGGCCACCGGCCAGTTGGCCGTCCCGCTCCAGAACGGCCCCGTTTGCTTGGGCGCGAACGGGCCGCTCATCTTGTTGAAGGCGTTGTCCTGCTCCAAGTACGGCAGCAGCAGGGCCAGCCCGGAGATTTCCGGGTAGCCGAAGGTCACGCCGCTTGTCCCCGACGGGTCGCTGAGCGACCCGGCCGGCAGGGCGCCGACCGTGTCGTTATAGTTGTGGCACGCCAAGCCGATTTGCTTGAGGTTGTTGCTGCACGTCATGCGATTCGCGGCTTCGCGGATCTTCTGGACGGCCGGCAGGAGCAGGCCGATTAGAATGGCGATGATCGCGATGACGACCAGGAGTTCGATCAGGGTGAACCCCCGACGCTTGCCCGCCGAGGGGGGGGAGCAATGGTTGGTCATGGCAGTAAGAATTCCTGTGGCGGGGCCGGCGGGTAAAGGCTCCACAACTGTAAAACGCGGGTCAGGGCCGGGCAAAAAACCCGGTCAGTCAAAAACAAAGAGTTGGGGATGAATTTGAACCGCCGGCTCAAAAATCGGCCGGGAGCGAAGGGGGGAAAGGGGATTCCTGACAGTTTTCTTGCGGGCGCGAAGGGGTGGATTGACTTGGCGAGCCGGATGCCTTCACCAAACGGTTCCGCCCGAGTTGGAGCACGTCCGTTGAACGTTTGGCCTTTCGGCCTGAAGGGCCGTCTAACATAGCCCAGCCCGAAAGGGCTGGGAGAGCGAACCCACCAACGACCTCGGTCTGAAGGACCGATTATTTGCCTTCAATGCGTGGGGCTGGTTCGTTCCCAGCCCTCTGTGCTTTCTTAATCGGTCCTTCAGACCGAAAACCCTTGATTGCCGCTTCTCCCAGCCCTTTCGGGCTGGGCTATGTTAGACGGCCCTTCAGGCCGAAAGACGGCCGGCTGCCGGGCCGGCCAATCACATTACTTCAAGTCGAACACCAGCGTCTCGCCGGCGGTGACGCCCGTCAGCTCGATCGCCTTCTCGTCCGTGACGGCCACGCCGTCCCCTTCCTCCAACAACTGGCCGTTCAGCGTCACGGAGCCGGTGGCCACTTGCACCCAGCCGGCGCGGCCCGGCTCGAAGGCGTGCGTCACGGTCTGGCCGGGCCGCAGGGCGGCCGCGAACAGGTCCGCGTGCTGGGCGATGCTGATGGACCCGTCCCGGCCGGTCCGCGAGGCGACCAGCTTCAGTTGGCCCTCACGCTCGGCGGCGGGGAACGACTTTTGGTCGTACCCCGGCGTCAGGCCGCGGGCCTCCGGGAAGAGCCAAATTTGCAAGAGCCGCACCGCCTCGTTTTGGGACGGGTTGAACTCGCTGTGGGCGATGCCCGTCCCGGCGGTCATGCGCTGCAAGTCGCCGGCCCGGATCACGGAGCCGGTCCCCAAACTGTCCTTGTGCTCCAACGCCCCGTCCAGCACCCACGTCAGGATTTCCATGTCCCGGTGCGGGTGGGTCGGGAAGCCGCCGCCGGGGGCCACGCGGTCGTCATTGATGACGCGCAAGGTCCGGAAGCCCGTGTGGGCCGGGTCGCGGTACTCCCCGAAGGCGAAGGAGTGCCGGCTGTCGAGCCAGCCGAAGTCGGTCGTGCCGCGCTCGGTGGCGGGTCGAATGGCAATCATCGAATCCCTCCTTTCGTGCATCTGTCTGAGGCGGACGATCATCTCATTCAGTGAGGATTACACCCGGCGGTGAAAATGCTTACACCGCCGCCCCGGCGGGTCTTCTGCTTGTTCCCCGCGGAGGGGGCCGTTATAATCCCTTTTCCACCCGAGACGGAAGGCGGGCCACACCGTGAGCGACACCCTGCCGACGACCGGCCAGCCCCCGAGCGACGCGGGCGCGCGCCTCCAGCGGGCCGAGCAGATCATCGGCGCGCTGGACAAGGGCTTGGCCGTGCTGTCGGCCGACCTCGTCGTCCGGTGGGCGAACGACCCGTTCCGCGAGTGGTGCGCGGGCGACCCGGTCGGGCGGACGTTTTTCGACGCCCTGCAGACGCCCGCGGCCGACCGCCCCGGGGACCACGCCTTTCACGCCGCCCTCGCCGGCAGTTCCAGTTGCTTCCGCCTCGCCCACAACAACCGCTACCTCGACGTGACCGTCTCCCCCATCCGCGACCGCGGCCGGGTGGTCGAACTGGTGGCGATGGCCGACGACGTGACGGCCGCCGTCAACCGGCAGCAGAAGTTGAACGCCCTCTACAAGGCCGGGCAGGAGTTGGACGCCCTCGAACCGGAACAGCTCGCGGAAATGAACGTGATGTGCCGGGTGGAGCTGCTGAAGGCGAACCTGCGCCAGTACGTCCACAACCTGCTGCGGTACACCGTGATCGAGGTCCGCCGGTTCGAGCCGAAGACCAACCGCCTGATCCCCCTGCTGGAAGAGGGGATGACCCCGGAGGCCTCCGGGCGGGGCCTGGAAGCGCGGGAGACGGGCAACGGCGTCACCGGGTTCGTGGCGGCCACGAAGAAGCCGTACCTGTGCGCGGACACGGCGAACGACCCCCACTACATCGAAGGGTCGGAGGGGGCGAAGTCGTCCATGACCGTGCCGTTGATGTTCAACGACGAACTGGTCGGCACGTTCAACGTCGAAAGCACGGACGTGAACGCCTTCGGGGCCGAGGACCTCCAGTTCACGGAGATGTTCGCCCGCGAACTCGCGCGGGCCTTGCACACGCTGAACCTGCTCGACGCCCAGGAGGCGTGCGCCGCGGCCGGCATCGTCCAGCAAGTTCACCGGGACATCGCCCTGCCGTCCGACGACTTGCTGTCCGTCACCAGCACGCTCTTGGAACGGACCGCCGGCCAGCCGGAACACGCGGAACTGCTGCTCCGCATCGTCGCCGACCTGCGCAAGATCAAGATGGCCGTCCACCGCATCTTCGGGGAAGTCGCCCGGCAGAACGCCGTGCCGATGAACCCCAAGCTGGCCGGCATGCGCGTCCTCGTGGTGGACGCCGACGAGCGCATCCGCCGCACCGCCCACACGATGCTGGAGCGCCAGGGCTGCCTCGTGGACGCCGCCACCGCCGCCGCGGACGGCATCGCCATGGCGAAGGCCTGCACCTACGACGCCGTCCTGGTCGCCATCAAGCACGCCGACATGGGCGGGACGGCCGCGTACCGGGCCTTGGTGAAGGCCGTCCCGCTCGGCCGCGTCATCCTCATGCAGGGGTTCGAGTACGACGGCGCCCACACCGTGGTGAACGTGAAGCAGGACGGTTATTGGCTCCCCATCCTCTACAAGAAGCCGTTGCAAGAGGGGCAGTTGTTCGACGCCCTCACCTGCCCCACGCCCGCCGCCCCCCCGGCCACGCCCGCCGAGCCGCACGCCGTGGCGTCGTGAAATCATCCCCGGCGGTTCTTGAGGGAACACCGGAAACCAAACGTGCCCCGGCCGGCATTCGATTTCGTTGGAGTCCCGGCTTCAGCCGGTCTTTCGGGAGGGCCGTCACGCAATGGGAGCCGGCGACTTTTGGGCGGGCGGCCCGCAAACCGGCTGAAGCCGGGACGCCAAC
>JAYTTY010000125.1:0-9973 GCA_043744795.1 Zavarzinella sp. | reverse complement strand
CCCGCCCACGGGTGACCGGCCTCTCGGGCGGGAAGCCGGACTTTTCGCGGAGCGAAAAGCGACGCTGCTCACGCCCGGATCATTCTCTCCGCACGCCCGAAAAGCCCGCCGCGCGGCGGCTTTCCGCAGTCACCACTTCCGCCCGCTCCCCTTGCGGAGTTCCAGGCGCCGGTCCGCCGGCCCGCCGGGGAACCGCTCCCGCGCGCCGTCCGGCCACGTCACCGCGAACGACTCGACGGCGGACGCGGCCCCGAGGCCGAAGTGGGCCGTCAGCGGGCCGGCCGAAAGGAAGCTGTCCGACGACGCGATCACCCGCACGCGGCGCACCCCGCCGGCCACCGCCGCGACTTCGGCCCCGACCGCGTCGCGGTTGAGCGCCGGGTCAACCGCGCGGACGGCCACCCAGTGGCCGCGGCCGGGCGCGACGCCCCGCAGCAGGCGGGCCTTCTCGCCGACGGCGTTGACGAGCAGGTCCGGCGCGCCGTCGCCGTCGATGTCCCCGCACGCCAGCCCGCGGGCGACGGTGTGATACCCGCAGAAGGCCGGGCTGTTGGGCGACACGTCCGTGAACTTCCCCGCCCCCGTGTTGGCGAGGAGTTGGTTCCGCTCGCCGTACGGCTCCCAGTGCGGGGCGAGGACCGGCTTCTTCCGCGGGACGGCTTCCTTCGCCACGCGGCCGTTCGCCACGGCGATGTCGAGGAACCCGTCGTTGTCGAAGTCGGCCATCAGGGCGCCGAAGCCGGTGCCGCGCCAGCGGGTCGCGGCCAACCCCCACTCGGGGGTCACGTCGCGGAACTGCCCGCGCGGCCCCTGCTTCCAGAGCGTGTTCGTCTCGCTGGTCAGGTGGGTGACGTAGAAGTCGGGCAGGCCGTCGTTGTCGATGTCGCCGGCGGCGACGCCCATGCCGGCGAACGACTGGCCCGACATCGTGCAGGCGACGCCGCGCGACATGGCCTCCTCGGCGAACGTCCCGTCCCGCTTGTTCACCCACAGGTGGTTCGGCTTGCCGTCGTTGGCGACAAATACGTCCGGCCAGCCGTCGCCGTCTACGTCGATCACCGCGACGCCCAGGCCGGGGCCGGGGCGGTCGCCGACGTGAGACCGGACCGTCGCGTCCTCGAACGCCACCCGCTGCGTCTTCGCCCGGCCGGCGCCGAGGTTGCGGAACAGTTTGCTCGCGGTGCCGTGGAACACTTTCGGCGCGCAGTAGTCTCGCTCCCCGGTCGCGGCGAGGCACGGCCACGACGGGTCGTAGTCCACGTAGTTGGCGATGAACACGTCGAGCCAGCCGTCGCGGTCGTAATCGAGGAAGGCGGCGGAAGCGCCCCACATCGGGTTGACGATCCCCGCCTCCGCGCTCACGTCCGCGAATTTCATCCCGCCGAGGTTGAGGAGCAGCTTCGCCCCGTTCACTTGGGTGACGAGAAGATCGGGCTTCCCGTCGTTGTTCACGTCGCCGACGGCGACCCCCATGTTGTGGCCGGGGAAGTCGAGGCCCGAGCCGGCGGACACGTCTTCAAATGTGCCGTCGTCCCGCTGGCGGTAGAGCTTGTTGGTTGACGTGGATTGCGGCCCGGCGTTGGTGAGCAGCAGGAGGTCCGGCCGCCCGTCGCCGTCGAGGTCCGCGATGGCGCACCCGGAGCCGACGCACTGGTACATGTGGTACTTGGCCACGTCGCCGGCGTCGTGGGTGAAGTCGATGCCGAGGCGGTCCGTCGCGTCCTCGAACCACGCGGGGCCGCCCGGCGCGTCCGCGGCGGGCGCCTCTACCGGCGCGGCCGGCCGACACCCGGCGACGAGCAACACGGCCAGCAGGATTGGCGAACGATGGGCCACGGGTGATCGGAGGGAAGAGGAGTGGATGGGAGAAGTATACCCCGCCGCGGAAGCGGGAGCAACGGACCGAGCGGCGTTCGGTCATTGGCCACTCGCCGCCACCCCCGCGAGCAACTCGTCCACCGTCTCGGCCCGCTTCACCGCATCAAAATGCGCGAACTTCCCCCGCGACTGGGCCAGGTTCAGCCACCGCTTTAATCGGCTGACGGTCCCGGCCCGGTGGCCGAAGTGGTCGGCCCACGTCACCAGCCCGCGCAGCGACGGCAGCCAATCGAACGGGCCGGCGGGCGAATCCGGCGGGGCCGGGGCCAGGCCGAGTTCGGCGGCGATGCGGTGCGGCAAGAGCGGGTCGGCCAGCGCGCCGCGGCCGAGCATGTAGTGAATGCAGCCGGTCTCGTCGCGGCACCGGCGGAAGTCGTCCACGGTCCAGATGTCGCCGTTGGCGACGACCGGAATGCCCAGCCGTTCGCGCACGCGGCCGATGGGCCGCCAGAACACCGGCGGGGCGTAACAAGCGGCGCGGGTGCGGCCGTGGATCGTCAGCCACGCCGCGCCCCCCTCGGCCGCCATCGCCGCGTTCTCGTCGATGGCGTGGATGGTGTCCCACCCCAATCGCATCTTGGCCGAGACGGGGATGTGCTTGGGGACCGCCGCCCGCACGGCGCTCACGATCTCGCGGATGCGGGCCGGGTGTTTCAGCAACGTCGCCCCGCCGTCGTGCCGGTTCACCGTGGGGGCCGGGCAGCCGAAGTTGATGTCGATGGCCTGCGCCCCGGCCACGCACGCGGCGGCGGCCGACGCCGCCATCCGGCCGGCGTCCCCGCCGAGCAGTTGCACCTGCACCGGCAGCCCCGTCGGCGTCCGCGCCCCGGCGAGGAGTTCGGGCACGTCCCGGTAAAAGTTCCGCTTGGTGAGGGCGACTTGGCTGACGCGCAAAAACTCGGAGACGGCGAACGTGAACCCGCCCGCGGCCCCCTGCCAGGCCCGCATGGGCGCGTCGGTCACGCCCTCCATCGGCGCCAAGATCACGGCCGGCACGGACGGGTGGAGCATGACGGTGGTTTTATCACATTGGAAAGGCTCGTGAAGCCGCGACGGGAAGAGGACCGGCGCGGATCGGTCCCCGTGTCTGGTAAGCCGCGACGCGGAGGCTTTGCGGAGAGGAGCGCGTCCAACGGCCGTAACGGACAGCTTTGGTTATCATGCTCGGGTGCCTGTCGTTGGCCGCGCTCCTCTCCGCAAAGCCTCCGCGTCGCGGCTCACCAGACGCAGGGTTCCGCCGGCATGGTTTTGACCGAAGTTCCTCGCGAGCGCCTGTTCAGAAGCACGCACAGCCCCGTGAGGCGCCGTCGAAGCGGGCGCCGATTTGCCGGTGAATTCGCCGCCACACGGCCGGCGAAAAGACGCTCAACCAGTTGAGATTTCCGTCGATGGTCAGTTCGCCGTGATCACTGGCGTCGGAATCTTCTCGGCGGTCGCAAATGCAAAAGGGGACGCACGCCCACTCATACGGGGCCGGGTGCTTCTCGCCGAGCCAGTGGTTGGAACCGACCCCGTGCCCGGCCAAGAAATGCTCATTCCCATGCACGGGGTCGGGCCGGTCGCCGGCGGTCCGGTAAATCTCCGCCCGCTCCTCCACCGGAACGTATTCCAGCCCAACGAGGTGGGCGTCCGCGGTCAGCACGCAGCCGCGCACCGCGGGGGCAATGTAACCGCGTCGCCCGAGAAGGGGACCGCTGAACGCCCACAGATTCGGCGGCGGGCGCTTCACCGCGGTCTTGAGGACGTTGTCGTCGGCTTCCGTGGCGCTTTCGTGAATCTTCCCCCACAGCCATGAAATCGCGGCGACCCACGGCAGTTCGGCGTCCACGGTCAAATAGTACGCCTCCGGGGGCTTGACCGCGGCATTGCGGTACTCGATGCGCAGTCGCCGGACGGCGCTCGGCTGAAAATCGTCGGACAACAGCTTCCGCAGCGCCGGACTCTTCGCGGGCACGGCGTCGCAGGTCTCCGCTCCGGCCATCGTCAGCGGTTCGTCGTCCGGGTACGCGGGGCCGCCGATGTGTTGGCGAATGTCCCACCACAAATTCGAGCCAAGGTAGCCGAGCCAGCGGAGGCTCCGGTCTACTGTCAGGGAACAACTGCGCCCGGCCTCCGGTTCCCTGTAGACGGATGAGATTTCGATTTCGTAGGGATTATCACCGCGGCACGCCCACCGCGACGGCACCGGCTGATTGTTAACCTCCGTGACATTGGCGCCGACGCCCGACCCCATTGGGGATAACGACAAGATTCGCTCGTACTCCGTCGTCTTTCCCACGGGCGGCGCTGGCGGGCCGGGAAGCCGGGCCGAGGCGGTCGCGGCCCACACTGACACGGCAATCCCGGCAATCAGCAGGCGCATGGCGACACCCGGCGAGCGGACAAGGGGCACCCCTCAAATACCAAATGGGGGAAATGGGGGAAAGGGCAATCAAAAGACGGCCCACATCTCGCCTTTGTTTCGCCGCGACGCGGAGGCTTTGCGCAGCGGAGCGTGGACATCCCGCGGAAAATCGCCGGGCGAGTGGCATGTGATTGACGGGCGGAAGCCCGCGCTCCGCTCCGAAGACTGTGCGTCGCGGCGAAACGGGCGTCCGCCTCACGTCATCGCGTTGATCCCCGCCCGGCCCCGGCCCGCTCTATTTTCCAAATTCATCGCCGTCGCTTGACGGGGAGGAAATGATGAGCTACGAATGAAAATGCGCCATTTCACACGGTTTGAACCGTCAATCGGCTAGACTGACTGTTAACCCACCTTATGCCGGCCCTGAATGCCGGCCCTGACGGCGCCGGGCAACACGCATCGGCCGAAGCTCCGGCGACTGGCTGAGGAAACCTTGTCCCCCCGTGATTCACGGTCGGCCGCCCGGGCCGACGCGACGGTTGCTAGCTGAGGGACGCCCATGGCGGTACGCACGGCTCCGCGGCGCGGCATGTCTCTGATTGAGCTTCTGGTCGTCATCGCCATCATCGGGACGCTGGTCGGCCTGCTCCTGCCCGCCGTGCAACAGATACGGGGGGCCGCGCAGCGCCTCCAGTGCGCCAGCAACATGCGGCAACTGGGCATCGCGGCGCACAATTACTGTTCGGTCGGCGACCGCTTCCCGGTGGCGTGCACCATGCCCTACGCCTCGCAGGCCAGCCAGCCCACCGTCGCGGACGCCTCGGGGATCCCGCCGCCGGAGCTTCTGTACGACATGACGTTGCTGGACAGCCCCGCCCGCCGCAACAGCGACCCGATCCGCTACCCGTTCGGCCCGAACTGGGCGGTCTATTTGCTGCCGTACATCGAGCAAGACAATTTGTACCGCGCGGCCAACGTCGAGGGGTACATGGCCGGGTACCAGACCGGCAACGCGGCGCAGCGGGACCAGTGGCGGGAGGCGGTCAAGGACAAGGTCATCCCCGGCTACCGGTGCCCCGCGGACGCCGGGAACACGGCCCCCTTTCAGGGGTACACCAGCAAGCCCGGCCCGTGGGCGCGGGGCAATTACGCCGCCAACGCCGGGCCGGGGTGGTGGCAAATGTCCCTCGACGGGCGGTCGTACCCCGAGGCGTACGGGCAGACCGGCCCCGTCATGGGGATTAACTACGGCGCGGCCCCGGACCGCATTCCGGACGGGGCGAGTTCCACCGCCCTGTTCACCGAAGTGCGCGCCGGCGTCGGGCCGGCCGACCCGCGGGGCGTCTGGGCGCTGGGGTACCCCGGGTCGAGCGTCACCGCCGCCAACGCGATCGGGGACTGCCCGGCCCCCAACGACCGGAGCGAGACGTCCGACGACGTGCAGGGCTGCCCCAACTTCTATTACTCCGGCATCGGCACGCGCGACCGCATCGGGTGCAACGTCGGGTTCGCCAACCTCGGGTGGCCCAGTTGGCAGGCGCAGGCGCGCAGCCGGCACCCCGGCGGCGTGAACGTGTGCGCGGCCGACGGGTCCGTCCGCTTCGTCCGGGACAGCGTCGCGCAGGGCGTGTGGTTCAGTCTGTTGAGCGCCAACGACGGCCGGGCGGGGGAGTGACGCCGTGGCCGACGACCCCCTGCCGGCGCCGCGGAACTTGCCCCCCCCGTCGGCGGCGGGCGGGCAAGACGCGGGGCCGACGGCGTGTCTGCTCGTCGTCCCCGCCGCGCCGGCCGGCCGTGACGGGGCGGGCGGCCAACTCCCCGCGGTCGGGGACCGCCTGACGAATTGCCGCCTGGTGGCGGAACTCGGCCGGGGGGCCACCGGCCGCGCCTTCCTCGCCCGAGACGACGCCCTGGCCGGCCGGCCCGTCGTCCTCAAAGTCTCCGCCGACGGCTCGCGCGGGGAACACTTAACCTTGGCGCGTCTGCAACACACGAACATCATGCCGCTGTACTGGGCCAACACGCTCCCGGATCGCGGGCTGCACGTGCTGGCCATGCCCTACCTGGCCAGCACGACCCTCGCGCGACTGCTGGACCGCCTGCGCGTGTCCCCCCGCGAAACGTGGGCCGGGCGCCTGGTCTGCGAACTGCTCGAGGAAGACCAAGCCGCTCTGCCGGTGCGGATTTCCGCCCAAGAGCAGCCGGCCGCGGTCCTGCGGCAGTCGTCCTGGGCCGAGTTCGTCGCACGCGTCGGCCAGACCCTGGCGCACGCGCTCGCGTTCGCGCACAAGCAAGACATTCTGCACCTCGACCTGAAGCCGGCCAACGTCCTGATCACGCCGGACGGCCAGCCGATCTTGCTCGACCTGGACATCGCCCGGCCGCCGATCCCCGCGGGCGCCGCCGGCGTGCCGTGGCTCGGCGGCACCGACGAGTTCATGTCGCCCGAACAGGGGGCGGCCGCGGAGGCGCTGGTCCGCGGGCGGCCGATCCCCGGCCCCGTGGACGGGCGCTCGGACCTGTACTCGCTCGGGCTGGTCCTCCATCACGCGCTCGGCGGCGAAACGGATGCCGCCCACCGGCCCGTGCCCGGGAGCCTCCTCCGCGCGAGTCCGCCCGTGCCCCGGGGCTTGGCCGACATTCTGACCCGCTGCCTGGCGGAGAACCCCGCCAACCGCTACCCCGACTGCAACGCGATGGCGGAGGACCTGCGCCGGCACCTGCTCGACTTGCCCTTGGCCGGCGTCCGCAACCGCCTGCCCGACCGCTGGCGGAAGTGGCGGCGCCGCTGGCCGCTCGGCCTGTTCCTGATTCTGGCCTTGGCGGCCTTTTGCATCGCGGCCGGCACGGCCGGCGTCGAGTTCAACCGGCGGAACGACGACCGCCGCCAGCGGGCCGAGGCCGCGTTGTTGGACGGCCAGGAGGCGCAGCGCGCCGGCCAGTACGAGGCCGCGATTCGCCACTTCCTCGCCGGCGCCGACCTGGCCGGGGAGACCTACGGCGGCGCCCAACTGGGGGCCGACTTGGGCCGCCGGCTGCGCCAGGCGCAGCGCCTGCGGCAGGCCGACGAACTGAAACACGTCGTCGGCCTGCTGCTCTTTTACGCGCTCCAGGAACACACCCCGCGGCGCCTCCAGTGGGTCTTGGACACGGCGGGGCGGAAACTGTGGGCCGACCGGGACGTGCTGACCGACCGCGCCGGCGGCGACTTGGAACAGGCCGCCGAGGCGGGCATCCACGACCGTCTCCAGGAACTGGTGGTCCTGTGGGCCGACCTGCACGTCCGCGTCGCCCCGCCCGCGTACGCGGACGCGGCGCGGAACGAAGTGCGGGCCGTGGTGGCGGAGGCCGAGCGGGCGTTCGGCCCGTCCCTCGGGTTGCGCTTGGCCGCCCGGCGGGGCGGCGGGGCCGCGCCGGGGGAGGACTTGCCGCCGCGGGCGGCGTGGGAGTTCTGCGCCTTGGGCCGGGCCGCCCTCGCCGACGGCGACCACGCCGCCGCCGCCCGCTTCATGCAGGGGGCGCTTGACCGGGACCCGCTCGGGTTTGACGCGAATTTCCACGTCGGCGTCGGCGCGTTGCGCCAGAAGCAGTACGACCTCGCGGCGCGCGCGTTGTCGTTCTGCGCGGGGCAAGACCCCCGGCCCGAATGTTTCCTCCTCCGGGGCCAAGCGCTGGCCGCCCTCGGCGACACGGGCGGCGCGCTGGCGGACTTCGACCACGCCGTGGCCAAGAACCCGGAATTGGGCGCGGCGTATCTGCACCGCGGCCGGCTCTTGCGCGCCGTGGGGAGAGGGGACGACGCGGCCGCGGACTTCCGGCGCGCCGAGGAGTTGAGCGAATAGCCGCGCCGGGCGCCTACTCGGCGGCCCCGCGTTTTGCCCAAACCTTCAGAAAACGGCCAACTGCGTAAGCCCTAACGACTGTGAGAATATTTCCCGCTTTTTCAACAACCGAGCAAGATACGATCCCCTTCCGGGCCGGTCAAACCAAATCACCCCGGATTGCCCCGCTTTCACCAAATCGGTCGCGCGCAATGGCAGACAATTTGGCAGGGCTTCACAATTGGCCGGCGGATGATCATTGGTCATTGGCCATCAGTCATTATTATTGGGCCAGTGGTCTCTTGCACTTGGAGTGTTGCCCGGCCGGGAGGCGGCTACTCGGCCGTGATTTTGATGTCGTGGAACAGGGCCGCCTTTTTGAGGTCTTGGGTGGTGAAGAAGTCACTCTGACTCTTGAGGGCCCCCGCCCGTTTTTCCCGCGGCGCCGCCGTCCCGCTCGGCGTCGCCCCGTGCTTCCCGGCCATCGTCGAGACGACCGTTTGCAGGAACCAGTACGTCAACGCCCCCCGCGGCGGGCCGCCGTCGGACATGAACTCGCGGGCCAGTTCAAACGGCCGGCAGGCGGCCAAGACGACGCACGTGCTCGTGTCCGCGCTCTTCATGTTGATTTCACGGCCGCCGTCGTCAGCGTGAAGCGGTTCTGCGGGGACTCGTTGCGCAGGTTCAGCGTCGGGGAGTAGTCCCACGCCTCCACGATGCGGCCGTCGGCCTTGAACTCCAAGAGGCGCAGCCAGCCGTCGCCGCCGTTGGGCTTCATCTGGAAGTTCACCAGCATCTGCGGGACGTCCCGGCCGCCGGGCGTGGCCGTCGTCACGCGGCCGAGGCCGTCGCCGAGGACGTGGCCGTTGAGCGTGAAGATGACGTTTTCGTGCTTCGAGATCAGCGTGTCCCAGAGTTCCTGGCCGTCAGTCACGTCGTCCTTCGTCGCCTTGGCCACCGCGTAGTCGTGCGGGTTCCACGTCTGCTTCTTCCCGTACTTCTTCCAGTCGTAGCGCGTCTCGTCGTAGTAGATCAGGGCGTGCGTGACCAGGATCACCTCCCGCTTCGCGTGCTTGCCCACGACCTCGTTGGCCCAGCGGACCACGTCGGCCCGCGGCCCGAACTCCAGGGCCAACACCATGAAGTCCCGCCCGCCGGCCGAGAACAGGGCGTAGTTGTTCTCCATGCGGTCGGGTTCCTTGTCGTAGGTGCCGCCGAAGGTCGGCCGGTCGCGGAACATCTTGGCCGGGAAGTAGTCGTTGAGCCGGGTGGTGCGGTCCTTGCACGCGCCGCCGTCGCTGTAGTCGTGGTTGCCGGTGGTGAAGAACCACGGGATGCGGCCGTCGAGTTTCTTCATGGCCGCGGCGGCGTGCTCCCACTCGGCGACGGTGTTGCGGTTGGTGATGTCCCCGAGGTGCAGCACCGCCTGAATGTTCCGGGCCTTCTGTTGGTCCAACAGGTACTGCGTCTGGGCGAGGTACGTCTTGGGGAACTTCTCGCTGTAGTGCTGCGTGTCCGGAAGCACGGCGACGGTGAACGACTTCGCCGCGACCGCCGGCGGCTCCCCCTTCACCATCACGGCGTCGGCGTAGGGATCGACCTTGGGCTTGGGCGTGTCAGCCTTCTTCGGCTCCGCGCCGAACGCGAAGGGGCACAGGGGGGCGGCCGCCAACGCCGCCGCGTGCTTCAGGGCCGACCGCCGATCCATTTGAGACATGGGGAACGCTCCGGGAGAGAACGCGGCCCAGTGTAACCGACGCGGGCAGGGAGTTCCAGCGTTTTGGAGGGAAGATGAGGAAGGTTTCACACGCGGCGGCCGGTTTTCGCTTTCGTTGGAGTCCCGGCTTCAGCCGGTCTTCGGATTTAAGCCATCGAATCGCTGTCAACTGCGCCGGGGGAGCATCCGCCGAAGACCGGCTGAAGCCGGGAC
>JAYTTY010000124.1:0-9981 GCA_043744795.1 Zavarzinella sp. | reverse complement strand
CGCGTTTGTTCGCCGACATCGAGAAAACGCGGCATGGTCGCACTATTGCGACTTCCGCCTGAATTCTTCGCTCTCGCCTGACCTACCCCTGTAAGGGGCTGGGGGGTGAGGTTGTCTTTGGGACAGGCTGGCCGCGAAGACAACCTCACCCCCTAACCCCCTCTCCGCGGCGGAGAGGGGGAAAAAAACCTTCTCACGGCCGCCGGGCCGCCGGCTTGTCGTCGGCCGGGGATACGAGGCCGTCGATGGTCGGCTGCGGAATCGCAATCGGCGGCAGCGGCAATACGTCGCTTGCCCCGGTCGGCGGCAGCGGAAGCTCGTCGCCGCCCCCGCCCGGCGGGATCGCCGGGATTTTCGGGTTCGGCAACGCGGGCGGCACCGGCGGCTTGGGAGCCGGAACCGGCGTCGGCAGGGACGGCACGACGACCGGCGGTTCCTCGGTGCCGGGCTTCTTGACTTCGAGCGGGTAGACCGGGGCGCCGCCGCCAGTCCACGAGCCGGGGGGCAGAACCCGGCTCACGTCCGGGAACGCCGGCCCCGTCGGGGCCGGGCAGTTGCCGTCCGGGCAATTGCCGCCCACGCCGCCGCCGTAAATCTTGTCCACGTCCCGCAGCGCCCAACTCATCTTGCGGGCCTCCTCGATCAGCAGCTTCTCGCTGTCGCACGTGTTGCGGACGATGTGCGGCGTCATAATCACCAGCAGTTCCCGCTTGGTCTGCGTCTGCGTCCGGTACCGGAACAGCGTCCCGACGTACGGCAGGTCGCCGAACCACGGCAACTTGTTCTCCGTGCGGTTGTTCGTCTTGGAGATCAGCCCGCCCAGCACGATCGTCTCCCCGTCCGCGACGGACACGGTCGTCTGCACCGACTGCTGGTTGAACGCCGTGGCGAACAGCCCGTTCCCGAGGCTCACCAGCGTGTCTTGCGGGGCGACGATGCTCGGCTCCACTCGCATCAGCACCCGGCCGTCCGGGTTGATGCGCGGCGTGACGGTCAGCGTCGTGCCGATCTGCTGCTGCGAGATCTGCGGCTGGAACGTCCCGAGTTGGGTGAACTGGCCGCCGCTCGTGTACGGGAACAGGCCGCCGACGTTTACGGTGCCGACCTGGTTGTCGAGTACCGTGATGGTCGGCCGAGTCAGGTTGTCAATACGCTGCTGCGTCTTCAGGGCGCGGATCAGGACGTTGAGCGTGTCGCTCCCAGCGCTGAACACGAACCCGCCGACGCCGTTCGACCCGGCCCGGCCGACGCCGAGGTTGGTGACCCCCTGCACGCCGACCGTGCTCGGGTTAATGGCGCTGGTGTACAGCGGGGCCACCGTGGAGTTGAACGTGAAGGCGTTCGACACGTTCGTGGCCGCCGTCCCCGTGGCGGTGGTGGTCGGGGCCGTGCCGACGGTCCGGTTGAACAGGACCGGACTTTGCAGGCCGATCTCGACGCCGAACTCCTCGTTGTTCGTGAGCAGGACTTCGGCGATCAGCACCTCGATGGACACCTGCAGCGGCTGGGCGTCCAGCTTCTCGATGATCGGCAGGAGTGTGGCGTAGGCCTGCGGGGTGGCGCTCACCAGCAGGTTGTTCGTCACCGGCTCGGCGGCGATCACGATGTTCCGCTGCAACTCCTGGTAGGCCGTCAACTGGTTGCCGGTCTGGATGACCGTCAGCGAGTTCGTGAGGAACGGCTGCAGGGCGTTGGCCACGTCGGCCGCCCCGGCGTTCCGCAGCTTATAAATGTGGTTGGTCCGCAGGGAGACTTCGGAGTCCTCCAGCCGGGCGATGATGGCCCGGATCGCGTCCAAGTCGTTCGGCGTGCCGGCCACGATGATGGAGTTCGTCCGGTCGTCCGTACTGATGCGCAAGTCCACCAGTGTGGCCCCGTCGCTCGGGCCACCGGTCAGTGTCAGCAATGGGCGGACGCCCGTGTTGCCGCCGACGCCGCCGGCTTGGCCGCCGAAGTTTTGCCCGCCGCCGGGGAAGCCGCCCTGTTGTTGGCCGCCGCCCTGTTGGGTGCGGGTCTGCGCGGCGCCGCCGAAGAACAGTTGCTGGAGCAGGTTGGCGGTCAGCACCGCGTCGGCCTTCTTCAGCGTGAAGATGTTCACCGACGACTTGGCGGCGCTGGGCACGTCCAGGTCTTTGATGACGGCGAGGATCAGGTCGAGCGTCTTCGGCGGGGCCGAGACGATGAGGCTGTTGCTGCGCACGTCCGGCGTCAGGTGGACGTCTTCCATGTACCCGGACTGGAACGTGCCGTCCTTGCCGACGGACATGAACCGCAGGGAGACGGTCTTGGTGGTGTTGGTGGCCGAAGCCCCGCCGGCCCGCTGCTGGCCGCCGAGGGCGTTGCCGAGTTGGCCGCCGCCCAATTGTTGACCGCCGGGCTGCCCGCCGCCGAATTGCCCGCCGAGTTGTTGGCCGCCCAACTGTTGGCCGCCGGCGCCGGCCGTCTGCACGACGCCAGTGCCCTGCGGCAGGATGCCCTGCGTGAGAGCCGACTGCAACACGGCCGAGATTTCGTCCGCGATGGCATTCTTGAGGCGGACGATGCGCACCTCGTTGGTGGCCCCGGATTCGCTGGAGTCCAGCCGCTCAATGAGGCTCTTGATGTCCTCCATGTCGGCCGGGCCGGCCTGCACGATCACTTGGTTGGAACTGGTGTCGTACGTCAGCCGCACGAGTGTGGCGGCGTTCGTCCCCTCCGGGTAGCGCTGGTTGTAGAACTGCGTGACGAGCGTCGCCACTTGCTGGGCGCTCGCCTTCTTGAGCTGGAACGCCGTGAGCGGGTTGCTGTTCGCCAGCTTGTCGAGCTTCTTGATCTCCTCGACGTAGTACGGCAGCCGCAGTTCCGGCGCGAGGATCAGGATGGAGTTCGACCGGCCGAGCGGCAGCATGAAGATCGAGTTCGAGGTCTGCTGTTGGGCGGTGGCCCCGCCGATGTTTCCGAACTGCCCCCCGCCGAATTGGTTGCCCGCGGCGGGCCGCGGCTGGACGCCGTTCGCGCGGGCGAACACTTGCGTCATGATGCTGACGACTTCGGCCGCGTCGGCGTTCTCCATCTTGAGGATGGTCGTCTTCGGGCCGGCGTTCTTGCCCTCGCCTTCGAGGTACTTGCGGAGTTCCTCGATCACCTTGAGGGCCAAGTCCAAGTCGGCTTGGCTGTTGGCGGTGATGACCACCGCCCCGAGTTCGTTGAGCGGATCGACCGTCACGGTCCCGCGGGGGACGACCAAGTCGAGGCCCGTGCCCGTCTTGGCCGGCACGACTTCCTTGGGCGCGCCCGGAACCTTCGGGTCCGCGGGGACTTTCGGGACGGGGAGTTGGGCCGTCACGTCGCGGCCGGTCGCCGGGGTCCGGCGGTCAATCGCCGCCGGCGAGTTCATCGCCAAGGCGTCGGTCAGCGGGTCGTACAGGGGGGTCTGCTGCGGGACGTCCTTGTCCCGGGCGTCAAAAAAATCGCGCCCTCCCGGCCAATCGAGTGACGAACGTTGCCCGCCCCCGCGGCCGCCGCCTTGACCACCGCGACCGCCACCACCTTGACCGCCACCGCCCTGACCGCCACCACCGCCGCCGGGGAATCCGCCGCGGGTGCCGCCGCCGAACTGGCCGCCCCCGCCGCCAAAACCGCCCCCGCCGAACTGGCCGCCCCCGCCGCCGAACTGGCCGCCGCCGAACGGGTTGCCCCCGCCACCGAACTGGCCGCCGCGACCGCCGCCGCCCGACTGGTTCTGCTGATTCTGCAACTGGGTTTGTGTGACGCGGCCCTGCATGGCGTCCAGCACTTCTTGGACGAGCCGCGGGTCGACGCCCTTGGTCGGGACGAGTTGGATCACCTTTTTGGCGTCCTTGGCCCGCTCCTCCAACTGCTCCACCAGCTTCTTGATGTCTTCGTACATCAGTTTGGTGCTGTTCAGCACGATGCTGTTGGACCGGTCATCGTAGGTGATGGACAGGGCGACTTGCTTCGGCCGGCCGAGCGAGTCCAGCGGTTGCTGCTGCCGGCCGGCCAGCGCGGCGAACGGGTTCTGCCCGAAGCCGCCGGTGGTCCCGGACTGCGAGGCGGCCTGGTTGGTGAACTCGCGGTACACCTCGCGGATGATGCCGACTACTTCGGCGGCGACGGCGAATTGCAGCGGCCCGATGAAGAACGGCTGCATCACGGCATTCGAGTCGGTCGCCCCGGTGTCGATCACGTCGGCGAGCATTTTCTCGATGGTCAGCAGGTCGAGCGTGTTGGCCCGGACCAGGAGGGAGTTGCTGGACTGCTCCGCGACGATGCGGACGCGCGGCTTGGCGTCGGCCGCCGCCGGGGCCGCCGCGGCCCCGAGCAGTTGGCCGAGTCCGCCGCCGCCGAACGGGTTGCCGCCCCCGCCGCCGAACCCCCCGCGGCCGCCGCCACCCCCGCCGAAGGCCGCGAACGGGTTTTGCTGCTGCCCGCGGCCGCCGGCGGCGCCTTGCTGCTGCGGCGGGCCGTTGAACCATTCGCTCAGGACGCGGGCCGCCTCGACGGCGTTGGCGTTCTTCAGTCGGAAGACTTGGAAGTCCCCGTCCGCCGGGCCGGACTGCAAGAGGCGGGCCAACTGGGCGACGAGGGCCACCGTCTTCGGGTCTTCCCCGGAGATGATGAGCTTGCCGCCGATGACCGTCACGGTCGCCCCGGCCTCTTTCTTGGCCGCCGGCGTCTCCTTCGGGTCGATGATTTGCGTGCCGTTCATCGCCAACATGCGGGACGTGTCGAAGCCGCGCGCGTCGCTCAGGGTCGGCGGCTTCGGCGCCGGGGCTTCCGTCTTCGGCAGCGACGGGATCGGCGGGAGGCCGGGCGTCGGCGGGACCGCCGGCCCCATCGGCGACACTTTGGGCGCGGGCGGCACGGGGGTCCGGCCGCTCGGGTCGACGATCTTCAACTCCCCCTTGCCCATCTTCTCGACCATGCGCTTCAGGGCCTCGGCCATGATGGCGCCGGACCCGTCCTTCAAGTCAATGATCTGCAGGTTGCCGGTGCCGGCGCTGTCGCCGCCGTCTTGGAGGCCGCTCTTGATGGCCAGTTCCACGTCGGCGACCTGGTCCTTGCGGCCGCGGACGATGACGCCGGCGCCGTTCGGGTGGGCCTCGATGTACGGCCCCCCCTTGGTCGGGTCGGGGAACATCGCCTTGAGGATCGTGACGGCGCTGGAGAGTTCCATCGCGCCGACCGACACGACTTTGGCCGTGGCGTCGTTGGCCTGCGTGATCTTCTTAATGTGGTCTTGGATGTCAAAGTGGTCGCTCGGCCCGGCGTAGATCATCAACTGGTTGCCGTTGACGGCCCGAATGCGGACGATGGGCGACGACTTGTAGTTTTCCGACAGCGCGGCGCCCACGGCGTCGGCCATGCCGGCCGGCACGTTGTACGTCAGGAACTCCGGCTTGCCGACGAGGATCGGCTTGTCGTTCGAAGCCCCCTTCACGTCAAACTTTTCCATGAACGACTTGGCGTTGGACACCTTGTCGGCCGGGCCGGTGACATAGAGAGTGTTGGACTCCTCGTCCGGGGCAATGTTCACGATCTTGTTGCCGCGCGGGATGCCGCCGGCGCCGCCGGTCATGCCGCGGTCGCCGCCCCCACCGCCGAGCGGGTTCCCGCCGCCGGCGAACCCGCGGCCGTCCCCGCCGCCGCCGCCGAACCCGCGGCCGCCGTCGCCGCGGAAGCCGCCACTGTCGCCGCCGCGGCCGGGGAAGCCGCCGGGGAACGCGCCGCCGCCGAACCCGCCGAACGGGTTGCCGCCGGCGCCCGGGAAGGACGAGATCACGCCGGGCTGGGACTGCATTTGGGTGGACGTGTCCGGCGTGCGCAGCAGAATCTGCAAATGCGCGGCCGCGTCCCGGGCGCGGACGTACACGCACTTGTGGGACATCTGCTCGGCTTGGTTGCCCTTCGCCTCCGCGTCCTTGTCGTGGAAGTCTTCCACGACGCGGCGCAGGTTGGCGGCCGTGTCCGTGATGATGAGGGCGTTGCTGCTCTTCAGCACCGCGACCTCGCTGGACCTGCTGAGCATCCGCTTCACGTCGTCCCGCACTTCGTCGGCGACGGAGTTCGTCAGCGGCAGGGAAATCTGGACGATGTCCTTGCCGCCGAGCTTCTTCAACTCGTCCAGCGAGACGCGGCGGACGAGGATCGGGTCAATGGCTTGGTCGGCCGGCCACAGGCGGAACGACTGCTCCCCGCGGATCAGCACGAAGTTCTTCGGCAGCAGCCCCTCGTTGATGACATCCGTGACTTCGGAGAGCGTGTACTGCTTCGCCTCGCCGCGGACCTTCGGCGGGATGAAATTGAACGTCCCGTCCGGCGGCTTCTCCGTGGAGAGGAAGGCGAGGCCGCTCTCGTTGGCGTACCACTCGATCACCTTGGCCCACGGCTTGTCGCTCATGGCGAAGGTGAGGAGCTTCTCCTTGGCCGCCGGCTCCTTGGCCGCCGGCTCCTTGGCCGCCGGCTTGGGGATCTCCGGAACCTTCGGCAGGGGGAGGTCGTCCTTCGGCGCGTCCTTGGGGAGTTGCGCCTCGAACAGCGGGTCGGCGCCCCAGAGGATGCCGCCCACAAAGGTGGTCGCCAAGGTCGCCCCGAGGATGGAGCGGACCCAGCGGCGCGGCCAGAAGAGGTGCCGTGGTGTGTTCGTCATCGCGCGATTCTCCCCCGACGAAACTGGCCGGCCGCCCGCGCGGCCCCGGCCGATCGTGTCACTCCGGGCCGGCCCGCGGCCCGTCATAATCGGTACATTCGGCACGACCGATTTTCATTATTGACCCGAATGCCCAAAGTTTCAGCATTCGCTAATGATTGCCGGGCGGCGGGACGACAGGCCGCTTCCCCAAAGCGCCGTGCCAATGATCTTAAACGGTCTTCGCGCGCTTCGCCATTTTATCTTGCCGGCCGTTACGGGCCGCACAACCCCCATCACCGTCCCTTGTCTTCCGCGCTCACTTCCGAGAACGCCGGCTTGGCGTAGATCGCTTTGAACGCCTCGCGGGACGTGAGTTGCGACATGCCTTCCAGCGTCTGCCCGACGGAGACGGCGCTGCACGGCTTATCGGTGAGGCTGACGGCCGACCACAGGCCGCCGGCCGTCAGGAGGGTGAACGAGGGCTTCTCCTTCGCCTTCTCCGCGTAGATTTCTTCCAGCAGCACTTCGCCGGGGTTGACGCGGCGGACGCGGAAGACCCGCCGGTTCTGCCCCTCGTCGCTGCCGTAGATGATTTCCGACCCGCCGGCCTTGTAGATCGCCTTCTTGCGGCCTTTCAGGTCGTAAGTCGCGTCCACCGTGATCTTGCCCGAGGCGGTCTGAATCACGGTGTACTCGTGGTTGTTCAGCTTGTCGCGGAACACGGCCTCGATCTTGCCGTCCTCCGGGTGGCCGACGACCGAGGTCAGCGTGATGAAGTTGGAGATGTCTTCCTCCGCGGGCGTTTCGGGCCGCTCACGGACGGTCGGCTCCTTGACCACGGGGGCCGGGCCGAAGAAGACGTTCTTGGTGCTGATGCTCTGATAGTCGCGGGCCGGGGTCGCCAGCGCGACGACTTCGGCCCCCGGCAGCGCCTTGCCGCCGACGAACACCTTGGCCGACAGCCCCTTGGCCCCGAGGCCGCCGGCGGCCGTGACGGCGGCCATCTCGGTCGGCGTCCGCACCGGAGGACTTTGTTCCGTGGCGTTTTCCAGCACCAGGGCCTCGATGGTCATGGTCACGTCCAGTTCGCCGCGGGCCTGCGCCTTGGCGTCGGACGGGCGCAGGATGTTGATCGACTTGACCGCGTGCAGCAGCGGCTGCTCGTAAAACCGTTTCAAGAACTCAACGAAGTAGAAAAGCTCCCCCTTGGCGCTGATGTCGTAAACCAGCTTCGTGTACGCGGTCTTTTTCCCTTGGATGGCCGGGGCCGTCTTGCTGTCCGGCTCCTTGAGGGAGATTTTCAGGGCGGTGACGGGGAAGCCGGCGTTCACCAGCAAGCTCTTGAGCAATTCGGCGTACGGGCCGCGAGACACGCCGGCGTTGCCGAGGCTCATCTGCCGCGTCGTCTCGAACTTCCGCTTGGCGGTTTGGATCTCGTCCACGTCAAGGTTGCGCTGGCGGATGTCCTCATTAAGGCCGTCGATCTGCTTGTTCTTCGCCGCCAGCGGACTGAAGACGAATTGATAGGCGACGAAGCCGATGCCGATCAGGACGAGGCACCCGGCCAAGACCGCGGCCAGCGAGCGTTCACGGTTACTCATGACCCAGGCCCTCCGAAGCCGCCGGGAAAACCGCCGCCGGGGAAGCCGCCGCCGAACCCGCCCTTGGGGGACTCTTCTTCGCCGGCCCGCCGGTCGGGCTTTTTCGTGGGCGGCTCGGTCATCTTGCGGACATATTGGCTGGGCGGGCGGCGCTCCAAGTCGGCCCGCAGTTCATACGCCTGCATCGGCGGGCCGTTAAAGCGGGTGCCCACCCCGCCCCGCGTCTGCGGGACGATGTCGTGGTACTTGCCGTCGCTGCTCAACTGGCTTTGAAGGTTGCCGAAGGCACCCTCGGCACTGGTCTGCACCTTCATCACGATGCGGCCGACGTTCTTGACCTTGGCGCCCTTCTCCGGCTCGCGGGCCTCGCCGCGGAACTGCTCGACCCGGGTCGTCTTCGTGTTCGGGAAGCGGTCGGTCATGTCGTACAACTCGTCGAGCCAGTTGACCCGCTTGTCGTCCCAGTCCCGGACGGCGTCGATGCGCTTCTTGTCCACTTCCAACTCTTCCAGCGCCTTTTTGGCGGCGTCCTTCTCCACAATCAGTTGGGCGATCTCCGTCTCTTTTTGCGTCACCCGGTAGTAGCCGAAGGCCAGCCCGCCGATGACCAGCACCAAGGCGGAGAAGCCGGCGACGGCCGCGATGTTCTGCGTCCGGCGCGACGGCGGCTTCGGCTCGCGCGGGGCCAAGAAGTCCACGGCCAATGGCAGGGGCGAGGACTTGAGTTGCAACAGGCCGACCAGCCCGGCGAACTGCCCGCGGGCCTCCGGGTACGTGGCGTGTTCGACGCCCGCCAGCGGGTCGAACGCCTGCACGGCGACCGGCAACCCCGCCCGCAACCGCCCGGCCCATCTGCCCGCCGGCCCGGTGGCCTCGGCCACGAACAGCGCTTCCACCGGCGTCGGCGACTGGCCGTTGTAGACCGCGAGGTTGCGCTTGATCTCGCCGATCAGCATGGCCTCGGCGTTCAGGGCCGTGGCGCTGACGGCCCGCGAGAAGACCACTTGGTCGTCCCGGGCAATCACCAGTTCGCCCCACTTGTCCCCGCGGCTCAGAACGGCGACGGACGCCGACCGGGTCTCGGGGGCGGTCACGTCGCCCGTCTTCACGGCCCGCGTGAGCGCGCCGAGCGTGCCAATCGGCCGCGGCGTGACGCCGGCGAGCTTCAGCCCGGCGGCGGCGCAAAACTGGCGATAGGCTTCGAGGTATTCCTTGCGGAAGGAGACGACGACCGCCCGCTTCTGCCCGTCCGGGTCCGGCTTGGCGAGCGTGTAGTAGTCGATGACGACCGCGTCGGCGGCCTCCGTGAGATCCTTCGTGGCTTGGAAGCGGACGACGGCCGCCTCCTCGGCCTCGGGGACCGGCGGGATCTTCGCGTCCTTGACGATCACCTTGTCGCGCCCGAGGACCACGAGCACCGGGGCCGGTCCGATCCGCGTGGCCTTGAGGGCCTCGCGGAAGTCCTTCCCCAAGTCCTCGGCCGTCACGAGCGACAGCGGGGTCTTCAGCGGGAAGCTGGCCGCTGTTTCCAGAATCGGCACGCCCCCCTTGGCCACGCCCGCCACGACGTGGACGTGGGTCTGATCGACGTCAATCGCCAGAAATCGAGACAAACGGAACCTCTACTTTCAAGCGTCTTAAACCGCACACGCCGGCTGTTTTCGTCTTCGTTGGAGTCCCGGCTTCAGCCGGTCTTCGGGACTCCGCACCGCCAATTGCTGTCGCTTGGACCGCCGGTGTCCTCCGCCG
>JAYTTY010000123.1:0-2568 GCA_043744795.1 Zavarzinella sp. | reverse complement strand
CGGCGTCCCGCCGGTCGGTTGTTCCTCGACGACCGGCGGGACGCCGGTCCCACCACACGCCGGCCGCCACACGGAAACTGAAAATGCTCTAGTCGTTGGTTGCTGGCGGTACGCCTCACGCGGAGCGCAGGTTCGAGAACACACCCAAACCATATCGCCGTCGCGTGCCGCGTCCCGCCGTTCGACGGTTCCACCCCCAACACCGCCGAACGCATCAACTCGACCACTCTCAACTCAATTTGCGCCCCTCGAAGAGTCATCTTCCTAATTTTTCGCCTTTTCTTGAACGAACTCCCGCACCGGCCGCCACTGATATAAGTGCAGTCCCCATTCCGCCCCGGGAGCGAAGCCATGTTGCGCCTGACCCTCCGCACGCTGTTGGCCTACTTGGACGACACGCTGGACCCCGCCCAAGCCAAGGACATGGGCCGGCGCGTCGCCGAGAGCGAGTTCGCCCAAGAGACGGTCGAGCGCATCAAGAGCGTCACCCGGCGCCGGCGCCTGGCGGCCCCGGCCCTCGACCCGGAAGACTCGCGGGCCGACCCGAACACCATCGCGGAATACCTGGACAACACGCTGTCCTCCGAACACCTCGAAGAGTTGGAAGTGACGGCCCTGAAGCACGACGTGCTGCTGGCCGAGGTCGCCGCCAGTCACCAGATTTTGACGCTGGTTTTGGGCGAGCCGGCCAAGGTGCCCCCCTCGGCCCGGCGGCGCATGTACGGCTTGGTGACGGGGCCGGAGGCCGTGCCGAACCGCGAGCCGTCCGCGGCCGTCCCGCCCATCGCCGGCGTGGCCCCGCCGCCGAAGGACATCATGGCGGCCGGCGACGACGACTTGCTCGGGTCCATGGGCGGGCCGCAAAAGTACGCCGTCTTCGGCGGGCTGGCGGCCTTGGCCGCCGCGCTGGCCGTCGCCGTGTGGCTGGCCATCCCCAAGCCGCCGGAGCCGGCGCGCGGGCAAGGGTATGTCGCCTTCGCCCCGCCGCCGCCCGTCGTCATCGTGCAGAAGGTCGCCGACCCGAAGATTCCCCCGGCCGACCCGAAAATTCCCCCGGCCGCCGTCGGGGACCCGAAGACGCCGGCCGTCCCGCTGCCGGACCCGCGCGTGGTGGAAGCGGTCGTCAAGCCGCCGGCGCCGAAGGACGCCTCGGCCGCGCGCGTCGCCGTCGGCCTGTACACCAGCCCGACGCAGCCGCTCTTGGCCCGCAAGGCGGAGTCCGCGAAGTGGGAGTTGGTGAAGGCCGACGACGCCCGCCTCTCCTCGACGGACACGCTCATGGCCCTGCCCGGCTTCCGGCCGGCCGTGAAGCTGGACAACGGGCTGGAAGTCCAACTGTGGGGCAACGTCCCCGAACTCCTGAACCTGCCGATCCTCGAAGCCCGCGTCACGTTTTACCAGCCCGCGGAAGGGTACGACGCGGACTTCTCCCTGCACGCCGGCCGCGTGTACATCAAGGCGCCGGCCGCCAAGCAGGCCGTGAAAATCCGCGTGCGCTTCCTGGACGAGATTTGGAACATTACCCTCGCGGACGCGACGACGGCCATCGCCCTCGACCGCCTCGGCGAGCCGGCCAAGGGGCCGATCTTCGAGCCGCTGATTCTGGAATCGCCGCGGGCGTTGGTTTATCTCGGCGTGCTGGCGGGCGAGGCGACCGTGCAAGTCGGGCTGTCGAGTTCCGGCCCGCTGGCGGCCGGGACCAAGTACAAGTGGGACAGCAAGGGCGGCCGGGCGGCCGTCGCCCCCGAGAACGACGCGGACGAGGCGGCCTTGGCGGACCGCTGGTCCCAGCGGACGCCGAACACGCCGGCCGCCAAAGACATGGAGGGGGCCATCGCCGAGTGGGTCCGGCGGACGGCGGCGGCCCGCGGCGGCCTTGACGCGGAGGCCGGGAAGGCGCTGCTCGACCCGAAGGAGGCGCCGTCGCACCGGGCCTTGGCCGCGTGGATTCTCCAGGCGATTGACGACATCCCCGGCCTGTTGGACGGCCTCGAACTCGGCTCGTCCCCGGTGCGGGACGCCATCGTCCGGGCCGCCCGGCACTGGTGCGCCCAGGCCCCGGACCGGGAGAAGGCGTTCGCCGTGTTGCTGGCCGAGAAGAAGACGTTCCCCGACGACCGGCAACGCGACCTCGTGCAAGCCCTGCTGCGGTCCCGCGCCGACGCGGCCAAAACCACCGCGGACCGACTGTTCACCCTGCTGAAAAGCGAGCGGCTGGCCATCCGCGAACTGGCCCGCTTCCAACTGGCGCAACTCGACCCGATCAGCGCCGAGGAAGCCGGCTACGAGGCCGCCGCCGACCCGTCCCGCCGGGCCGACCAGATCGCCAAGTGGCAGGCGACGTTTTTGACGAAGAAGTGAGGCGGAGCGCGGGCCGACGCCGATTAAAAGACCTTTTAGCCACGGATCGAACACGGAGAAGCACGGATAAAGGCAAAAGCGAAGAGAAGAACTTCACCACAGAGGACACAGACTAGTCTTTCGCACTTTTTGGCGGGTTGAAAAGGAGTGGCGGGGCTTGAGCGCCGGCGGTAGAGTGTTGGTGCTCAAACCTTCACCCTCACGCGG
>JAYTTY010000122.1:0-2569 GCA_043744795.1 Zavarzinella sp. | reverse complement strand
ATCGGTCACCGCCGTTGGCTTGAGCGCACGAGCGGCCACTGGTTTTCTCCCCCCCTTGGCAAGGGGGGGCCGGGGGGGGTCGTTTTGGGCGAACGACTTCCCCACAGCTTCTTGTCTTATCAACCCCTCACCCCCGCGGGCCAACGCGCACGACTCTTCCGGCCGCCCGCACATGAATGCCGGCCGGCATGTCCGTTGCCGTCAGCAGTCCCGTCGCCACATTGGCGGCGCGTTGCCAGTGGTCGCGGGTCATGGCCCCGGTCGGCCAGCCTTCGCGGTCCCAGACTTGGCGGAAGAGTTCCCGCAGGTCGTGGTCGGCGATGCCTGATACCACGGCCCGGTCCAGAATGACGACGGGCCCGGCCCGCGGCAGTTCGGCTTTGGCCAGCAACTCGGCGACGCGGCTGTCCACGCCGGCGTACACTTCTTGGGCTTGGGCCGCCAGTCGGCCGAGGGCGTCGTTGAGTTGCGGGTTGAAGGTCTTTAGCAAAGGCAGCAGTTCGTGGCGGATGCGGTTGCGCGTGTACGCCGGGTCTTTGTTGGTCGCGTCTTCCCGCCACGGCTGGCCGGTTTCTTTCAAGTAAGCCAGCACGTCGGCGCGCGAGACTTCGAGCATGGGCCGGATCAGGAGGACGCCGTCGCCGAGGGGGCGGGCCGGGGCGATGCCGCGGAGGCCGCGCAGGCCGCTGCCGCGGATCAGGCGGTGCAGCACCGTCTCGGCTTGATCGTCGGCGGTGTGGGCCGTGGCGACCCAGCCGGCGTTGGCGGCGCGGGCCGTTTCCAGCAGGAAGGCGTAGCGCAGGCGGCGGGCGGTCGCTTCCAGGTTTTCGCCGGCGGCGGCGGCGACGGCCCGCACGTCGGCGGTTCCCGTGTAGAATGGCCTTTCCCCGGCGAGGCCCTGAACGAAGGCGGCGTCCGCGTCGCCGTCCGCGCCCCGCAGTTGGTGGTTAAAATGGGCGACGGCGACCGGCGCCGGACGTTCCCCAACCGCCCGCAGCATGGCCACGCTATCCGCCCCGCCGGAGACGGCCAAAACCCCCGGCCCCCGCCCGTTGCCGGGGAGGGCCGCCAAGGCGTCGGAAATGGCCCGCGACAGCCGCGACAGCGGAATATCCATCTTGACCCGTGAAACAGAGACCGTTACACCGTGCCCCACTCGGAACATGCCATGGACGACCAGCCGCCGGTCCGCCGGGTTTCGCCGCCGCCGTTGCCCTTGAGTCGTCCCGACCCGCGCCCGGCTTGGTGGGTCCGCGGGGTCTTGCTCCTGATGGCGGCGGCCTTCGCGGCGGTGTTTTACGTCGCCACGATGGTGAAGCCCTACGGGGCCGACGGCGAGCCGATGCGGATGGCCTCTCACGAGAGTTTGGGGCTTCCGCCGTGTAACTTCAAGAAGTCGACGGGGATTCCGTGCCCGTCCTGCGGCATGACGACGAGCTTCGCCATGCTCGTCCGCGGGGACGTGGGGAATTCGCTGCGGGCCAACTGGGTGGGGACTCTGCTGGCCGTGGCGTTGGCGATTTCGATCCCGTGGGCCGTCTGGACCGCCGCGCGCGGCCGGTACTTGTGGGTGGAACGGCTCGAATTCGCGGTGCCGATCGTCCTCGGGGTGTATGTGGTCTTGATGCTGGCGCGGTGGGTGGGGGTGGTGATTTTAGACCGGATTTGAAAACAACCTCACCCCCTAACCCCCTCTCCGCGGCGGAGAGGGGGGACCAAACCGGCCGCGGCGGGGGGAAGCCGTCGCACAACGATTTGACGCCCGCTTGCTCCCCCTCTCCGCTGCGGAGAGGGGGCCGGGGGGTGAGGTGGCTTTGAATGTACGGGGGGATAGTTCCATGTCGAAACGGATTTCGCGGCGGGCGGTCGTGGTCGGGCTGTTGGCCGCCGTCGGCAACGCCGGGTGCGGGATGAACCCGTTCCTGATCCCCGAGATTCTCTGGGGCGGGCGCGAGTCGCGCATCGCCGCCGAGTTCCCGTTCAAGGTGCCGGCGAAGCACGAGGACGCCAAGGTGGTCGTCCTCGTCTCCAGCAAGGCGGGCCTGCCGTCGGACCTGTCCGGCGTGGACCGCATCCTGAACGTCGAGCTGATCAAAGTCTTGGACGCCCGCCTGAAGGAGAACGAGGAGAAAGTCCTCGTCCTCAAGACGAAACTGATCGACGACTACAAGGCCGAGCACACCAACTGGCGCACGTCCCACCCGTACGACACGGGCAAGTCGTTCGCCGCGGACTACGTCGTGGACGTGGAAATCTTGGAGATGGACCTGTTCAAGCCGGGCGGCCGCGGCCAATGGCTGCAAGGCCGGGCCACGGTGTCCGTGAACGCCTACGACCTGTCGAAGCCCCTTAAGGACCCGGCGTTCAAGTGGGAGTATTCCGTCGAGTACCCGAAGGACCGGGAGATCGAAGTGGAGACCCGCTCGCAAGTCTCCACGTTCCGGCAGAAGTTCGTCGAGCGCATCGCGTTCGACGTGTCGCTGAAGTTCACGTCGTCCACGTCGGACCACCAGCGGAAACTCATGGAGTAAGCGCCGAAAGGCAACCTCACCCCCCGGCCCCCTCTCCG
>JAYTTY010000121.1:0-10025 GCA_043744795.1 Zavarzinella sp. | reverse complement strand
AGAAAACGCGGCATGGTCGCACTATTGCGACTTCCGCCTGAATTCTTCGCTCTCGCCTGACCTACCCCTGTAAGGGGCCGGGGGGTGAGGTGGTTTTGGGCGGGAAGCCGTGACCTCACCCCCTCACCCCCCTCTCCGCAGCGGAGAGAGGGAACCAGATTGTCACCCCACGATGGCCGTAATCACCTTCGCCGACTTGTCCACGATGCGGATCGGCCGGCCGACATTCGAGTTGTTCGTCTTCAAGTGATCGACGCCCATTGCCTTGCAAAGGGTGGCCAGCAGGTCGGGCACGGTGGTCGGGTCGCCGTCCACTTTGGTGCCGTCCTCAGTGGTCTTGCCGACGGCTTGGCCCCCCTTGATGCCGCCGCCGGCCAGCACGGCGCTCCAAGCGTTCGGGTAGTGGTCGCGGCCCTTGCCTTGGTTGATGCGCGGCGTCCGGCCGAATTCGCCCATCCAAATGATGGTGGTCGATTCCAACCGCCCGCGGGCCGCGAGGTCGGCCATCAGTTGGCTCCACGCGGCGTCGAGCATCCCGCACTGCTTTTGCACGGCGTCAAAATTGTTCTGGTGCGTGTCCCACCCGCCCATGTTGACTTCCACGAACGGGACGCCGCGCTCGACCAGCCGGCGGGCCAACATGCAGCCTTGGCCGAAGAGGTTGCGGCCGTAGGCGTCCCGCGTCTTCATCGGCTCCTCGTGCAGGTCAAAAGCCTTGGCGCCGACGGACTGCATGAGCAGCACGGCCCGGTCGTAGGCGCTGCGGTGGCTGGCGAGCGACAGGTTGGGCCGGTCGGCCCCGAAGTGGCCGTCGAGGTCGCGGAGCAGGTCGAAGCGGGAGTCCGCTTGGCCGGGCGTGACTTCCTTGGGCCGGTCGAGGTCGGCCACTTTCAGCAAGCGGTCCGACTGGTCGCCGTTCGAGGCGCCGAAACCCCCTTCGCCGACGACCAGCGGGGCGAAGTTCGGCCCCAAGAAGCCCGGCCCGAACGCCCCCTGCGAGAACGCCCGGAACGGGGCGACGCTGACGAAGTTCGGCAACTCGGCCGCCGGGTCGCCGATCTCCTTGGACAGCAGTGACCCGAGCGTCGGGAACTGCAACGCCCCCTGCGGCAAGTTGCCGGTGCGCAGGTAATACGTCGCCCGGCCGTGGTCTCCTTCTTTGGTGGACATGGACCGCACGACGGCCATCTCGTGGGCGTGCCGGGCCAGTTTCGGCAGGTGTTCGCCGAACTTCAGGGCCGGGGCGCTGGTGGCGATTTCCTTGAACGGCCCGCCGTTGGCGTGGCCCGGCTTCAGGTCGAACAGGTCAATCGTGGACGGCCCGCCGCCCATCCACAGCAGGATGCACGACCGCTTCCGCTGCGGGTTCGCGGCCGTCTCCGCGGCCAATCGCGGCAGCCAGCCGGACGCAGAGACGCCGAGGCCGGCGGCGACGCTTAACCAGTCGCGGCGGGAAAGGGGGGTCGGGGTCATCGCGGGGCCTCGGGTTTATTCTTGGCGAGCCATGAGCGTGAGCGATTGGAGTGCGTGACAGACCCGAACTCCAATCGCTCACGCTCATGGCTCGCCAAGACAGTGCGTCAATGGTTCAAACTAAACTCGCTCGAATTCAACAGCACCCAGAACACGTCTCCCAAGGCCTTCTTCGGGTCGCCGTTGGCGCCGCCGCGGTCCACGTAGCTGGCGAACCGCTCGGCCTCCGGGGCGGCGGGCGGTCGGCTGAGGGTGGCAAGGAAGAGCATGTCCACCTTCTCGCGGGTGGTCCAGAACGGGGACTGCACGATGCCGTCGAGGTAGACGCTCTTCGCCAGCGTCGTCTGGTCGGTGACGAAGCGGCCGTTCATCATCGTGAGGGCTTGCAGGATGCTCTTCTGCTTCTCGGTGATCTTCTCGGTGCTGGAGAACTTGGCCACGAACTCGCGCCGCGGGCCGGAGAACACGCGCTGCTCTCGCGGGGTTATGTCCACGAAGCCGGTCGCCAGCGACAGGCTGTCGTACAGTTGCTCCCCGGTCAGGCCCTTGACGGCCATGCGGGCGAACAGCCGCGGGTCGGCCTGGCTCGGGTGCGTCCGCCGGCTCGAAAGCTGATACGCCTTGGACCGCACGATGGCCTTCATCAGGAACTGCTGGTCGTACCCGCTGTCGGCGAAGGCCCGCGTCAGTTCATCCAACAGGGCCGGGACGGCCGGCTGGTTCTCGTCCCCCGGCTCGTCAATGGGGTCGATGAGGCCGGCGCCGAAAAAGTGGGCCCACAGGCGGTTGGCGAAGTTGCGGGCGAAGTACGGGTTGTCCTTGGCCGTCAGCCAGTCCACGAAGGTCTGCCGGGGCGTCTTGGCCCCGTCCCATTTCGGGTCTTTGCCGTCGAAGAATTTGGCCTGCACCACTTTCGGCGTGTCCGGGATTTTGATTTCCCGCTTGAGCTTCACGTCGGAGACGCTGGCGATGGTCGGCTGGACTTCGGCGAAGAAGGCGGCCAGTTCCCAGAATTGTTCCTTCTTGATCGGGGCCGTCGGGTGGTTGTGGCACTGAGCGCACTCGATCTTCACCCCCATGAACAGTCGGCTGGCCGCCGAGGCGACGTTCTCCGGCTTGAACTCGTTCACCTGGTTGAAGGCGAACGGCGAGTCGTTTACGTCCGGGTTGAAGCCGCGGCGGCCGTTGAACAGCGTCGGGGCCGTCAGCAGTTCCCGCACGATCTGGTCGGCCGGGACGTTTTCCTTGAGCTTCTTGCGCAGCCAGCTTTCGAATTGCGGGGACAGGAATTGGAACTGTTGGTTGTCCGTCGCCTGCGGCAGCCACGCCTGCCGCAGGACAGTGACGTAATGGTTGAGGAAGGCCGGCCGGCCGAACAACTCGGCGATCTTGCGGTCGCGCTTGGCGGGGTCTTTGTCTTCCAAAAAGGCGCGGGCGTCGCCGACGGCGGGGATTTGCCCCAGCAAATCAAGACACAACCGGCGGTGCAGTTCGGCGTCGTCGGCCGGCGGCGCCTGCGTCACCTTGTTGGCCGCCCAATGGGCCTCCATGTGTCGGTCGATGGCCTTGGCCAGTTCTTCGGGGGTCTTCACCTTGACGTGGACGACGCGGGGCGGCGGCGGGGCCGACTCTTGCCCGGCGGCGACAATCGCCGTCCCGAGAACCAGCACGACCGCCCAAGAATTGCCGCGAGCCATCATGGTGTCACCCGCCGATGAAGCCGACCGCCGCCGAGGGGAAGACGCCGCGGGCCGGGGAGTATTTCACGCTGGCCGTGATTGCACTGGGAAGACGAGCCAACCGTGTCAGTCTAATCCATATTCGACCGAGGGGGAAACGATTTTCCGTCCGCAAACGGGTCCGGGGTAGCGTCGAACCGCTCCAAGTCCCGGTCGGACCACCCGAAGTGGTGGGCCAGTTCGTGGATGACGGTCTTGCGGACCTCCGTCCGCAGTCGAACGGAGTCGTCAAACTCCCGCTCGTGCGGCCCCTTGAAGACCCAGAGCCGGTGCGGCACGTCGTTCGCCAAATAGGCGTCATTCATCATGGGGCTTAACTCGGCCGGCTCGAACAGCCCCAAGAGGGTCTCCCCGTCCTCGATCTCTTCTTCCGTGAAGTCGGCCCGCAGCAGCAAGTCGTGGTCCGGTTCGTCGGCCACGTCCACGACGAGGTTGTCCAAATACGGCAGCAAGTCCGCCGGCAACGTCTCCATCGTCCGCCGGACGATCTGCTTGAACTCGCGCATGGAGAGGTCGGCCATATGTGATTCCCTACGGTCATTCGGCAATGGCAATAAAATCGTATGCGGCTCTCCGGCGCCACCCATTCTCCTCGCGGGAGGACCCAAAAATGTGTATTCTAAACAACGGGCCGGACAACTTCACACCCTTCGATTTTCGAGAGTCGCCGATGATTACTACCACCGCCATTCGCGAGTACAAGGACGCCCAACCGTTCCGGCCGTTCCGCATTCACATGGCCAGCGGCAAAACGTATGACATCCGACACCCCGAATTGATCATGGTTCTGAAAAACTATGTGGTCGTCTACATTTTCGCACCTGGCGAAACCGATTTGCCCGAAGTCCACCATTCCATCTCCATGATGTTGATGGAATCACTCTGCCCCATCGACAACCCTGTTACGGCTTGAGGGCGTGCCGTTTGTCACTCGAGAACTACGGTAGGGTCCGTCCTACGGGGGCCAATCCGCGCCCCGACTCGCGTTCCCTTCCCCGAATCCCTATCCTAATCTTCTTGCCGCCATTCCGCGAGGGACGCCTTGGCCACGCTGAGTTTACCGACGAAGACCGAAGCCCGGACCGCGAAGGGGACCTACGCCTTCGTCAGTCTCGGGTGCCCCAAGAACACCGTGGACTCCGAGCGGATGCTCGGCAAGTTGGCGCGGGACGGCTACGCGCTCGTCCCGGACGCCGACGGGGCCAGCGTGGTCGTCGTCAACACCTGCGGGTTCATCGAGTCGGCCCGGGACGAGTCGCTCGGCGTCATCCGTGAGATGTTGGAGTTGAAGGCGCAGGGCCGGGTCGGGTCCGTCGTCGTCGCCGGGTGCCTGGCCGAACGGCAGAAGGACATGCTCCTCACCGAAGTGCCGGGCATCGACCAGATCGTCGGCGTGTTCGGCCGCGAAGAGATCGTGCAAGTCGTGGACCGGGCCGTCTCGCAGCAGCGCGAGCAGCGCAGCGTGTTCCGGCCGGCCCCGGTGCGGGCCTTGGAAGACACGGCCCGCCTGCGCATCACGCCCCGGCACTTCGCGTACATGAAAATCTCCGAGGGGTGCGACCGGCTTTGCACCTTCTGCGCCATCCCCAAGATGCGCGGCAAGCACGCCACGAAGCCGATGGAAGAAGTCATCCGCGAGGCCAACGAGTTGGCCGCCGACGGCGTGCGGGAACTCATCATCGTCGCCCAAGACAGTACGTATTACGGGATGGATTTGTACGGCCGCGTCCGCCTCGCCGAGTTGCTGCGGGAACTCGACCAAGTGGACGGCGTCGAGTGGATTCGCTTGCTGTACGCCTACCCGGAACACGTCACGGACGAATTGCTGGAAACGCTGGCCGGGGCCAAGAAGATCGTCCCGTATGTGGACATGCCGTTGCAGCACATCAACGACCGCGTGCTGAAGCGCATGCAGCGCCGGGTGGACCGGGCCAAGACCGAGAACATGATTAGTCGGTGGCGAGAGGCCGTCCCGAACCTCACGTTCCGCACCACGTTTATCGTCGGCTTCCCCGGCGAGACGGCCGCCGAGTTCGACGAACTGTGCGACTTCGTGGAAGGGACCAAGTTCGAGCGGGCCGGGGCCTTCACCTACTCGCTGGAGCCGGACACGCCGGCCGCCAAACTTGACGGCCACTTGCCGGCCGAGGTGAAGAAGGGACGTCAGGACCGGCTGATGGAGATTCAGCAACAAGTCGCGTTCGACTGGTCGCGCCGGCAGGTCGGCCGGGAATTGGATGTCATCATCGACGGGCCGGACCCGGAGTCGGTGAATCATCATCACGCCCGCGGCCACGCGGACGCCCCGGAGATCGACGGCTTGGTGCGCGTGAAGGGGAAGAACCTGCGGCCCGGCGACATCGTCACCGTCAAGGTGACCGGGGCCGACGGGTACGACCTCTCGGCGCGGGCCGTCAGCGACCCGAGGTGACGGCCCCATGCCCGCCGAACCCAACCTCTGGACGACCCCGAACGGCCTGACGCTCAGCCGGCTGCCGCTGACCATCCTGCTGTGCGTCTGCATCCACCACCAGTGGTGGCCGTCCGCGTTCTTCATCTTCGTGGCCGCCGCCGTCACCGACTGGGTGGACGGGTGGTGGGCGCGGCGGTTCAACCAACTCTCCATGTTCGGCCGCACCTTTGACCCGCTGACGGACAAGGTGCTGCTCGGCTGCGCGTTTATCTTCCTGTTATCCGTGCCAGACGCCGGCTTGGAGCCGTGGATGACGGCCGTAGTCGTCGGCCGGGAACTGCTGGTGACGGGGATTCGCGGGTACGTGGAGACGCTCGGCAAGAAGTTCGGGGCCGACTGGTTCGGCAAACTGAAAACCATTTTGCAGTGCGCGGCGCTGCTGGTAATCCTGTTCGCCCTGTGGATGCGGCGACTGCCGGACGCCGACCCGCTTCGGCCGGGCCTCGACCTCCTGCAAATTAGCATGATCTACGTGATGCTCGCCGCCACGGTGTTGAGCGGTATTCAATACACCATGAAGGCGGCGCGATTGATGGGGGAATAGTTGTGGCCAACGAGTTGGGCTTCGCCATCGTCGGGTGCGGGATGATCGCCCGGTTCCACGTCCGCGCCTTGGCCGACGTGCCGGGGGCGGCGCTGGCCGCACTCGTGACGCGCAACTCCGCCAGCGCCGCGACCCTGATCGCCGAGACGGGCGTCCCCCCCGTGCCAGTGTTCACGACTTTGGCCGATGCGTTGAAACACCCCGGCGTCGATGTCGTCATCATCACCACGCCGAGCGGGGCGCACGCGGAGCCGGCCGTCGAAGCGGCCAAGGCCGGCAAGCACGTCGTCGTCGAGAAGCCGTTGGAAATCACCCCCGAGCGGTGCGACCAAATCATCGCCGCGTGCGAGAAGTACGGCGTGCAACTCTGCACCATCTTCCCGTCCCGCTTCCACGACGCCAACATCGTGCTGCACGACGCCGTGGCGGCCGGGCGGTTCGGCCGGTTGACCCTCGGGGAAACGACGTGCAAGTGGTGGCGCACCCAAGCCTACTACGACGACGGCGGCTGGAAGGGGACGCTGGCCCTCGACGGCGGCGGGGCGCTGATGAACCAGGCGATCCACAACGTCGATCTGCTGCTCTGGATGATGGGGGACGTGGCCAAGGTCGCCGGCTTCACCGCCACGCTGGCCCACGAGCGCATCGAAGTCGAAGACACGGCCGTCGCCGCCCTGACGTTCAAGAACGGCGCTTTGGGCGTGATTCAGGCGACGACGAGCGTCCACCCCGGCCTGCCGAAGACGATCGCCGTCCACGGGGACCGCGGCTCGGCCGTCATCGAGCAGGAAGACATCCTGCGCTGGGACTTTCACCCGCCGACCCCGGGCGACGAATCGGTGAAATCGCGGTTCGCGCAAAAACTCGGCCTCTCCGGCGGCTCCAGCGACCCGAAGGCGATCTCGCACCAAGGCCACGCCAAGCAACTCGCCGACTTCGTGACGGCGATCCAAACCAAGACCGCCCCGAAAGTGGACGGCCGCGAGGGGAGAAAAGCCGTGGCCGTCATCTGCGCGATCTACGAGTCAATGCGGACCGGCCGCATTGTCAGCGTTTAACAAAGACATTTTTTAGCCACGGACGAACACGGACGAAACACGGATAGCGGCGGAAGAAAAGAGAAGAATTTCACCACAGAGGACACAGAGAGCACAGAGGAAAGACAGAGGAAAGACAGAGGCAGAGAAGACATTTTCATCATGCCTTTTCTCTGTATTGGTTTTTCTCTGTGCTCTCTGTGTCCTCTGTGGTGAAGTTCTGCCGCCTTTATCTTTATCCGTGTTTCGTCCGTGTTCGATCCGTGGCTAAAATATGCTTTCGGTTTTGAACCATGCCACAAAAGCCCCGCAAGCCGGCCGTCGATTACGCGATCTACCTCGTCGTCCGGGCGGCCGTGTGCTTCCTGAACGCCGTGCCGATCGCGGTCGCGCTGCGCTTGGCCGACGGCTTGGCGTGGGTCGCCTTCCGGATCGACAAGCGGCACCGCGACGTGGCCCGCGAGAATGTCCGGATCGCCTTCCCGGCCCTGGCCGCGGACCCCGCCGCGTGCGACCGGCTGGTGCGGGCGTGCTACCGGCACTACTGCACGATGCTCGTGGAGATCGTCTGCCTGCCGCGGCGCATGCACCTGCACAACTGGCGGCGGTACACGGACGAGCGGAACCTCGGCTTGCTGGCGCCGCACCTGATCTCGGACCGCGGCCTGCTGATGGTGACGTGCCACTACGGCAACTGGGAAGTGGCCGGGTACATCACCGGACTGACCGGGCACCGCACGTACGCCATCGCCCGCGTGCTGGACAACCCGCACGTGGAGCGCTTCTTCAAGAAATTCCGGCAGAAGACCGGGCAGACCATCTTGGCGAAGAGCGGCGACTTTGAACTGATCGAAGGCATCTTGGTGGGCGGCGGCAAGATCGCCACGCTCGGCGACCAGGACGCCGGGCCGAAAGGCCTGTTCGTGGACTTCTTCGGCCGGCCGGCGTCCACGCACAAGGCCGTCGCCCTGATGGCCATCCAGTACGACGTGCCGCTGGTCGTCCTGTCCGTGGTGCGAGTCGCCCGCCCGACCAAGTTCTGCCTGTGGATCTCGGACGTGATCGACCCGCGAGACTACCAAAGCGCCCGCGGGGATGTCGTCCGGCAAATGACGGAGCGGTTCACCAGGGCCTTCGAGGGGATGATCCGCGAACACCCGGAGCAATACTTTTGGCTGCACCGCCGCTGGAAGCACCAGCCGCCGGCGCGGAAGGCGAAGGCCGCGGCGCCGGCGTGACCGGGCGCCGCGCCCGGCCGACATGGTCATTTGGCATTTCGGTTGACATTCCCGTGACGCGCGGAGAGGATGCCAATTCCGTGTCCGACTTCCAATAGCGCTCTCCATGAAGACTGTTGTCACTTCCGTCGTGATTCTTCTGGCCGGGCCGGCCGTCCTCCCGGCCCAAGACGCCCCGGACGCGAACGCCCCGCTGCCGGCGGGGGCGGTCATGCGGCTGGGGGAAACGCGGTTTCGGACGGGGGGCCGCGTCACGCACTTGGCCTTCTCGGCGGACGGGAAGCAACTCGCCTCGTCGGGCAACTGGTTGTATGTCGAAGACCGGCTCTCGGTCTGGGACACCGCGACCGGGCGAGAAGTGCGGACCCAATCGGTCCGCGAAAACCAAACCGGCGACCTCGGTTGGGGGCCGGGGGGCGGACTTGCGGTGTCAAGGGGCGGGCTGAAGCCATTCGCGGACGCCGGCGGCCCGGAAAGTGATGGTGGATTTGGCGGCCGGGGCCGCGGACGTGTGGGAGACGGAGGCCGCAAAGCATGTGTTGCAAGCGTGGCCGAGCGGGAAGTGATTTTGGTTGTTGAGAGAGGCGTTCGGAAAGAATGAGGCGACCGGCGGGAGGGCGGTCGCGGCGGGGCATCGTCGCTTTTCGCTCCGCGAAAAGTCTAACCTTCCTCCCACGGGGGACCGGCCTCTCGGGCGGGAAGCCGGACTTTTCGCGGAGCGAAAAGCGACGATGCTCGCGCCCGGCTCATGATTTTCACTTGATGCGGATGGGCGGCAAGGGGCGTTGGCCCTTGCCGCCCGGCGCCGATCAATACCGATAGTGGTCGGTCTTGTAAGGGCCGTCCTTGGAAACGTGAATGTAGGCGGCCTGCTCCGGCGTCAACTCAGAGAGCTGGACGTTCAGCGTCTTGAGTTGCAACCGGGCGACGTGCTCGTCCAGCTTTTTCGGCAGGACGTACACGCCGACGGGGTACTTGGCGTTGTGCTGCCACAGTTCGATCTGCGCGAGGGTCTGGTTGGCGAAGGACGAACTCATCACGTAAGACGGGTGGCCGGTGCCGCAGCCCAAGTTCACCAGCCGGCCCTTGGCGAGCAGGATGATCCGCTTGCCGTCCGGGAAGATGACGTGGTCCACCTGCGGCTTGATCTCCTCCCACCGGTAGTCTTCCAGCGACGCCACGTCGATTTCGTTGTCGAAGTGGCCGATGTTGCAGACGATGGCGTTGTTCTTCATCGCCTTCATGTGGGCGTGCGTGATGACCTTGAAGTTGCCGGTCGTCGTCACGAAGATGTCGGCCTTGTCGGCGGCGTACTCCATCGTCACGACGCGGTAGCCTTCCATCGCCGCCTGGAGCGCGCAGATGGGGTCGATCTCGGTGACCCACACCTGGGCCGAGAGGGCGCGGAGGGCCTGACACGACCCCTTGCCCACGTCGCCGTAGCCGGCGACGACGGCGACCTTGCCCGCGATCATCACGTCGGTGGCGCGCTTGATGCCGTCCACCAGCGACTCGCGGCAC
>JAYTTY010000120.1:0-10045 GCA_043744795.1 Zavarzinella sp. | reverse complement strand
GCTGGATCACGCTCTGGCGCGGCTGGGCCCGACTCCACCCCCTCATCCGATACCACTTGTCAATGACAAAGATGTGATGAACTGTCAGCGCTTACGCTACTGGCTCGCTTTCCTCGCTGCGCTCGGTCATTGGTCATTGGTCATTCCGAGTAGTGGCCCGCCGCCCCCGCGCGTCGTATCCTGCCTCTTTCCCTGCCGCAGCCGTGCATCCGCGAACACATCCCATGACCGACCCGCTTGCCGTCAACCCGCCCGCCCCGGCCCCGCGGGCCGCCATGTACGTCGTCTTCTTCGTCGTGGTCATCGACCTGCTCGGGTTCGGCATCGTCCTGCCGATCCTGCCGCGGCTCGGCAACAACCTCATCGGCCCGGCCGGCATCGCCGCGGAGTATTCCGGGCTGCTCATCGGCGGGCTGATGTCCGTCTTCTCGCTGATGCAGTTCGTCTTCTCGCCCATCTGGGGCCGCGTGTCCGACCGCGTCGGCCGCCGGCCGGTGATCCTCGTCGGCCTCGTCGGCTCGGTCGTGTTCTACGCCCTGTTCGGCTTCGCCTGCTCCCTCGGCTCGGACCAAGCCCGACTGGCGCTGATCCTGATGTTCGCCGCCCGCGTCGGCGCCGGCGTCTCCGGGGCGACCATTTCGACGGCCCAGGCCGTCATCGCGGACTGCACCACCAAGGAGAAGCGCGCCCACGGCATGGCCTACATCGGCATCGCCTTCGGCATCGGCTTCACCATCGGCCCGGTCCTGGCCGGGGCGGCGTTGTCCGTCTTCCCGGATGATTTGCAAGTCGTCGGCTACCTCGCGGCGGCCTTGTCCCTGTTTGCCTTGTTACTGGCCGTGGCGAAGTTGCCGGAGTCGCGCACGCCGTCCGGCCCCGGCGCCAAGCGCAGTTGGCTGAACGTCGGCCAGTTGTTCGAGACGCTGCGGACGCCGACCGTCGGCATTCTGGTGTTGATCTTCTTTCTGGCCACCTTCGGCTTCGCCAAGTTCGAGGGGACGCTGGCCCTGCTGACGGCCGACTTCCACTACACCGAGACGCAGACGTTTTGGATCTTCGCCTACGTCGGCTTCGTGCTGATGATGACGCAGGGGTTCTTCTACCGCAAGCTGGTGAAGACGCACGGCGAGGTGGCGTGCATGCGCTTCGGCGTCGGCTTCATGTTCCTCGGGCTGGCCGGCATCGCCGCCGTCGTCCTCGGGCAGGACATGCCGCTGAAGCAGGTCGCCTTTTTCGTCGCCCTCGCGCTCGGCGTGGTCGGCTTCGCCTTCCTGACGCCGTCCGCCCAGAGCCTGATCTCCCGGCGCAGCGACCCGGACCGGCAGGGGGAAATCCTCGGCGTCAACCAAGCCTTCTCGGCCCTCGCCCGCATCCTCGGGCCGTTCCTGGGCATCATCCTGTTCAAGGCCTACGACCCGCCGGTGTTGCCGTACGCGGCGGCCGCCGTGCTCTTGGCGGCCGTGCTGGCGCTGCTGCCGCGCGTGAAGTGATTCGGTTTTGGGCGGCGCGGACACTGTCAGCCATTGGTCTTGTCGATGAGTCGATTCACCCGCCGCCGAACAACGCCGTCAGCGCGTCTTCCGGCCATTCGGCCCGCACATTCGCCGGGGCGACGCGCAACAACAACCGCACTTGCCGGCCGGCGCTGGCGAGGTTCTGGTGCGTGCCGCGGGCGGCGGCGGCCCGGTACTGGTCTTTCGCTTCGGCGTGGCGGTTCAGCAGGAACAGGGCGTCGGCTCTTGTGAGGGCGGCCCACAGGTCGTTCGTGGCCAGCGGGGTCGCCAGTTCCAGCACGCGCTGGGCGACGGCCGCCCCGTCCGCGGGCCGGCCGAGCAAGTGCAGCAGGGCGGCGACGTTGATGCCGGGGTAGAAGGCGCCGTCGCGGTCCCACGCGCTTTGATAGGTGGCGAGGGCCAGTTCGAACTCGCGGCGGGCTTCCGGCGGCATCGCGGTCACGTCGGCCGGCCACGCCTCTTCGCCGCGCATCTTTTGCACCCGCCCTTGCCGGCCGAACACTTCCATGCTCAGGAAGACGTGACGGCGGGTCAGTTCGTTGAGGCGGTCCTGCACGGCGGCGGCGTGGCCGAGTTCCAACAGGCCGACCATCTCGGCCTCGGCCAGTTCCAGGACGTGCGGGAAGCGCGTCTTCCGCAGGTCTTCCAGCAACATGATGCCGGCCTCCACGAAGGGCCGTTGCGCGTGGACGTTGGCCTCGACCCACCGCCTGGCGAAGGTGAACCGGGCGTGGTGGCCGACGGCGTCGGCGGCGGCCCACGGCCGCGTCTGCTCCGCGCGGGCGACGAGTTGCGCGGCGGTCTCGGCGGATGTTTTCGGGTCGCTCAACACGGTGGCGGCCGCGGCGCGGGCCTCGGTGATTTGCACCGGCAACTCCCGGCACACGCGGCTGACGCGGGCCGCAGCCACGCCGGCGGAGACGTAGCCCGCCAGCAGTTCCGTGCCGCCGTAGTTGTCGAACCAACTGGCGCTGACGCCGTAAGCCGCCAGCATGAAGTAGTACTCTTCCAGCCAACGGTTGGCCCGTAATCGCTGCTCGCCGAGGCACCACTTGGCGGCCTTGCGCAGTTCGAGAATCACGCGGGCGAGCCGGCGCACGTCGGCCGGCCAGGACGCGTCCGGCTCGGGGATTTTGCCCGTGTGGTGGAACGTCTCCGTCCACGTGTTGAGGGCGTGTTCCAGCCGGGCGACCTCGCGGACGAACTTGGGCGGGTCTTCGCGGAACAGCGACCCGTAGGCCCGGATTTTCGTCTCCGTCTCCAGTTCGACGAAGTCCCACGCGACGTGGTTGTTCAGCCGCAGGTCGCTGTAGTCGAACAGGGCGGCGGCCGTCAGCCGGGAGTCCACGCGGCTGACGATGACGTTGCGGCCGTGCAAGTCGCCGTGGGCCAGGCCGACGAGCAAGTCGGGCGTGCGCTCCGGCGCGTCCAGAATGCCGCGCATGAAGTCGTGCGGGTCCACGAAGTCCGGGGCGGCCGTCGTCGGGAATTGCGACAACGCTTCCCGGCGCATGCGGCGGCGGTCCTCGTCGCCGAGGGAAGCCGCGGGGGAATGGTGTTCCTCGAACAGGACCAGCGCCCGCTCGATCTTGTTGCGGAACACCGTGGCGGTCAGCCCGTCCGGCCGCGGCCGGTCCGACAGGCGCACGGGGGACTTCGACAAGTCTTTCGCCAAAGCAAAATGGCAGTCCCGCGGCGGGACGAACGAGCGGCGGTAGAAGCGCTGGTCGAGCCGGCCATACAGTTCCCACAGCGTGTTGGCGACCGACTCGACGGTGGGGGAGCCGAAGGCCACGCAGTCGCGGAAGGCCTGCTCGAAGCTGGAGACGTTGGCCCCGCCGAGGGCCGAGTCCGCGTCCCGGTACACGAGGCCGACGACGCGGCCGGCCGCGTCGCGCACGCCGGCGAGCGAACTCAGCACGCTGTCCGCGCCGGCGGGCCGGCAGCGCAGCCAGCCGGCCAATTCGTCGCCGAGGCCGTCCGGGGCGTCGGCCTTCGTGCCGACCTTGACGAAGTGGACTTCGCGGCCGTTGAACACGCCGGCCCCCGGGGCCGCCTGCCCGCGCGCCTCGCCGGGCGCCGGCGGCGTCACGACTTCGACGAGCAACTTGTGCGGCCGGACCTTGGCCTTGAATCCCTCGAACCGGGCCTTGATGACGACGCCCCACGCCGCCGGGAAGACGGCCCGCAGCCATTCGCCCACGCGGGCCTGCTCGTCCCACATCGGCGAATCGTCGGCCGTGCCGCCGAGTTGCCGGGCCATCGCCGCCTGCAACGACGTTTGCGCCTCTTGCAGCCAGTAAACCGGCGCGACGGCCGGCCGGTTCCGCCGCAGCCAAGCGACGTGCCGCTGCACCGTGTCGCTGACGGCCTTGCCGTCCGCGCACCGGCCGCGCTCGATGTCCTCTTCGGACAACCAGCGGTTCTCCGGGTTGGCCTCCGCGAGCGGCACCGCCATCGGGGACAGCAACACTTCGTACAGGCTGACCTCGTACCGCGTCCGCACCCCCGCCGACTGCGAAAACGCCTCGTACTCCAGCACGCCGACCGGCTCCGCGCTGACCGAGCAATACGCCCCCTCCGCACTCACCGCCGGCTCGACGCCTTCCTTGGCCGTCACCCCCGCATCCGGGTCCGCCGCCAACGGCGCCACGCGCAACTCCTCGGCCACTTCGCGGATCAGACACTGCCGGGCCGTCTCGTCCGCCTCCCGGTGCCCGCCGACCAACGCGAACGCCGCCCACGACGGGTTCCACTGCCCCAAGTAGCGGTCGGCCCCGCCGGACGACTCGCGGATGACGGCCAGCGAAGAGACGGACGTACGCATGGGGGAACTCGGAAAAGCGGCTGGTGACATGGATTTGTTTCGCCGCGACGCGACGCTTCGGAGCGGAGCGGAGCGCGGGCCAAACCCACCCCCAACAGGAATGGACTGGCCCTTCATTTTGACGAATCGCGTCGAATTGTGAAGGTCTGCCAAATTGTCTGCCATTGCGCGCGACCCATTTGGTGAATTCGTGGCAATCGGGAGTGATTTGCTTTGACCGGCCCGGAACGGGATCGTATCTTGTGAGCCATTGATTTTTGGCAAAATTTTATCGGACTGACTTGACGGCGAATCACTGCCGAATATTCATCCTTTCATCGCATTGTGTTAAGACTCGTTGTTACTGATCTTTCTCCCTCTGCTTTCTCTTCACAGACGAGGCTCGCATGTTCCGGTGGATACTCCGTGCCGTGACGGCCCTGCGCCCGCGCCATCAATTCTTCGGCAACCCGGTGCACCCGCTGCGTAAACGGTCCACGGGCCTTTACGCTCAACCATTGGAAGACCGCCTCACGCCGGCGGCGGTGGCTCCCGGCATGTCTTGGACGGACGGGTCGTCGGGCTACCCCTACCCGTCGACGCCAGTCGCGACCACGGTGACGCTGTACAACTCGGGGGCGACTTGGCTCGAAGTCTCGGGCGGCAACGGCCACGTGACGGTAAGCCCCGGCTCACCACCCTCCTCCACGTTGCCCACGATCAACACGTCCGGCGGGAATGGAATCGGCACGGGTTACGGCAGTGGGTCGGGAATGGGCAGCGGCATGGGCTCCGGCAGTGGTACAAGTGCCGGTGGCGGCATGGGTTCGGGCAGCGGCACGGGGGCCGGAAGTGGCACGGGGATCGGAAGCGGAACGGGAATGCCGGGATTCCCCACGGTTTCGTCGGCCAACTACGCCTTTCAAGTCTACGGATCCATCGGGCCGGGCAGCGGCGATGTCACATGGAGCGGGGCGGCCGATCGTCTGACGATTCGTGCGACCGGCGATGTGGACCCGGTCAGTATTGCCGGAGATGTGACCATTGACGCCGACTGGACCATCAGCGACGTGACTGGGAAAACTGTCACGGCCAGGGCCGGAAAGTCAGTCGGGGACGTGACCGCATCCGACGACGTGGGTACGGTGTCCGCCGGCACGTCGGTCGGCAAGGTAACGGCGGTGGACGATATTGGGAACGTGTCCGCCGGCACGTCGGTGGGAGTGGTCTCAGCGGGGGGCGAGGTCAGCACGGTGTCGGCAGGGCAAAGCACCAGTTCCGTGACCGCCGGCGGTTGGCTCGGCTCGGTGTCGGCCGGGTTGGACGTAGGCGGTTCGATTTCGGCCGGCCTGTGGATCGGCGGAGCCTATGCCCCGGGGGCCGTGGAGAGCAGTTGGTATTACACGACGTATTACAGGGGGGTGTCGGCCGGCCGAGACGTGGTCGGGGCCGTCACCGCCGGGCGCGGGATCGTCGAGGTGTCGGCAGGGCGTCACGTCCTTGGGTCGGTGACCGCGGGCGACGGGGATGTGTGGCGCGTTCACGCCGGCGGCGGCGGGATTTACGTCCCGGGGGCGACGATGATGGACGGGACTTGGGTTCCGTATGCGCCCGGCCGGGTGGCCGAGGCGGTGACCGCGTCGCGCGACGTGTACACCGTCGACACGACAGGAAATGTCATCGGGAAGGTGACGGCCCAAGGCGGGTTCGTTTACGCGGTCAACGCCGGCGATTCCGTGACCGGTGGCGTAACGGCCGAGACGGACATTGGGCGGGTGGTGGCTCGGGATTCGGAGCCGAACTGGCGCCCAGCAGGGTCATCCGCGGCGGCCTTTGGGTACGGCGCCACGCTCGGCGCCGGGGTGATCGCCAAAATCGGAGACGTGAAGGTTCGGGTCGAGGCCAAGACCGGCGACGTCAACGGCCCTGTCTCGGCAGGCGAGAATGTGACCGCCAAGGTAACTGCGGCGGGCGATGTACGGTCCGTCTCCGCTGGTCGGCACATTAGTGGAGATGTCACGGCGGGTCGGGACGTGGAGACGGTGTTCGCTGCGTCACCCATCATGGCAACCCCCGGGGCGCCGATGGTCATGGACGGGGACGTGACGGGGAAAGTGACCGCCGGCCGGGACATTGGCACGGTCCGAGCCGGCCGGGACGTGAAGAATGACATCACGGCCGGGCGAGACATCGAGACCGTCAGAGCCGGCCGGAATATCGGCACCGGGATTCAGAACCCAACATATGAAGACCCCGTCGAGATCGAAGCCACAGTGGGGCAAATCCGGAGGGTGGTGGCGCAAGGGACGATCTCCGCGAAAATCACGGCCGGGACGCATGTGGGGGACCCGCTGCACTGGCCGGCAGACGATCAGATCATCCGCGGTGATGAGTTTGTGGGACCCATTTATATGGCGGGCCTTTGGCCCGCGATCTCGTACCAGGGTTATGCGGACCCGGCCGCGTTCTTCGCGCACACCGGCGTGGTGTCCGGGGGCGATCTGATGGCGAAGATCGATGCCGGAGGCGACGTGCGGTTGGTGTCCTCCGGCGGCGTCGCTAAAGTGCAGATCGACGCCGGGCGACACGTCGGTGCCGTGGGCGGTCGTGTCGCCGTGCGTGGCGAGATTGCGGCGGCCGGTTCGGTTGGCGGCGTGTGGAGCGGACTGAGTTATCCGTATGCGCTGGCCACCATCGGCAACATTTCGGCCAAAGTCACGGCAGGCGGATACGTCGGTTCGGTCGGGGCATGGGGTGGGAACGTGGAAGGCACGGTCACGGCCGGTACCGATGTGGGTTCCGTGTCAGCGACCGGGAACGTCAAGGCGACCGTCACGGCCGGCAGTGACGTCGGCAGTGTCCGGGCGGACAACGGGTACGTTGACGGGAACGTCACGGCCACAGCCGGAGATGTCGGGCAGGTGATGGCGGGAACGACCATTACCAGTCGGATCACCGCGGGCGACGACATCTGGGGCGTGGTGTCCGGGACATCCAGCGGTGGGGGAATTACGGGGAGCATTAAGGCCGGTGATGACATCGGCGAAGTGTTGGCCCATGGAACTGGCGGCATCGCCGGCCGCCCGGCGGGGCTGGCCCGCCCGGAGAATCCAACGAGTTTAGCCGGGGACGAGTTGGACGGCCCTCTGTGGGTCATAGACGCCGCCCAAGATCAGTACCAACCCTTAACGCTGCCGGCTGATCGTCCCGAACGCCCAGAATTGCCGAGTGGCGGGACCATTGAGGCGGCCATCACCGCTCAGGCAGGTCACATCGGGACGGTGACGGCGTTCGGCACGGTCAAGGGGGGCATTACGGCCGCCAAGACGATTGGGCACGCGACATCGGGCGCGTACCCCGGAACTGGCGTTTGGGCGGCCGGCACGATTGAGAGCTCCGTCACGGCCGGAGCGGGTGACTTGGGTGTCAGGAGTTGGGGCGAAATTAAGGGCAACGTCACCGCGGCCGGCGACCTTGCGGCGTGGGCATACGGAGATTTGCGCGGAGACCTCAAGAGTGGGGACGGGTCGATTTTCGCCGGGTCGTGGGACGACCTGACCGGAGAAGTCGACGCGAAAAATTGGGCGGATGTCCGGGCGTTCAACGACATTGGCGAAGTGTCCGCGGCCCCGGCGGCGCCCGCGGCCACCAAAACGGTGACGAGTGAATCGGACGCGGCCCGCGTGTGGGCCGGCCGTTATGAAACGTCAGCGGTCAAAGCAGACAAGTACGCCGCCGTGTACGCGACAAAAGGGGTGTTGGTCGCCCAGGGGTCAATCCAGAGCAACACGGAAGATGCTTATGTCCAAGCCAAGGAGGAGGACATCATCCTCAGTGGCGGGTCTCCCCTGTCTGGCGGAGTCAACGCGAAGGACCAAGTGTGGCTGCAGGCTGGCCGGAACATCGAAGCGGACCCAGTTCAGAGTCGTGAAGCCAGCGTCGTCATCGACGCCGGCGGGGCCGTCAACAAGCTGAAAGGCACGGCCAAGCAGAATATGTGGGTGTCGGCGCGGGACGGGGACGCCAAAATCGAGGTGGCGACCGAAGACGGGTGGGCCTATGTCTGGGCCGCACAAAAAATCCAAGGGAAAGTGACGGCAAAGCAGACCGTCAGTGCAACAGCATACACGGACATCGATGCCGAACTGAAATCGACCGAAGATGGTGCGGAAATATGGGCAGGGAATGACCTAAAGGGCCAAGTGACTGGCGCCCAATGGGTTGACGTGGAGGCCGGCGGAACCGTCTCAGCGACGGTCGTCGCGGGGACTGGCCGGTGGTACGGCGACGCTGTGATCCGCGCCGGAATTGATGTGACAGGCAACGTGACTGTCTCGGGCAAGGCAGACGTGGCGGCCCAAGGCAGCGTCCGGGCGAACGTCTCGGCCACCGAAGGCGGTGTGGAGGTCGTGGCAAATGTCGATGTCGCCGGCAATATGACGGCCAAAAGCACGGTCGAAGTGACGGCGGGCGGCACGTTCGTCGGAAGTGCGGTGGCCGATGAGGAAGTCGAGGTCGAAGCGACGGACAGTGTGAATGCCACAATCCAATCGGCCAAAAGCGGCGTATCCGTTTGGACGGGCGGGTCGCTGAGAGGGCAGATTACGGCGTTCAAAGACGCAATTGTCGAGTCCTATGGCATCATCGACGCGCCAATCACCGCCGAAGAGACTGCTTCGGTAGTCGGCAAAGGCAACATCACTGGAAACATTTCTGCCAAATGGGTGGCCGACGTCCGCTCGTCCGAGGGCGAAGTCACCGGCACGGTCACGACCAGCATGGGGAAGGCCGACCGGCTAGGCAATCCTGAGTCGCCGACGCGAAAGCGGTTGGCGAAAATCGACGCGGAACTTCAAGCGCTTGTCGCAAACCCCGGCGCCAATGACGCCACGACAACTGATTTGCAAACGGAAAAGGAAATCCTAACGCTGCCTGATTTGCAGACGAATTATCAGCACATTGATCCCGCACGCGTCCGAAGCATGATCGCGGATGGGTTGGCAACAGAATACGATGGCCCGAAATACGAAGGCGAGCCAACCAAAGGATATGTAGTCATTTCGGACGTGGTTGGGCGTTCGGGCTATTCAATGGTTTTGGAGCCAATGAAAGATACGACCACCTACTATGGAGATCCATACGGGGGCGGAGTTACCGAACACATATTACCGATGTCACTCCTCGGCCGTGATGATATTGCCACGGCCGTCCAGTATTACCGAGTGGTGAAGCGGTACGACGTAGCGCAACTCGCAACGAGCATCGAGCCCGCCGCTTACATCGGAACCAAACGAAGCGACGTTTGGGTAAAGAGCATGGTTGAAGCCGCCGCACTGGCTGCGGCACTCGAAACCATTGAGACGGTCCTCACGGTGGCCGAATTCGCCTTGCACCTGGTCCCGCTCGCCGGGGCTGTTGATGACTTCATTAAAGGTGATTATTGGGAGGCGGGCATCTCACTGGCCGGCGATGCGACAATGCTCCTTGGCTTGGGCGCTGCGATCAAGGGGGCGAAGTGCATCAACTCCGGCTCCAAACTGATCAAATTCGCCAGCCGCGCGTCGGCCACCATTGAAGGCGGTATTGTTGCGACCCGGCTCGGGCAGGGGTTCCATGCGCTCAACAGTCCGACTAGTCTTTCGCACTTTTTGGCGGGTTGAAAAGGAGTGGCGGGGCTTGAGCGCCGGCGGTAGAGTGTTGGTGCTCAAACCTTCACCCTCACGCG
>JAYTTY010000119.1:0-2587 GCA_043744795.1 Zavarzinella sp. | reverse complement strand
TGTCTTGTTTGAAGAAGACACGTCGGGCTGACGCCTCGACGCTCGCCGTTGACAATCGGGGAGCGTCGGGTGTCAGGGTGTCCGCGCTCCTCTCCGCAAAGCCTCCGCGTCGCGGCTTACACGGGGGAGAGTCGTCGCCCACGGGGTCGGGTCGCTGAAAAGCGGGACTCCAACGGGACCACCGCCCGTGATTCGTGCGCGGCGGGCAAGAAGCCCAAGAAGCTCAAGAAGCTCATCACCTGAGAATGAGCTTCTTGAGCTTCTTGCGGCCTTGGCCCGCTTTGCCGAGATTCCGTTTGTACTCGCGGGCGAATCGTGGTACGAATATACATACCCGCCGAGTCTCCCGTTCGCCGTCCTGCCCCGTGGCCCCGCTTGCCCGCCGACATGCACCACTCTCTCCGCTGGATGCCGTTCTTGGCCGCCCTGCTCGCGGCGCCCGCGCCCGGCGCGGAGCCGGCCCGCGCGTACCACTTCGAGAACGACATCGAGCCGCTGTTCGGCCGCTTCGGGTGCAACGCCTCCGGCTGCCACGGCAAGGCCGAGGGGCAGAACGGGTTCAAGCTCTCCGTCTTCGGCTTCGACCCGGCCGCCGACTACGCCGCCTTGGTGAAGGAGAACCGGGGCCGCCGCGTCTTCCCCGAGGCCCCGGAGCGCAGCCTGATCCTGACCAAGGCCGCCGGCCACGTCCCGCACGGCGGCGGCATCCGCATCCCGGTGAACTCCGAAGCCTACGCCCTCCTGCGCGGTTGGATCGCCGCCGGCGTCCCCGTGGGCGACCCGGCCGCCCCGCGCGTGAAGGCCGTCCGCGTCGAGCCGGCCGAGCGCGTCTTGGCGGCCCACGGCAGCCAGCCGCTCCGCGTTGTGGCGACGTACACCGACGGCCGCGAGCGCGACGTGACCGCGCTCGCCCGCTTCCAGACGAACAACGAGGCCGTCGCCGTCGTCAGCGCCGAGGGGGACGTCGCCGCGCTCGACGTGCCCGGCGAGGCGGCGGTGATGGCCTCGTTCAGCAACGAGTCGGCCGTCTTCCGCGTGATGATCCCGCAGGCCGGCACGTTCGAGAAGGTGGCCGCCCCCGCCGTCAACGTCATCGACGAGAAGGTGGCCGACAAGCTGGCCAAGCTGAACATCCAACGCTCCGGGCTTTGCTCGGACGCCACGTTCCACCGCCGCGCGTTCCTTGATGTGATCGGCACGCTGCCGGCCGTCGCCGAGACGCGGGCGTTCCTCGACGACACGTCGCCGGACAAGCGCGGCAAGCTGATCGACCGCCTGCTGACCCGGCCCGAGTACGCGGACCTGTGGGCACTGCGCTTGGCCGACGTGCTGCGCGTGGACCGGCAGATTCTCGGCCACCAGCGGGCCTACGACTACTACCGTTGGATTCACGGCCACGTCGCCAAGAACACGCCGTTCGACCAGTTCGCCCGCGAGTTGGTGACGGCCGAGGGGCCGCTGGACGAGACGCCGCCGGCCAACTTCTACAAGGTGGCCACGAAGCCGGGCGAGGCGGCCGGCACGCTGTCGCAAGTCTTCCTCGGCATCCGCATCGCCTGCGCCGAGTGCCACCACCACCCGTTCGACCGCTGGGGCCAAGACGACTACTACGGCATGGCCGCGTTCTTCACGCCCGTGTCGGTCAAGAAACTCGGCCCGCTGGAAGCGTTGGCGTCCAAGGGGGACGCCGTCGCCACGCACCTGCGGACGGGCAAGCCGGTGACGGCCCAAGCCCTCGGCGCGGCCTTCCCGGCCGAGACGAAGGGGGACCGCCGGGCCGAGTTGGCCGCGTGGATGACGGCCGCCAAGAACCCGTTCTTCGCCCGCAACGTCGTCAACCGCCTGTGGGCGCAGTTCATGGGCCGGGGGCTGGTCGAACCCGTGGACGACATGCGGGCGACCAACCCGCCGAGCAACCCCGAATTGCTGGACGCGCTGGCGACGGCGTTCATCGACTCGAAGTACGACGTGAAGCGGATGGTGAAGCTGATTTGCGAATCGCGGACCTACCAGACGGCGACGGCCAGCGTGCCGGGCAACGCCAAAGACGAGCAGAATTACTCGCGCATGTTGTTGAAGCGGCCGGACGCCGAAGTGCTGTTGGACATGATCTCCCAAGCGGCGGGCGTCCCAGAGAAGTTCGAGGGGATGCCGGCCGGCACGAAGGCGGTGCAACTGTGGGACAGCAAAGCCCGGCACGGCTTCCTCAAGCAGTTCGGCCGGCCGGCCCGCGTCAGCGCGTGCGAGTGCGAGCGCGCCAGTGAGCCGAGCATCGCCCAAGTGTTGAACCTGTTGAACGGCGAGACGCTCAACGACAAACTGCGGCACGAGCAGGGCCGCGTGGCCGCCCTCTCCCGCGAGACGCCGGACGACGCGGCCGTGGTCGAGGAGTTGTACCTGACGATCTTCTCGCGCCCCCCGACCGCCGCCGAACAAGCGACGGTCAAGGCGCACTTGGCGAAGGCCGCGGGCCGCCGGCAACAGGCGTTGGAAGACGTGGCGTGGGCGTTGTTCAACACCAAAGAATTTATGTTCATCCACTGAACAGGGGCACCAGCCGTCCTGGGAGCGCCGACGTCCTCGTCGG
>JAYTTY010000118.1:0-10077 GCA_043744795.1 Zavarzinella sp. | reverse complement strand
TCTCGCTTGCCCAAAATTTCGGGCAAGCGAGACGCTCGCCCTACAGAATGACGGCTCCCACCCGCTTGCTCCCCCTCTCCGCCGCGGAGAGGGGGCCGGGGGGTGAGGTTGCCTTTAATCGGTGACACCCACAATGCTCGACCTCCTCATCCGCAACGGCCAAATTGTCGACGGCTCCGGCCTGCCGAAATTCCAGGGCGATGTCGCCATCGAGGGGGACCGCGTCGTCGGCGTCGGCCGGTTCCCGCACGCGGCTGCGCACAAGACCATTGACGCGGCCGGGCACGTCGTCGCGCCGGGGATGGTGGATGCGCACGTTCACGGAGACTTGGCGCTGTTGCACGACCCGGCCCACGAGCCGGCGGTCCGGCAAGGCGTCACGACGTACATCATCGGGCAGGACGGCGTCGCCTTCGCGCCGGGGTCGCCGGAGACGCAGGAGTACATGCGGCTGTACACGGCCGGGTTCAACGGGAACTTCCCGTTGCCCGGCTTGTCGTGGCGGTCGATGGCCGAATACCTGGACGTGTTCCGCGGGCGGGCGTCGATCAACGTCGCGTGCCTGATCCCCAACGGCAACGTCCGCATGGACGTGATGGGCCTGGCCGAGCGCCGGCCGACCGCGGCCGAGATGACGGCCATGCGCCGGGCCATCCGCGAGGCGATGGAGCAGGGGGCCGTCGGCCTGTCCAGCGGGTTGGACTACATCCCGAGTTTGTACGCGGACACGGCCGAACTCACGGACGTGTGCCGGGAGATCACCCCGTTCGGCGGCGTATACGTCACGCACATGCGCGGGTACGCCCCGCACAATTACATCTCCTCAATGGCCGAGGTGGCAACCATCGGCCGCGAGGCCGGGTGCGCGGTCCACATCTCGCACTTCAACAGCATCGCCGCGGACGTGATCCCGGAGATGGACCGCATGGCCGGCGCGGAGGTCACGTTCGACCTGTACTGCTACCTGTACGGCTCCACGATTCTCGGGATGATTACCCTCCCGCCGGAGGCCCAGGCCGGCGGCATCACCGCCACGCTGGCCCGCCTGCGCGACCCGGCGATCCGCCCGCAAGTCCGCGAGTGGGTCGCCCACCCGCGCTACGACTTGGACCGCGTGCGCCTGGGGTCGGTCCCCGTCGCCGAGTACCGGCATCTGGAAGGCAAGACGCTGGCCGAAGCGGTGGACCTGTTGAAGCGGCCCATCGCGGACGTGATCCTCGACTTGCTGTCGGCGACCGACATGGCCGTCAACTGCGTCGTCCCGCACAACGCCCGGCGGACCGACGAGGACATCAGGGCTTTGATGCGCGACCCGCGCATGATGGGCGGCAGCGACGGCATCTACGTCGGCGGCAAGCCCCACCCCCGCGGGACGGGTTGCTTCGCCCGCTACTTGGGCCACTACGTCCGCAGCGGGACGTGGACGATGGAGGAGGCCGTCATGAAGTGCGCCCGCCACCCGGCCCGCCGTCACGGCCTGCACGACCGCGGCCTGCTCGCCCCCGGCATGGCCGCCGACGTGATTGTGTTCGACCCCGCGACGTTCCAAGACCGCTCCACGTTCGACGACGGCAAGTTGTTGGCGACGGGCATGCGGGACGTGATCGTGAACGGGGAATTGGTGTTGGCGAGTGGGGAGCGGACGGCGAAGCGGCCGGGGTTGGGGTTGCGGCGAAGATAAAGGCAACCTCACCCCCTAACCCCCTCTCCGCAGCGGAGAGGGGGAACCCAACCAAAACGGCTTTCGCCCACTTGCTCCCCTCTCCGCTGCGGAGAGGGGCCGGGGGGTGAGGTTGTCTTCCGCACATTCCGCAAAATCCGTTCAAGTCGCATTTCTATCCCGCCGATGAACAACCCATGCGAACGGAAGCGTGCGGGGATCGGCGGCGAGCCGAAAGGATGGGCAAGATGCGACGGAAACTCATGCTCGGGCTGGTCGCGGTGGCGGGGGTGATGCCGGCCGTCGGGTGCGGCGTGCCGATCAACCGCTACGACTCCGACCCGAACTACCGGACCACGCAACTGCTGAACGAGTCCGAAGACTTGCGGCAGGCCCGCGAGGAAGTCCACCGCTTCTGGATGAACAACCAGCCGTCGGTACTGACCTACGAGCGGCTGAACGGCGCCATCGGACCTTGAGTAGAGGCGAGGGATAGGGGATAGGGGATAGGGGAAACCAAGAGAAGAAGTGAGCCGAGCGGCGTAAGCCGCCGGGTGGTGCGCTCAAGCACTTTGTTCCTGTCTGTGTTTTTTCTCGCCCCTCGCCCCTACCCCTTATCCCTTCGCAGAGATTCCACTCTTGTCCGTGACCAAGCGGGCGACGCGGTCAATGTCGTAGAAGCGCGTCGCTTCCATCAGGAGGCGGCTTTCGAACCACATGTCGGCGTCCACCAGCGGCATGAACAGGTCGTACACGTTGTCCACGCCCAGGTAGACCGGCACGCCGGCGTCCAGGAGCTTCGGCACCGGGGCGATGGAGTTGTGCAGCGGGGCCTGCATGTCCAGTTGCTTCATGCTCAGGGCGGCCGACGGGCAGACGATCACGCTGACACCGGCGTCCTTCAACAACTTCACGATGCGGTCCTGCTCCGACGGCGGCTTCGCCGACACCGAGATGGCGTGGACCGCCGAGACGCGGCCTTCCATGCCGTGCTCGATCGTCTTGCGGGCGAGCATCTCCGTCTCGCTCTCGTAGGGGTTGTTCTCCTGATCGACGTGGACGTCCAAGCGCTTGTTCTGCTCCTTGGCGATGCGCATGATGATGTCGATGTGCTTCTCCGGCGTCGGCCGGTCCTTCGACGGCAACCCGCCGACGAGGTCGGCCATGTCGCACGCCTTCTCGAACTGCTCGCGGGAGTCGTCGTCCAGCACGCCCTGCAACGGCTGCACGCCGATCTCGAACACGATCTGGCCCTTGAACTTCTTCTTCACCTCCAGCGCCGCCTCGACGGCCAGCGTGCGGATGGTGCTGTCGGCGTCCACCAGCGTCCGGCAGAATGTCACCTTCTGGTCGACCATCTTCTGCACGCCGCGGCCGATGCGCTCGACGAGGTCTTCGCGGGTGTAGTTCTCCTTCAAGTGCTTGTACAGCGCCCACTTCTTCTGCATGTCCACCATGCTGAGGCGCAGGTTCTCGGGGGAGATGAGGTACGCCTTGTCGAAGTGGGCGTGGTAGTTGGCGTACCCGCCGTGCTCGGCGACGAGGCGGTGGAACTCGGCCCGCATGTCCCACGGGCTTTTCGTCTCGGAGACCTTGTACTTGTAGAAGCCCTCGGCGTCCTTCTTCACGATCTGGTCGACGGTCTGGATCGCCACGTCCACGTCGGTGATGAGCGGGATGCCGTTCTCGATGGCCAGCGAGCGGATCAGGTTGCTGTCGGACCCCTCGTCGTAGTCGTTGTCCCCGGTCAGGACGTTCACGATCAGGTCGACGCGGTTCTCGGCGAGGAACGTCTTGATGTTCGGCTCGCGCTTGTCCGAAATCTTGACGATCTCCTGGTTGGCGACGCCCTTCTGCGTGAGGTAGCGGTACGTCCCCGGCGTGGCGAGCAGGTCCACGTTCAGCTTGGCGAGCCGCTGCAGGGCGGGGAACATGCGGTCCTTGTCCGCGAGCTTGCCGGCCGAGACGAGGACGGTCTTCTTCGACTTCTTGCCGATGAGCTTCAGGTTGAAGCCGAGCAGTTCGACGGTGTCCAGATCGGCCATGACTCCCCCGTGGGTGGCGGTGTTGCGGATCGCCCCTCCGAAGGATGGTACTTGCCGCGGGGGACTTGTTCAAGAAACCGGCCCGGGGGGCGCGCCGAAATGCGGGCGGGGCGCCGGCTTAACCGAAGCCCATGGACGGCCGTCCATGGGCTTTACCGGGCTTTGACTCGCCGCACGGAAATTGAACCTGCCCTAGTCGCGGACGTGGGACACGAACCGGCCCGGCGCCTCGGGCGCGGGGACCGGCGGCAACGGCGGGAGTGGCGGCTCGGCCGGCTTCGGCAGCAGCGTGACTTGGCCGGGCGGGGCCGCCGGGAGGGCGAGGGCCGGGGCGTCCGGCTCCTTCTGAAAGAACAGGATGGCGGCGGCGACGACCAGCCCGACGCCGACCAGCAATCCGCATTTGGCGTCCGTCGGCACGGGAGGTCTCTCCGGGGTGTGATCGCAGCGCGTGTGCCCGATGCGCGAATTATGCCGCGTGACGGCGGGGCGGGATTGGCTCGCCGCGAACTTGAGCGAAAATCACGTCGCGGTCGCAACTCGCCCGCGCCATAATGCGTGTCGGCGGCGGTTCCCGTCGATTCGACGCGACCGGCACAACCGGGCGTTGGCTCGGGCGAACGACTCGAACCACTCGCACGGGGACGGGGTTGGAGTCCCGCTTTTAAGCGGTCTTGGAACTCCCCGAGAAGAGGCCCGTGAGGACCGAGTCTTCGACGGGCCGACCCCTTGGGCGAGCAGTCGCCACCCGGAAGGCGAACCCTCGAAGACTCGGTTCGCCGGTCTCAAATGTGTGACAGTTCACGGACCGCTTAAAAGCGGGACTCCAACAAGATCGCCTCCCGAGCGGTACAACAGAGTTGTGTCCGGCCTGGCTCGAAACTCTGAACCGCCCGCCCCTATGCTCATCCCGATCCTGACAATTCTCGCGGCCGGCTTGGTGGTGGCCGGGGCCGTGTGGGCGATCCTGCGCGGCGTGGACGTGCGCCTGGCCCTCCTGCTGGCCGCGCTGGCCATCGGCGGCTTGGAGGGGGATATTGCCCCGCTCTTGCGCGAGTTCCTCGCCACGTTCAGCAGCGAGAAGTTCGTCATCCCTATCTGCTCGGCGATGGGGTTCGCCTACGTCCTCAAGCACACGGAGTGCGACCAGCACTTGGTGCGGGCATTGGTTAAGCCGTTGCAACGGGTGCGGCTGTTCCTCATTCCCGGCGTGGTGGTGTTGGGTTTTTGCGTGAACATCCCGGTCATCAGCCAGACGAGCACGGCCGTGTGCATCGGGGCGGTGGTCGTGCCGTTGATGCGGGCGGCGCGCCTTTCGAGCCTGGCCATCGGGTCCACGCTCCTGCTCGGGGCCAGCATCGGCGGGGAGTTGCTGAACCCCGGCGCCCCGGAACTCAACACCGTGGGGCAACGGCTCGGCATGCCGTCCACGGCCGTCGTGCCGCACGTGGTGCCGGTGTTGTTCCCGCACCTGATTCTGGCGACGCTGATCTTCTGGTTCCTCACGGCGCGCGGCGAGCGGAAGTTGACGATGCCCGTCCCCGAGTTCATCGACTTGCAACCGGGCTTCCGCGTGAATGTCTTCCGGGCGCTGGTCCCCGTGGTGCCGTTGGCGTTGCTGTTCCTGATCGGCCCGCCGTTCAACGTGTTCAAAGTCCCCGAGCGGTGGGTGGTGGCGAAACCCGTGGAGAGTTTGGGCCAACTCGCCGGCGGCCCGGCGCTGACGCTCCTCGACAAGAAAGACCCCGGCTACGAGACTCGGCTGATCGGGGCGGCGATGCTCTTCGGCGTCGTGGTCGCGGCCCTGAGCCACCGGCAAAAGATCGCCGGCGTGCCGAAGGCTTTTTTCCAAGGGGCCGGGTACGCCTTCACGGAGGTGATCTCGCTGATCGTCGTCGCCAACTGCTTCGGCAAGGCGGTCGAGATGGTCGGCCTCTCTCGCGGGATTGAATACCTCGTGGGCCACGCCCCCGGCTTATTGCTGCCGTTGGCCGGGGCGGTGCCGGGCGGGTTCGCGGCCGTCAGCGGGTCGGGCATCGCGGCGACGCAGAGTGTGTACGCCTTCTTCGTCGCCCCGGCGCAGGCCGCCGGCCTGGACCCGGCCGACGTGGGGGCCGTGGTGTCCGTGTCCGCGGCCGCCGGCCGCACCATGTCCCCCGTCGCCGCCGTCGCCCTGATGGCCGCGACGCTGACCGGGACGAACTCGTTCCAACTGGCGAGGCGCGTCGCCGGCCCGCTGGCGATCAGTCTGGCGGCGGTGATCGGACTGCGGATGCTGGGGGTCTTGTGAGTTCCCCGCTTGCGGTCGGTCGTATAGAATGGCAAATATGGTAACACAAGCCTCCCCTCTACCGATGAGCGCCCTCACCATTCCGTTGTCGGCCGACGCGGAGGAACTCCTCCGTCGGCGCGCCACGGCGCAAGGGGTCGCGGTTGAGGAATTGGCGCGTGCCATTCTGGAACGTGACGCGGCCGAAGAAAAAGCCCGACAAGCCGCCGAATGGGTCGCCCGGTTCACCGCATGGGCCGCCAGCCACCCGCCGGTCGACCACTTTGTTGATGACAGCCGCGAGTCGATCTACGAATGAACATTCTCGTTGACACGAACATCCTGATTCGCAGTTCGTCGCCCGGCGACAAGGATCATGGGACGGCGGTGGCTTCGTGTGCGGTCTTAAAATCGCAAGGGCACGAACTCTGTTTAGCCCCGCAGAATTTTTACGAATATTGGTCGGTCGCCACGCGCCCGGCGGCTCAGAACGGCCTCGGCCTGACGCCTGACCGAGTCTTGGGTAACTTCGCCATGTTCGAAACGGATTTTTCGCTGCTCGGAGACGTGCCCGCCGTGTTCGACGAATGGCGTTCGTTGGTTTCGACCCACAAAGTCGTCGGCAAGCCGTCCCACGACGCCCGCCTCGTCGCCGCCATGCGGGTCCACGGCGTCACGCACATCCTGACGTTCAACGACAAGGATTTCCGCCGGTACCCGCAGATCACGGTGCTGACGCCCGCGGACGTGGTGCGTTCCGCGGGCGGGCCGTGACGGCTCACGTCCGCACCGCCGCCACCAGATACCCGTATGCCCGCACGCCCGGCAGCAGCCACGGCGCCGGCAACTTGCCGTCCGCCCGCGTGCTGACGGGTTGCAGTTCCCGCGGCGTGAAGCCGGCCGCCGTCAATTCGTCCAATAACTCTCGGCGGGTGTAGTGGTGCAGGGTCAGGTCGGCGCCGCCGCGGTGTTGGGGCATGGTGCGGTCGCCCGCGGCGCCGCCGCGGCGGCCCAGGCCGAAGCCGAGTTTGAAGCGCACGTTGTGGGCGTGGACGACGAACACGCCGCCGGGCTTGAGGATGCGGTGAACGTGGTTCAGGAACGCCGCCCGGTTGTCGCGGCCGCGGATCATGCCGAGGGTGCTGAACAGACAGGCGGCGTAGTCCCGCGAGGCGGCCGGGACGCCGTCGAGTTCGACGAGGTTGGCCTTCAGGGTGGTGATCGGGAGATGGGCGGCGGCGGCCTTTTCCCGCAGCACGTCCAACATCGCGGCGGAGAGGTCGACGCCCAGGCCGTCGAACCCGCGCGGGGCGAGGCGCATCAGCAGGCGGCCGGTGCCGCAGCCGAGGTCGATGACGGTGCCGGGGGCGGGGAAGTGCCGCTCGGCGAACGCCAAGTCCACGGCCAAGAGCGGCGTGCCGGCGAGCGCGGCGTCGTACTCGTCGGCGACGCGCCGGCTGGAGACGTAGTCCCAGAGGCCGCGGTCCGTGCCGGCCGGGAGTTGCCAGTCGGGGGTCATGGGGATAGTGGCCAAGAAACATGAGAAAAGAGAAGAGTTTAACCACAGAGGACACAGAGGACACAGAGAAAAGACAAATACCGAGAAGACATTCTTAGAAATGCCTTTCCTCTGTTTTGTCTTTTCTCTGTGTCCTCTGTGTCCTCTGTGGTTAAACTCTTCTCTTCTGTTGATCTTCGCCAAATGCGGGGTCAGTCGTGGCAGCCGCAGAGTTCGCCGAAGTTGTAGCCGGTCGAGGTCAGGCCGCAGCCCTTCACGTCGATGTGGCAAATCACGTTCACGCCGGTCTTGCCGCCGAACGACCCGGCCGCGCTCTTGCCGCCGTGCATCCACTTCGGCTTCGCGGACCGGATGGTGTAGGTGCCGTCCTTCAGGCCGTCGAAGGAATAGTTGCCGTTGACGTCCGTGAACGTGGTGCGGGCGACCTTGTTGCCGTCCGTGTCGGTCCCGGTGATCGTGATCTTGATGTTGCCCAGGCCGTTCTCGCCGGCGTCGATCACGCCGTCGTTGTCCTTGTCGTAGAACACGACGCCCTTGATCGTGTTGCCGGGGCAGGCGTGGCACGGCGGCGGGAGCTTGATCTCGGGCTCGGTGTACTCGATTTCGCCGTACCCGCACATGGACTTGGCGACCACGGTGCCGTTGATGGCGCCGTTGTCGAACTGCAGGTGGGCGTTCGGGGCCACGACGCTGGCGTGGATGCCGATGCCCTGCAACTGGAGCTTAGTCGCCTGGTTGAAGTTGAGGACGACGTTTTCCTGCTTGACCCCTTCGAGGTTGAAGCCCATGAACTGCATGCGGGCGTCGGTCCCGGAGACGTTCACCACCACCGTGGACCCGGCCGGGGCCTTGATCGTGATGCCGTTGGCGTCCCACAGTTGGGCGGCGGTCAGGCTGAAGACGTTCGCCCCGGCGTTGGTCCCCTTAAGGGTCAGCGCGCCGTATGTGTTGGTTACGGTCCCGGTGGCCGCGAGGGCCTTCCAGCCGTTGGACAGGTTCGTGAGTTCCGTCTTGGCGGCGGCGAAGTTGATCGGCGCGCCCTGATGCACGTCGCCGTTCGGGTGGCCGAACGACTCGGTGTGGACCGTCGTGCCGTAGACGGTGTTGCCGTTGAAGACTTGGCCGTTCGTGTAGTCCAAGGCCTTGCCGACGATCAAGTCGTCCCGCGTCCCGTGGGAGTTGGTGAGCTTGTCGCCGATGCTGTACCCGGTGAAGTTCGCGTTCCCGCCGACGGCGACGCGGCCTTGGATGTCGCTGTAGTGGGCGTTGACGTCTTCAAAGTAGAACGCGCTGAAGTTGCTGGCGACGCCGAGGCCCGAGGCCGGCACCTCGCGGGCTTCCAGGGTCTGGATGCCGAGGCGGGTCTGGCGGGCTTTTTTCGGGGCGGTCGTGTGGTTCATATTATGGCTACCCATTCGAAAACTCCGCGGACGGGAAAGTTCCGTGGATGGTAATTCCAGTTGCGGCGGGTTTGAGGGGTCCGCCGGTCGCCGGGGTGTCGCCGATTGGGGCGACATCAATTCCCGTGACTTTAACGAGCAATCGGAATTTAGCAACAGCCAAATGGACGAAATTCCGGGAAAGTTGTTGACTCGGTGCGATTTATGTCCTAGTCGCAATTGCCGATTTTAACAATCGGGCCGATTCTGCGGATTATGCGGGGGCCTGAGAGAAGTTGAGGCCAAGGGGTGAATCTATTTCGCACGGTGGTGCGACCGTGTCCGGAACGCCTCCTGCCGACAACAATCGCTCGCCCAGCCACGGATTTTTTGTCTCCGTTGGAGTCCCGGCTTCAGCCGGTCTTCGGAGCTTCCCGCCGACAATCGCTCGCCCAGCCACGGATTTTTTGTCTCCGTTGGAGTCCCGGCTTCAGCCGGTCTTCGGAGTTTCCCGCCGACAATCGCTCGCCCAGCCACGGATTTTTTGTCTCCGTTGGAGTCCCGGCTTCAGCCGGTCTTCGGAGCTTCCCGCGTCCAATGGCTGGCCCACGGCGTAACGGTCGTCCACCGATGACCGGCTGAAGCCGGGACTCCAACGAAGACAAGACCGGCCGGAGCGAGTGGCCAACGCCCCGCCTTCTTGAAGTTCCCGGCCGCGTGTCTAAGGTTTGCTCATCGGCGGCGGGCGCCGAGCCATTCAAGGGGGTCGCCATGTCCGAGGAATCCGAGGGGCCGTCCGGGGCCGTCGTGCCCGTGCCGCCGGCGCTACAGCCGATGCGATTGGAAGTCTCCACGGCGGGGATGACCACGGCGTACTGCAACTTCTTCCGCGTGGCCGGGACGTTCGAGGAACTGCTCCTCGACTTCGGCTTCCACTCGGGCCTCGTGGTCGGGAACGCCACGGAGCCGGCGAAGATCGGCCACCGCGTCATCCTGAACTTCCCGACCGCCAAGCGCATGCTCGGGGCCTTGCAGGCCGCCGTCCAGCGCCACGAGCAGACCTTCGGCCCCATCGAGACCGACCCGCAGAAGCGGGCCCGGCGGTAGGGTTGAGAGCGACGGTGTGTTGATTGAGGGCGAGTCGCCGAGACCCCCCCGGCCCCCCCTTGCCAAGGGGGGGAGAAGATGCGGCCGGCCGCCGTGTG
>JAYTTY010000117.1:0-10089 GCA_043744795.1 Zavarzinella sp. | reverse complement strand
CCCCGGCGGGGCGACGGAGTGTAGCCCGCGGGTGAGGCTCGGCGAACCCCGGGACTGTTCGTGAACCGCATGACTCTCTTTTTTCACTGGCGCCAGTTTCCCATCCCGCATACGATGCGATTCTCCCGCCATCACTTGGTCACACCCATGCGCACGCTTCTCTCCCTGTTCCTGATTGCCGCGTCTTCCCTCTCGGCCGCCGAGCCGGCGAAGGCCAAAAAGGTCGTGCTGATCGCCGGGCCGACGGACGGCAGCCACCCGGCCGGGACGCACGAGTACGAGAAGACGGTGCGGCTGTTCAAGCACTGCTTGGACACGGCGGCCAACGTCAAGAACGTCCGCACGGAGGCCCACTTGAAGGGCTGGCCGGACGTGCCGGCCACGCTGGACGACGCGGACACCATCGTCGTCGTCAGCAGCGGGTCCGACCGCAACCCGAAGGATCACCCGCTGCTCGTCGGCGACCGGCTGGCGACGTTGAAAAAACAGATGGACCGCGGCTGCGGCCTCGTCCTCGTCCACTGGTCCACGTTTTTGCCCAACGACACGCCGGCCCTCGACTGGGTCGGCGGGCACTTCGATTACCAAAGCGGCCCGGCCAAGAACGGCTGGTATTCCAAAATCCAAACCGTAACCGTGAAGGCGACGCCGGGGGAACACCCGGCCTGTCGGGGGATCAAGCCATTCGAGATCAAGGACGAGTTTTACTACAACCTGCGCTTCCGCGCGCAGGAGCCGAAGGCCACGCCGCTCCTCTCGGTCGATCTCGGCAAGGAAGGGCCGCAGACCGTCGGCTACGCGCTGGAGCGGACCGGCGGCGGCCGAGGCGTCGGGTTCACGGGCGGGCACTTCTTCGACAACTGGCGCAACGACTCCTACCGCAAACTGCTCCTCAACGCCATCTTGTGGACCGCTCATGCGGAGGTGCCGGACGACGGCGTGAAGAGTGATTTCCCCGGCGACCGCGAGATGAACTTGGTGACGGTCGGCAGCCCGGCCCAAGCGTTAATCCTGACCGGGCACGACGGGCCGTTCCACAACTGGCGGGAGACCAGTCAGGTGTTGAAGGCCGTCATCGAGCGGGACGGCCGGTTCCGCTGTCGCATCGTCGATGACCCGGAATTCTTGGCCCGCGAAGACCTGAGCGGTTACGACCTGATCGTGCAAAACTACGTGAATTGGGAGCGGCCCGGCCTGACCGACACCGCCAAGAAGAACCTGTTGAAGTACCTCGACGCCGGGAAGGGCTTCGCCGTCATCCACTTCGCGGACGGGGCGTTCCACGCATCGTTGCCGGGGGCGAAGGAGTCGGATTGGCCGGAGTACCGCAAGATCGTCCGCCGCGTGTGGGACCACACGCCGGGCAAGAGCGGGCACGACAAGTACGGCCCGTTCAGCGTCACGGTGACGGGCAAGCACCCGATCACGGCGGGGATGGGCAATTTCGAGACGACGGACGAGCTTTACTACAAGCAACAGGGCGACGAGCCGATCGAAGTATTGGCGACGGCCAAATCGAAAGACACGGGCAAAGACGAGCCGTTGGCGTGGGTGTCCCAGTACGGCAAGGCCCGCGTGTTTCAGACCGTGCTGGGCCACTCGGTCGAGTCGATTCGCGGCGATGGCGCAGCCGCCTTGATCCGGCGCGGCTGCACATGGGCGGCGAACCGCTCGCTGCCGCCGCTGCAAGCCCCGGCGCCGGTCAGCCGTGAACTTCGTTTCGCGGACGGGAAGTTTGACAAAGCCTTGGACGCCCGCGTCTTCCCGGCGAGCATCGACGGCGACGACCGCTACCGCAAGCCGCCGATCACCATCGAATGCTGGGCCAAGCTGTTCTCCAAGGGCGCTTTCAACGTGTTGGTGTCGAGTGACCCGAAATCGTCGGCCCGGCACTGGGAGATGTACACCTACGCCGGGACGGGGACGTTCAGCGCCTACCTGCCGGGGATGACGCCGAGCGAGATCAAATCTCCGGTGAACATTTGTGATGAGGCGTGGCACCACGTCGCCATGAGTTTCGATGGCACGACCGTCCGCTTGTGGGTGGACACGAAGCAGGTCGCCGAGCAAAAAATGCAGCCGGCGAAGACCCTCGCCAACGCGGACGGGCCGCTTCTCATCGGCGGCGCCTACGCCGCCGACCAGCGCATCGGCTGCGACGGCTTGGTCGATGACGTTCGTCTTTCCAACGTGATCCGCGAGTTCAAAGCCGTCCCGAATGCCGCCCTCGACCGGGACAACGCCACGGTGAGCCTGTGGAAACTGGACGGCAACGAGGGCATCAGTGCGGACGCCAATTGGACTCCGCCGGCCAGCGCCATCACCGGCGAGGCGTGGGAGCGCGAGACGGACAAGGACTGGGTGGACGGCCGCTTCCAAAAGACCGACACCGGGCCGTACCAGAACGCCACGGTCGATTACGCCGGCCCGACGGGCAAGGGCCGCGTGTACAAGGCGACGGCCATCAAGATCGGCGACAAGCAAGAGGCGAGTTTCTTGTTCGACCGCAATCAGCTCCGCTTCGCCGCGACGTGGGGCGGCGGGTTCCTTAACCATAGTTCCCGGCGGTTCGGCCTGTTGAACACGCCGACGCCGACGGGGCCGGTGACGTTCGGCACCTCCTCTAATCTCGCCGGGTGGGCCGACGCCAAGGGGAATTTTGCGACTTCGCATCCCTCCACGGCCCCGCTGCCGCGCGAGTGGGCAAAGTTTCAGTCGCTCGGACTGTACGGCCAACGCACGTCGTTGACGTACACCGTCGGCAAAACGACTGTCACCGAATTGCCGTGGGCCGAACCCATCCTGAAGGGCACGGCCGTCATCCGGACGATTCTGGTCGACGCGCACGACGACCCAATGAAGTGTCTGCTCGCGGAGTTTCCGGGCGGCCGGTTTGTGAAGGTGCCGGCCGGCACGGCCGTCGTCGGCCTCGACGGGCCGACGGCGAAAATCATCACGGTCCGCGGGTCCGCGACGCTAGACGTGGACGCGAAAGGCGTCGTCTCCGGGACGTTCTCGAAGGCGGAAGTTCGAGACGGCGTGGAGGTCATCTACTGGGTCGGCCCGGTCGAACAGCAGGGTGAATTCCTGCGGGCGGTCGCCGCCCGGCCCGCCGCCAATTTGATGCTTGAGGTCAGAAAAAAAATGCCCGCCCCCCGGTGGAAAGCCGTCATCATGACGCAGTTGGAATTCGGCAAGGCCGGCGAAGGCCCGTTGACAATCGACACCTTTAACCTGCCGTACCAGAACCCGTACAACGCCCTCTTTTTCGTGACCGGCGTGGACTTCATGCCGGACGGGGCCGTCGCCATTTGCACCGCCCACGGGGACGTGTGGCTGGCGGCCGGCGACTTCACCAAGCCCGGCCCGATCAAGTGGACGCGCTACGCCACTGGCCTGTATCAACCGCTCGGCCTCAAGGTGGTGGACGGCGTCATCCACGTCTTGGAACGCGGCCAACTGACGGCTCTCACGGGCACAGGCGAGGCGGACACTTACCGCTGCGTGAACAACGACTGGCACGCCGGCGGCGGCGAACACTCTTACGACACCTGCCTGGAGACCGACCCGGCCGGCAACTTCTACTTCTTCAAGACCGGCGACGACCACACGCCGACCGGCGGCTGTTTGTTGAAGGTGAGCAAGGACGGGTCCACATCCGAAATTTACAGCACCGGCTTCCGCCACCCCATCGGGTTGGGCATGTCGCCGAGCGGCGTCATCTCCGGGGCCGACCAGGAAGGAAACTGGATGCCGGTGACACGTTTAGACTTGTACCAGAAGGGCGGGTTCTACGGCGACATGCGGACGCACCACCGGGCCGAGCCGCCGAAGACGTTCGACCCGCCGCTGCTGTGGATTCCGAAGGAGGCCGACAACTCGGCCGGCGGGCAAGTCTGGGTGCCGGACGGCAAATGGGGGCCGCTCGGCGGCACGATGCTGCACCTCTCCTACGGCCGCTGCAAGGGGTACGCGATCCTGCGGGACGGCACGAAGTTCCAGGCCGCCGCCGCGGACCTCGGGCTGAAATTTCTGTCCGGCTCGGCCCGCGCCCGCTTCCACCCGAAGGATGGCCACCTGTACGTCGTCGGCCTGGACGGCTGGCAGACGGCCGCCGAGAAGGACGGCTGCCTCCAGCGCGTGCGCCACACCGGCCGGCCGTTCGACATGCCCGTCGGCTACGCGACGGCGGGGAACAAGGTCACCCTCAAGTTCGACCGGGAGATTGACCCGGAATCGCTGACCGGCGACAAGGGGTTCGTCGTGGAGCGGTGGAATTACCGCTGGAGCGCGGCTTACGGCTCCAAGGACTGGTCCCTTCTCGACCCGAACCGCGAAGCCCGCGACCCGGTGACGGTCCGCGACAAGGCGTTGTCCGCGGACCGCCGCACGGTAACGCTGACGCTTACGGACATGGTCCCCTGCATGCAAATGCGCGTCGGGTACAGACTCTCCGGGGCCGGTGGGAAGGTCATCGAAGGGAAACTGTACACGACCGTGCAAGAGAAGCCGTAAACGGTCACACGGGGAGCGCCTGCCCGGCGGGCAGCGGGCAAAGCCGCTCGACGACGGCCATGAGTTGGGACATCCGCACCGGCTTGCTCAGGTAGGCGTCCACGCCGAGGAATTCGGCGTAGGACCGCTGGTGGTCGCTGTCGTTCCCCGTCAGCATGACGATGGGCACGGGCAGGCGGTGCTGGTGCTTGACGCGCTCGATCACGAGGAAGCCTGAGACCTTGGGCATCATCATGTCCACGATGATCAGGTCCGGCCGCTCGCTGACGGCTTTGCCGATGCCCAGTTCCCCGTCGCACGCCTCGATGACGCGGTACCCCTCGTCCCGCAGGACCATCCGCAACGACTCGCGGACGTTGGGGTCGTCGTCGATCAAGAGGACGGTCGGTGCTGTCATGTGGGAAACGGGCCGGTGCGATCCGGCCGAAAAATCGTGTGCTGAATCCATCCGCACGGTTGCCCTCCTTGGCAAGTGGTGATCGGTGAACCATAGATGAGGATTGTGTGAGACGCAAATGGCAGGGGTCGAAAAGCCACGGGTTGAACGCCGGCGAGAAAGTTGTGACGCCGCCCTACGCCGCCATTTCTCTTGGGAAGCGTTATTTTCCCGCCGTTTCGTGACATATGCTTCCGGTGACCGACTCCAGACCGCCGGGGCCTGCGCGCAATGACCGGGACTTGTCCGACGTGCCGACAACAACAATACCCCGGGACGCCCTGTCGTCGCTGCGGCGGGCCGGCGCTCCCTCTTCCCGTTTTGGGGCCGACGGTTGGTGACGCGGATACGCCGCGGTTTATCCGGCGACTCTTGTTCGGCTTGGTGTGCGTGTTCGGCCTGTTCGCCGGGCTGGATCACGCCCTTTCGGCGCTGACGCTGTGGACGCCGGACACCCCGCCCCCGAGCGAGCAAGTGTGGGTGGGCGTTCTCCTCGCGTCATGCCTCATCGGCTGCGTGATCGCGGGGACCGGAAACCACAAGGCCGAACTGACGGGGCTGCTTGTCGGCGTGCTGGCGGCGGCGGGCCACTTGTGGCAACTCAACCGCACGGGGGAGTCGCTCCCCGGCGAGTGGCTCTTCGGCTTCCCCATCATGGCGGGCTTGGTGGGCGTGATGGCCGGGTTCGCCGGCCGCCTGATTTACCCGCCGGCCCCGGCCGTCGCCGTGGCGAGTGGGGCGAACGCCCGCACGCTGCTGATCGAGCCGCCGGAGAGTCACCCGGTCGTCATGTGGCGTGTGCTGTTGGGGGCGGCGTTGGCGGTGGCGGGGACGTATTGGGCGGGACACCTTCAGCAACAATTCGCCCGCGTGGCCGCGTCCAGTTTCGGGTCGTTCGGCGGCAGTGCGATGGTGGTGTGGCAACTGGCCACCATTACGACGCTCTTGGGCGGCGTACTCGCGGGCGCCAACACGAAGTCCGGGTTGAAACAGGGCATCTTGGCCGGCGTGGTGACGGGATTGGCCGTCGCGGCCCTGCACTTGAAATTCGGCTCCGAGCGGCCGATGGGCGTGGATTTTTGGCAGGAACAGTTAAGTGTGGGGAGCCGCGCCCCGGCCCTCTTGGGCGTCCTTGTGGGGGCGGCGGTCTTGATGGGCGCGGTGGGCGGGTGGCTCGGCTCGCAGTTGCTCCGCCCGAAAAACTGACCGGCCGGCCTCAGCACTTCCGGACGACGCCGACCAACGTGCCGACGACTTGAATATCCGACCCCGGCTCGACGACAATCGGCGCCATCGTGCCGTTGGACGGCTCCAACACGATTTGGTTCTTGCGGCGGTAGAACTTTTTCAGCGTCGCGCCCCCGTCCATCATCGCCACCACGCGCTCGCCGTTCTCGGCCGTCTCCTGCTTGCGGATGATGACGATGTCCCCCTCGTCGATGTGGTCTTCGATCATCGACTGCCCCTTGATCCGCAGGGCGAAGTGGTCCTTGCCGGCGAACATGTCGCCCAAGTCCACGATCTCGTTCTGGGCGACGGCCTCCATCGCGGCGCCGGCGGCCACCATCCCGAGCATGGGGAACACGGCGGGGGTGGTCCGCATGCCGGGGACCGTGATGGCCCGGGCCGCGGACTTTTGGTTCGTCATCCCCTTGTTCCGCTCGATAAAACCCTTCTTCTCCAAGGCCTTCAAGTGGCACATCACGCCGTTGGGCGAAACGATGCCGAAGGCCTCGCCGATCTCGCGGATCGACGGCGGGTAGCCGCAGTCCGTGATCTTCTCGCGGATGAACGAGAGGATTTTGTTCTGCTTTTCGGTAATCGTACCTGTGTCGGACATGGGTAATTTCCCACCGGCGCACGCGGGGCGGGTGTGCGGAGAGTGATCAGACCATATTTACACGCCTATAAATTAGTATATGTGACATCCGTACAGATGGAAACGGCTTTCCGCGGAAGTCACTTGAACGAATTCCATCCGTTCCCTTAAAGTGAATCGATGGTCACGACCCCCGACCCGGACTTCCGGCCCTTTTTGAAAAGCTTGCTCGACGGCCAGAAATTGTCGGCCGCCGATGTGGACGGCTTCCTGACCGCCCTCGTCTCCGGCCCGTTCGACGAGACGGCGGCCGGGGCGGTCTTGACCGCCTGGCGAATGCGGGGCGAAGCGGGGGACGAAATCGCCCAAGCGGTGCGGACGCTGCGGCGGTTCCAACGCCCGCTGGCCGCGGCCGGCGGGCCGCTGTTGGACACCTGCGGCACCGGCGGGGACGAGAGCGGCACCTTCAACATCAGCACGGCAGTGTCGCTCGTCGTCGCCGGGTGCGGGGTGCGGGTCGTGAAGCACGGCAACCGGGCGGTGTCCAGCCGGTCGGGCAGCGCGGACGTGCTGCAAGAACTCGGCGTGCCGATCACCGCCGGGCCGGAGTGGGCCGAGGCCGCCTTCGTAAGATGTGGGTACGCCTTCTGCTTCGCCCCGCTGTTTCACCCCGCACTGGCGAAGGTGGCGCCGCTCCGGAAGAAACTGGGCGTGCGGACAGTCTTCAACCTGCTCGGCCCGCTTCTGAACCCGGCCGGGGCGCGGCACCATCTTTTGGGCGTCGGCATCCCCGCCCTCTTGGACACGTTGGCGGAAGCGCTGCGTGACCTCGAATGCGAGCGGGCGATTCTCGTCAGCGGGGCCGACCGGCTTGACGAAGTGACGTTAAGCGGGCCGACCAACGTGCGGGTGGTGGCGAACGGCCGCGTCACGAAAGTCGTTTGGCGCCCGGCCGACTTCGACTTGGCCCCGGTGGCGTTGTCGGAAATTCAGGCGGCCGACGCGGCGGAGAGCGCCGCCGTCATCGGCCGCGTGTTGGCGGGAGAACCCGGCCCCGCCGAGCGCATCGTGGCCGCGAACGCCGCCGCCGCCCTGTTGACCGTTGACGCGGTGAAGTCCCTGCCGGAAGGGGTGGCCGTCGCCCGCGAGGCGATCCGCTCCGGCCGGGCGCTCGGCGTCCTGCGGCAATTGCAATCGCCCGTCCCGTCTTGAACAAGGAGGGTTGCTCGTGCCCCGCAAGTGCATCATCATCGGCGACCCCGGCATCGACACGGCCTTCGCCATGTCCCTCGCGCTTCACGACCCGACGCTGGACGTGCTCGCTCTGGTCGCCACGCCCGGGAACGTCGGCGCCGAGCAGGCCACGCAAAACGTCCACTTGTTGATTAACGCGGTGGACCCGCCGAAGTGGCCGCGCCTCGGCGCCGCCCTGCCGATCACGTACCAAATGGACGGCACGCGACTGCACGGGGCGGACGGCTACGGCAACTCCAACTTCCCCCCCGTGTCGCTGCACCAGCCGACGCCGGGGGACAAGCTGATTGTCGAACTCGTGCGCGCCAACCCGCGCGAGGTGACGGTTCTTGTGCTTGGGCCGGCGACCATGCTGCAGCGGGCGTTCGACCGCGACCCGGACCTGCCCATGATGATCGACCGGGTCATCCTCCTCGCCGGGGCGTGGCGGGAGCCGGGCAACGCCACGGCCGCCGCCGAGTTCCACGCCGCCTGCGACCCGGAATCCCTGCGGAGCATTTTGCGGTCTTCGGCCACGATGTCGCTCATCCCGCTGGACGTGACCCGCAAACTGTTCTTTTCCCCATCCGACTTGCTGGAACTCCCGTCCCCCGAGTCGGCGACGTGCCGGTTCCTGCGCAAGATCGTCCCCTACGGCATCCGGGCGAGTTGCAACCTGTACGGGTCCGAAGGCTTTCACCTGAAAGACGTGCTGGGGTACATCGCCCTCGCCCGCCGCGATCTGCTCACGTTCGAACGGCACCACGTGGACGTGGAGACGCGCGGCGAGCTCACCCGCGGCATGACCGTGTTCGACACCCGGCCCACGCCCGCCGGCAAGCCGAACGCCGACGTGGCGACCGGCGTTGACGTGGTGGGGGTGAGAGATTACATCACCAAGATCTTGAAGACCGCCGCCTGACGCGAGCCACCACCCATGATGCGAACCATATTCCTGCTGCTCGCCCTTTCTCTGCCGACCCTCGCCGGCGCGGCCGACAAGACCGTGCCGGCGGACGCGCCGACGGCCGACGAGTTGGTAAAGGTGATGCGCTCGTTCGTCTTGGCCGCCCTGCCGACGCCGCTGGCCGACAACGCGGACGGCTGGGGCAAGCAGAAGGAAGTGACCGTCGGCCTCAAGTGGGAGAAGGACGGCATCCTCCTAAAACCGTCGGCCAAGAAGGGCATCCGCAACGACGGCACTTGGCGCCGGGTGCGCGTGGACGCGGACAACCCGGAGAAGTCGTTGGACGTGATCGTGCGGAACGTGAAAAAACCTTCGCCCGGCGTGATGACGTTCGACATGGTGCTGTCGCTGAACGTCAAAATCAAGTTCGAGCAACAGAAATGGGTGGCCGGCGAACGCATCTACAGCGGGGAGACGCGAGCCAAGTGCCGACCGTACCTCGCCCTTCAATGCGAATCGACGACAAAGGCCGTGAAGACGAACAGCTTCCTGCCGGACATCACGTTCCGCCTGCGCGTGTTGAAGGCCGACCTTTCTTATGATCATTTAGTGGTCGAACACACCGCCGGCGTCGGTGGGGACTTGGCCGAGATTCTCGGCAAAGCCGCCATCGACACGGTGAACCAGTTGAAGCCGTCACTCCAGAGGAAGATGCTGGAAAAAGCGAACCAAGCGGTGGTGAAGGCCGGGGACACGAAAGAGATTAAGTTGGGGCTGGGGAAGTTGCTCGACGGGAAGTAACGCAGGCGCGGAGGCCAAATGCCCAGGATGATCCGGTGCTGGTGCGAGGAGTCGCCCGAGTGCAACCTGTGCTGCGGGCGGGGCCGGTATGAATACACGCCAGGCCGGATGGGCTACATGCCGTTCAAGTGCCCGACCTGCGAGGGCCGCGGCGAACTGTCAGACGACGGCGTGTCGCGGCCATGCATGACGTGCCGCGCGGCCGGCAGCGTGGACCCGGCCAACCCGCCCGTCGCCGGGATGTGGGACATCCTCAGCAAAATCCTGTTCGGGGCGTGAGGCCAGGGCCAGCGCACGAAGAATTGCCGTGTTTTCTAGGTGATTTTGGAGTTTTAGTTGTGATAACACCTCTATTTTGACAGGTTCTCTCTATCACAA
>JAYTTY010000116.1:0-10092 GCA_043744795.1 Zavarzinella sp. | reverse complement strand
GGCCGACGATGACCCCGAGGGGGCTGCGACGGATGCCAACAGCGACCCCCGCCTAAATTTCCCTCTGCCCCGGCCGGAAACCTACCCTTGTAAGGGGTGAGGGGGTGAGGTTGCCTTTCACGGCGATCTTACTCTATTCGGCCGCCGGCCGTTCACCGAGGAGGCGGGCGATGTTGAACATGCCGACGGGCAAGTCAGTCCCCCCCTTGTCGGCGAGGTCGGCCATGATCTCGCCGACCACGGAAGCGAACTTGAACCCGTGGCCGCTGAACCCGCCGGCGAAGGAGACGTTCGGGTGTTCCGGGTGGACGTCCAGCACGAAGTGCCGGTCCGGGGTGAGGGTGTACATGCACGTCTGGGCCTCGCCGATGTCGCCGTCCACGGCCGGCAGGTACTTGGCCAAGAAGTCCCGGATGGGCGGCTCGTCTTCTTCGATCACCGTGTCGTTCACCTCGGCGGGGCCGGCCAGTTCCTCGGCCCCGTAGTGCCGGGCGATTTTCACGCCGCGCTGGTCAATCATCGGGTGGCCGTAGAAAATCCCCTCCGGGGTGTCGGCCAAAAAGATGGGGAAGCGGTCCCGCCGGAAGTCGGCGGCTTCCCGCGGCTGAATCCACCACATCACTTGCCGCATCACCGTGAACGGGTGGCCGACTTCCTTGAGCAGTTCGGGCAGCCACGCCCCGGCGGTGATGACCAGTTTGGCGGCCGAGTACGTCCCCGCGCTGGTGGTCACTTCCACGGCGTCGCCGTCCGCGGCCCAGTCCAGCACGGTCTCCTCCGTGTGGATGTCGGCCCCGAACTCGACGGCGGCGTCCAGGTGGGCCTGCACGCAGTCCTCGACGAACAGAAGCCCGGCGGACCGCTCCCACACGCCGACGAAATCGGCCGGTGCCGTGAACTGCGGGTACGTCGATTTTAGGGAGGCCGCGTCGAGGTACTCCACGTCCAGCCGGTGTTGCGACGCGGCCGACAGCACGCCGCGGACGACTTCGCTCTGCATCGTCCCGAGGCTCAGGCAGCCGCACTGCGTGAGCAGGTGCTTGCCGGTGCGCTGCTCCAAGTCGTGCCAGCGCTCGTAGGCCCGGTGCAGCAGGGGGACGTAATCCGCGTGCTCGTAGTAGGCCTTGCGGATGATCCGCGTGTGCCCGTGCGAACTGCCGAACGAGTGGACGAGGGGGAACTGTTCGAGGGCCAGGACCGAGCGGCCGCGGCGGGCCAATTCGAAGGCGGCGGCCGAGCCCATGCCGCCGGCCCCGACCACGATCACGTCGTATGTTTGTGCCATCCGGGAATTGTAAGAAATCGGCGGGGCGAAAGAATTTGCAAACTCGGCTTGCTTTTCGTGCTAAGATGAATTCAAATAGTCGAAGACTATCACGGATGGGACGGCCCACCCACTCTTGCTATCTCTCTCCACGCCGACATACCATTGGCAAGACCGGCCGCGTGGGGGATCACAACGTCCTCCGGTATTTTGCTTTTCACCCACCACGGGCCGCCTCACCGCGGCGCGTGACCACGCATGACGACATGATTCGCTAACCCTGTTCGAGTTCCCGACCGCCCGGCAAGCCCGGCGGTCTCCCCGGCCGCCCTCATTTCTGCGGCCCGGGGCCGGCCATGACTTGACTTGATCGGAAGAAAGAAACGATGACCGCAGAAGACCACATGACCACCCAAGGCGTCCTCGAAGTCCACCCCAAGGGGTTCGGCTTCCTGAGGAACCCCAACAAGCACTACGCCGCCCAGACGAGCGACCCGTACGTGCCGGCCCCGCTGATCCAGCGGCACTCCCTCCGCAAGGGGATGATGCTCCGCGGCCCCGTGGAGCCGCCCAAGAAAGGCTCCACCGGCCCGCGCCTGACCAGCGTGGACACCATCGAGGGCGAAAGCCCCAAGACGGTGAAGTACCGGGACTGGGACGAACTCACCGCCATCGACCCGCACGAGCGCGTCAACCTGGAACTCCCCGGCGGCCCGCTGACGACCCGCGTGATGGACCTGTTCTGCCCCATCGGCAAGGGCCAGCGCGGCCTCATCGTCGCCCCGCCCCGCACCGGCAAGACGGTGATCCTGGGCCACATCGCCGAGGCCGTCGCCACCAACCACCCCGACATGAAGCTGATGGTCCTCCTCGTGGACGAACGCCCCGAGGAAGTGACCGAAATGCGCCGGACGATCAAGGGGGACGTGATCGCGTCCACCAGCGACAACGACGCGAGCAACCACGTCCGCATCGCCGAACTGGTGATGGAGCGGGCCAAGCGCCTCGCCGAACAAGGCCAGCAAGTGTTCGTCCTGCTGGACAGCTTGACCCGCCTCGCCCGCGCCTACAATAAGACCGCCGGCACCAGCGGCCGGACGATGTCCGGCGGCGTGGACAGCCGGGCCTTGGACATCCCGAAGCGCCTCTTCGGCATGGCCCGCGCCTTCGACGAGGGCGGCGCCATCACCATCATGGGGACGTGCTTGGTCGAGACCGGCAGCCGCATGGACGACGTGATCTTCGAGGAGTTCAAGGGCACCGGCAACATGGAGTGCGTCCTGAACCGCGAGTTGGCCGACCGCCGCATCTTCCCGGCCATCAACTTGGCCGAGAGTGGCACCCGCAAGGAGGAGTTGATCCTCCCGCCCGACGTGCTGACCCGCGTCAGCCTGCTGCGCCGGCACCTGATGAGCCTCAAGCCGGTGCCGGCGATGGAATCGTTGCTCAAACAAATGGAAAAGTCCGGCTCCAACAAAGCCTTCCTCGACCGCATGGTGGTGAAATAATGATCCCGGCCCCCGCCCCCGGCAAGTACCGGCACTTCAAAGGCAAGCAGTACGAGGTGATGGGCACCGCCCGCCACAGCGAGACGATGGAGCCGATGGTCGTCTACCGCCCCCTCTACGAGGACAGCGGCTGGTGGGTCCGCCCGCTGGCCATGTTCATTGAGACGGTCGAACACGAGGGCCAGACGGTCCTGCGGTTCGAGAAGCTGGACTGACGGCCAGTCAGAACGCTTCCATGACGTGTTCGCCGCCGTGTTCGGGGTTGGGAATCAGCCGTTGATTCTTCGGATCAACGACGAAGTCGAGGGCTTCCAGCGGAATTTGCCCGATCAACGGCGGCAGGTCATCGGATATTTCACCCACATCCATCGCGCATTCCCGGCCCATGATCGTCAGACGGGCGACGCTGTACATTGGCAAATCGACGGTGCCGCCAATGCCTTTAGCCGAACGGGTTTTAAAGTGCCGCAAACCCAATTGGGCGATCATCCGCTTGGGGAGCATGAGGCCGGTCGCCCCGGTGTCGACCAACGCATTGTCGACTTCGATACGGCGGACCTGGTCGGCCGGGATCAGGCCACGGTCGCTCAGTTCCAAGTCGCCGTAATTTTCAATGGTGGCGGTCACGATCACTTTGCCCATCATAACTTCCTCCGCTTGGATGCGCATGGGTTGTCAACACATTATCCGCGGCCATCAAGGCCGATGCAATCGCGGAGACCGGCCGTCTTTTGCACAACCCCGTGAAGCCGCGACGCGGAGTCGTCGGAAACGCTTCCCCATTGTTCCGTCAGAGGCGGCTGCGTAAGCGACGCCCAACCTGTCACCCGATGATGGCTTCCGGCCGTTCGATGGCCTATGCGTGGGCGTCGCTTACGCTGCCGCCTCGGACGGATTCCCGGGGCCGGTTGTTATCAGGCCCCGCGCTCCGCTGCGCAAAGCCTCCGCGTCGCGGCTAAACGGACTTCCCCTTTTTCTTCCGCCGCACCACCGTGTAGTCCATCTGCCGGCGGGCGATGTCCACCTTGGCCACTTCCACGGTCAGCCGGTCACCGAGGCGGAAGCGGAGGCCGGTCTTGCGGCCTTCCAGCGTGTGGGCGTCGGGGTCGTACACGAAGTAATCCATCGACAGGGAACTGACGCGCACCAGCCCCTCGGCGGGAATCTCGACGCCCATCGCGAAGAAGCCGTACTCGGCGACGCCGGTGATGACGGCCTCCATTTGCAGGCCGACGCGGTCTTCCATGTAGGCCAGCAAGCGCAGCCGCACGGCCTCGCGCTCGGCGGTCTCGGCCCGGCGCTCGGTCTTGGAGCAGTGGTGGCCGAGGTTGCGTAGCTCCTCCTCGTTCTGCTTCGTCTTCCGCTTGGTGAGCCATTGGCCCAGCGCCCGATGGACGGTCAGGTCCGGGTAGCGGCGGATGGGCGAGGTGAAGTGGCAGTAGTGGGCGCTGGCGAGGGCGAAGTGTTCGTCCGGCGTCGGCGTGTACGTCGCCTGCTTCAGCGAGCGCAGCAGGGCGTAGTGGATGGCTTGACGGTCGGGAGAATCAAGTGTCTCGTTGAGGAGCTTTTGCAGGTCGAACCGGCCGGGCCGCTTGGCGACTTTGTGGCCCATCGAGCGGGCGAACTCGGCGAAGGCGGCCAACTTCGCCTCGTCCGGGGCCGGGTGGGCGCGCCGCAGAATCGGCAGCTTCTGGCCGTCGAAGAACTCGGCCACCGCCTCGTTGGCGGCGAGCATGAAGTCTTCAATAAGCTGGTGACTCTCGTCGTTGACGGCCAAGTGCGCCCCGCTGACGCGGCCGGTCTGGTCGTACTCCAACACCGTCTCAGGCATCGACAGTTCCAGCGACCCTTTGCCCGCCCGCCGCTTGCGCAAAATGCGAGACAACTCCAGCATTTGCCGCAGCATCGCGACGATGTCGGGGGCGACCGGCTTGGCGACTTCGCCGGCCGGGTCTCGCAGGATCGCCTGCACTTGCTCGTAGGTGAACCGCTTCCGGTTGCGGATGACGCCGTTGTGGAAGCGCTGGCCGACGCGCTGGCCGTCGGCGGTGAACTCCATCACGGCCGTCTTGACGTACCGCGTCTTGCCCTCTTGCAAACTGGCCAGCCCGTTCGAGATGACCTCCGGGAACATCGGGATGACCCGTTGCGGCAGGTACACGCTCGTGCCCCGCAATCGAGCCTCGCGGTCGAGCGGCCCGCCGAGCGGGGCGAAGGCCGCCACGTCCGCGATGTGGACGGTGAGTTCCCAGTGCCCGGTCGTCTCATCGCGGACCAGCGAGATGGCGTCGTCGAAGTCCTTGGCGTCCACGGGGTCGATGGAGACGACGAGTTGCGTCGTGAAGTCCGTCCGGCCCTGGTGGTCGTCCTCGTTGAACGCGGCCGCCTGCTCGCGGGCCTCGGCCAAGACTTCTTCGGGGAACGTGTCCGGGATGCCCAGCGCCCGGACGATGGCCGTCGTGTCTACTCGCGGGTCGCCGGACTTGCCCAGCACTTCGGTGATGACCCCCTCGCCGCGGGTGTCCACGGTGGGGAAGTGGATCATCTCCAGCACGACTTTGTCGTTCGGCTTCGCCCCCTTCACGGCCGCGTCTTGCACGTTGATGCTGCGGCGGAACAGGTTGTTGTCCACCCGCACCAGCGAGTCGCCGTCCCGCTCGAAGTACACGCCGACGAATTGTTTGGTCGCCCTCGCGACGACCGCCTTCACTTCAGCCGTCGCCTCGGCGTGCTTGCCGGCCTTGCGAATGGCGATGGCCACTTCGTCCCCGGTGGCCGCGTCCTTGGCCATTTCCTCCGGGACGAGGTACTCGTCCCACCGGTCCCCCTTGGGGACGCGGACGACGCCGTCCCCCTTGGGCAGCCGTTTGAAGGTGCCGGTAATCATCTTGGCCGTCGCCACCGGCAGGATGAGGGCGTTCTTGCCGAGTTGAACGCGGCCGGCCGTCATCAGGGATTTGAGGGCCTTCTTGAACTCGCGCGGCTGCACCTCCATGTCGAGGGCGCGGGACAGGGCCAGCGCCGACATCGGGGCGTAGCCCTTGGCGGTGACGAATTCGAGAATGCGGGAAGAGAGGTCGAGCATGAAGATATGTTAGCGACCGCCGGCCCCCGAAAGCCCCGGCATGGCCATGCCGGGGCTTTCGGGGGCGATCACGCGGCCCGGCGCTCCTCGCGGCTCAACCACCGCTGCATGCGGGCGAGTTGCGGGGTCCACTCGCCCGAGAAGCGCACTTGGCCGAAGGCGTCGTACAGCAGATCAAGCGTCTCGATCAGGTGGCGCAACTGGTCGGCCCGCGCGTCCAGCCGGGCGCGGGCGTCCTCGTCTTCGGGGGCCGGGATCTTCGCCCCGGTGATCGCCAAGGTCTCGGCGCTGATGGCGAACTCGTACTGCACGTCGTGCCGGACGAGCGTCAGCCCGGCCTTGCGCGGCAATTTGCCGGACTGGATCGCCCGCTTGGCTTCCGGCAGTCGCGTCGGCCCTTCGTGCGTGATCGTCTCGTGCCCGGTCATGCCGCGGGGGCACTCCAGCGTGAGGGTGCGGGCCATGAACACCACGGCCTCGGAGTTGTCCAGGAGCTTGATGGTCGCGGACTCGTCTTCGCACTGGTACCACAGCCACATCAGGAACTCGTTGCCCACGAAGTCCCGCGAGGCTTCGTCGGGAATCCACGCGACATCCTTCGAGGACAACCCCGGCACGAACGGCGACGGCGAGGCATCGTCCACGTTGCGCGTGCGCTGGTGCGCCTCCGCCAGCGAGTACGCCCGCCGGCCGGCGGTGACGCCTTGGAAGGTGAAGCCGAAGGTGTTTTTGAACAGGACCGACAGGCGGTCGATCATGGCCGTGGACGTGGTGCCGAAGAGGAGTTCGTTCGTCTTCAAGTCCCACGCGACTTCGACGGCCTTGCGCCTGGTGTACCGGCCGTCCTTCGCTTCCTGCTCCAGGCGGTCGCGGGCGGCTTCCTTGGCCTCGCGCTTGTTCAACGCGCTCGGCTTCCCGCTCGGATTGTTCTTGGAGAGGGCGGCCAAGTCGATGGCGTAGTAGGCCCGCATCATGTCGCCGGGCAGCTTCATCACGTCGGTCCGCAGGCAGAAATACAGCATGTCGTTGACGACGTTCTTCGCCATGTCGAACTGGACGTCCAGGATGTGGTCCCCGGCGGTCCAGCCGACCTCGACGCCGTCCGCGGAGACCATGCGCTGCCGGCCGGCCGCGTTCTCGGCGAGCATGGCCAAGTGCTCCGGGCCAAACATGCGGGGGGCGGGGCCGTCGATGCGGTAGCGGGAGAAACTGGCCCGGCCGGTGAAAAAACCCATGCGTGTCGCCTCCGTGCGTCACCCGGTTGGAAAGCAAAACACCCGTCACCGGGGGGGGTGGCGGGTGTCGTGATGACAGTTGGAAATGGGAGGGGACCGGCCGCCAGTTTAGCGGGCGGCGTGCCGGCCGTCGTGCCGGCCGTCGCGGTCCTTGCGGCCCATTTCCTCGTGGATAATCGGGTGCCATGCGTCGTGCCGTTGAGTGGTCGGCACGTAATTCTCGCGCGCCCACCGGCGCAGCTTCAACTCTTCGATAAAATCGATCTCACTCGCCTGACCGGACTGCATGACTCACCCTTTTGTCCAATGGAGAGATTCGGACCACGATCCGACAATAAGACGAGAGTGTAGAAATTGGGCCGTGGGCGTCAAGCCCCCGGATGTTCGCTTCCCGGGGTTCGCCAAGGGATTCGAGGCTTACCGGATCAGGTAAATCGTCACCGTCTTCGTCTCGTCGGCGGCGATGCGGCGGTCCTGCGGGGCGTGTTGGATTTGCAGCACTTGGTACGAGTAGTCGCCCGGCGGGACGGGGACGACCTTCTCGTCGCCCGGCATCAGGCGGTACGACTTGCCGTTGACGACGACGGCCATTTCCTCGGAGAAGGCGTTGATGAACCGCACCCGGCCCTGGCCCTTGAAGGCGGTCGCCGTGTCCGGCTTGAGGGACTTTGTCGCGGCGTTGTCCAGTCGGCGCTTGATCTCCGTAATATCCTTCTCGATGAATTCTAGTTGCGTTTCGAACTTAATGGACTGATGGCGCAACTCGTCCAACTTGGTCATCGAGTCTTTGAGCTTCTTCAGCTCGTCCGTGACCTTCTTGAGGTCGTCGATTTGCTGCTTGAGTTCCGCGGGCGTCGGGTCGGCCGCCGAGACGGGCAGGGCCAAGACGCCGAGCAACAGAACGGAGAGTGTGAGACGGGTCATGTGTGCCTACCCCAAGGGTGTCCGGTCAATGATGTGCGCACAAGTGTGTGATGTCGGGCCACACACCAAACGTAGTTGATGATTTGAAGGTAATGGCAAAATTGGCGCCTGACAAGGGTATTCCGGGTCGGCCGAACTGGCCCGGTCGGGCAATTGGCGCCGACTTTGACGGTTAGGCAGGCACGCGGCCGGGGCGTATACCACCTGTTCAGACATTCGGGAGACACACGCCGATGACGTGGCAGGACTATCGCGAGGTCGGGGAACTGCTGTTCGAGCGGTACGACACGCTCGACCCACTAACCGTGCGGTTCACCGACATGCACAAGTGGGTGCTGGATTTGGAAGGCTTCGAGGGCAAGCCCGAGGGGTCCAACGAGAAGGTCTTGGAAGCCATCCAAATGGCGTGGTACGAGGAGTGGAAGGACGAGTACGGGGAGTGAAGACGGACGAGAAGAAAAGACTCACCACAAAGGCACGAAGGTCACACGAAGAAACACAGAGACAAGAAAAGAAGGAAATTCTTCTCCGGTTTTCTTTGTGAAACTTCGTGTGACCTTCGTGCCTTTGTGGTGAGTCTTCGATTTAGATGAAGTACATGAACCCGTCTGGGGACTTGTTCGGGGACTTCACCCGCAGGGCCGGCTTTTCTAGGACCACGACGGTTTCCGGGGCGACCGTGTTCGTGAGCCAGACGGAAGAGCCGATCACGGAGCGGGCGCCGACGACGGTGTTGCCGCCGAGGATCGTGGCGTTGGCGTAGACGATCACGTCGTCTTCCAGCGTCGGGTGCCGCTTGGTGCCGCGGACGAGTTCGCCGTCGGCGTCCTTCTGGAAGCTGAGGGCGCCGAGCGTCACGCCCTGGTAAATCTTCACGTTGTTGCCGATGTGGCACGTCTCCCCGATCACGACGCCAGTGCCGTGGTCGATGAAGAAGCCGTGCCCGATGCGGGCGCCGGGGTGGATGTCGATGCCCGTCTTCGAGTGGGCGGCCTCCGTCATCATGCGCGGGATGTAGGGCACCCGCAGTTGCAACAACTCGTGGGCCAGCCGGAAGATGGTGATGGCCTCCAGCCCCGGGTAGCAGAAGATGATTTCGTGGTGGCTGCGGGCCGCCGGGTCGCCTTTATAAGCGGCGGCCACATCAAGTTCGAGGACTTCCCGCACCGAAGGCAGCCGGCGCAGGAACTCGACCGTCTTCCCCTGCGCCAAGGCTTCGAAATCGACATGCGGAGACTCCTCGCACATGTCATGACGCAACGAGCGGGCGATTTGCGTCGTCAGCTTGTCGTGCAGCGCGTCGACCAAGTTGCCGACGTAATACTCCACATTGCCAATGTGCAAGTGTTGCCGACGGCCGAAGCCGGGGTAGATGACCTCATACAAGTCGCTGACAATATCGACGACCGCGTCCCGGCTCGGCAAGGCCTCGTGGCCCAAGTGGTTGATCCGGCTGCACTCGGTGTAGCTGGCCACCAAGGCTTCCGTGATCTCGGGCAACCCTTCCTTGATTCGCAGGTCGGCGGCCATCACTGCCTCGTCACTTGGGCCAAGAGACTTGTTTCAACGATCCTACGGGGGCGCAAAACCCCGGTCAACGCACCGATGCGCCCGCACCAATTGAATCGGAGAAGGCAACATAGTGAGTTGATTCAAAACAGAAGCAAGAGGTTCGTGCCGCTGATCGGGGCGGTGAATGCGCGAGGACAGAGCGCTTTGTAATTGAGTATTCTGGACGGCTCGGAGCGACTGAAAAAAATGTTCGCTTACTGTTGACGGCAAAACAAGCCACTTTGGACGCCCAACCGCGTTCTCGGCGTCTTGCTCCGAGGTTTGGCACGGCACTCGCTTTTCAGTATTCTACGGCGAGAGCCTTAGTCACCCGGATCGAACAGCCACGGGAGAGGTGGTTCGACGATTCGGGTGATTTTTTATGCGCCGGCCGCCCGTCTGATTGACCAAAATCCAGTTGAAAAACCTCTGTTTGGCCGCGACGCGGAGTCTTCGGAGCGGAGCGCGGGCTGACATCAATCAACCGCTTCCCATTGGCCAACGGCGAGCGTCGAGGCGTAAGCC
>JAYTTY010000115.1:0-10116 GCA_043744795.1 Zavarzinella sp. | reverse complement strand
AAAGCCTGCATCGGGCTCGATCTCCTGCCAGGATGCTCAAAAACCCGCATCGACCACGCGGGGAACCTCAATCCAGTCACGCCAGTTGCTAAAGTGTCTTAAATTAAGGGCATTTGGCACGCGCGGGGGGAAGAAGTGATTTTACTTAATGCTCGACGGCGTCAAGCGTAAGCCGATGGCCACCGAGCGGTCCGCCTTGGCCAACAGTGCCCACGGGGTTTGGGGGTGGGCCTTCACCAGCTCGTTGAGGCTCTTCTTGGCCTCCTCGAACATCGTCTTGTACTCCTTGCCCGTGTTCTTGTCGAGCGTCGTCTCGGCCGTCAGGCGGTAGCCGTTCTGATCAGCCGAGAGGTCCGGCACCTTGCCGCCGCGGAAGTTGGCGAGCGCCAAGTTGTACTGATTGGCGTAGCAAATGCGGAACTTCACCTGGGCCAAAATGTAGTCGTAATTGGCTTGCCACCGCTTGGTTTCCTTCTCCTTCATCGCCGCGACATTCTCCAACTCTTCGAGCTGCTCCCGCAGGATGACTTCGACCTTGGCCGGCACTTCCTGGACGCGCTTCAATTGGTTCTTGGCCGCGTCCGAACTTTCCCCAACGAACGACTCGGGGAGTTCGTTGCCGTTGCCGGCCTCGCGGAGCGTCCGCATCTCCTCGACGGCCTTGACGACGACTTTCTGGAAGTCGTTCGGCGTGTCGTCGGCCTTGAGGGCGCCCACCTCATACATGGCCAGCGTCTCCTTCTTGAACGGGATCACGTCGGAGACCTTCGTCGGCGGGGCGTCGTCGCGGAAGGATTTGACGGACGGCACTTCGATCTCGCGCAGGATCGACGCGATCATCTTCGGGTCGGCCGACGGGGGCGGCATCACGTACGCGAACTTGGTCGGCGGCGCCTCGCTCGGGTTGTACGCCACGGCCGTTTCCCCCCTCTTCAGGGTAATCTTGGGCGTCTGCGTCTTGTCGCCGAAGCGGTCCTTGGCGACCTCGGGCAGTTTTTCAGCCATGAAGGCCGCGAGCCGTTCCACGGGCAGGGTGTCGGCCGGGGCGGGCAGCTTGCCTTCCGGGGCCAAGATGCCGCCGATGGAGGCCGCGTGGATCATGCTCAGGAAGAAGCCGCCGAAGATTTCGGCCTTGAGGTTGCGTGAGTGGTAGTAATCCAACTCGTAGGAATACTCACCCTTCGAGCAGGTCGTCATCACAGACACGCCGTCCGGGGCGGTGTGCAGCGCCTTTTCCAGTCCTTCGCTCATCAGCCCTTCGTGCGGCCGCTCGATGCCGCGGTCCGGGTGGAACCGGCACACGTCGAAGACGACGAGTTTCTCTTGGGCCTTGCACGCCCCCACTTTCTCAAAGAACCACTCCAGCGGGATGAGCGTGTCGAGTTCCTCGAAGTCCCCTTCCAGTGGCAGGAGGTACGCCTTGCCGTCCTTCTCGTAGGCGTGGCCGCAGAACACGAACACCGCCCGGTCTTGCTCCCGGCACGATTCCGCGAACGAGGCGACGGCCCCTTCCATCACCATCTTCAGGGGCAGGGTTTTGGCGGACTTCACGACCGGGGCGTCCTTGTCGGCCTTCTTTTTGGGCTGTTTCGCGGCCAGCTTTTCCGCGACGGTCGGCGAGTCCGTCAGGTGGTAGATTTGCTCGTTCGGCACCCGCCAGCGCTCGGCCCACTTGCGGACGGCCGCGTCCGTCCCGGTCTTCTTGGCCTCGTCGGCGAAGTTCGTCTCCCCGTTGTGCAGCGGGTTGGCGTACAGGTAATTGTGAATCGAAATCGCCAACATGCGGCGGGGGAAGACGCCGGTCGCAGGCGTCAAGCTTTCGCCGCCTGTGCCGGCGGACTTGCCGGCCTTATTCTCCGCGACCGCCGTGTCTTTGGTCGGCTCCGCCGGCCCGCGGGTGAACAGGTCCGGCCGGTAGTGGTACGTCGCGGCGGCCCCGCCGATAAGGCTCAAAAAGAGGACGCCGAACACGGCGTACTTGATCCAAGCGCCGCTCTTGGGGCCTTTGTAATTGCCGCGCCCACTGTACTTGTCGCGAGTGTCGAACGCGCTGACATAGGTGCTCTTGTCCGCGCCCGGCCCTGCCGTCGGGGCGGCGGGCATCGTCGCCAACGGCACGGCCGCGGCCGGGGGCGTGTACTCGGGCAACGGTTCCCACGACGGACTGGCCGTCACCGGGGCGGCCGGTCGGGTCGGCTGTTGCGTGGCGATTGGGACGGCCGAGGGCACGCCCGTTCTGGCTTGCGGGGCCGCTTCGGACTTCGCCTTGCGGCGCGCCTGGACGTGGTGACCGCAGTGCTTGCACTTCACCGTCCGGTCGGCCCACTCGGCCGGGATGGTCAGCACGTTTTGGCAGGTGGGGCACTTGGCCCGAACAACTTCCTTCATCGGGGAGTTCCTGTCCGAAGGGAATGCGATCTTGGGGGTATGTGTATCAGACGGTATTTTAGGCGGAGAAGTTTCGACCCGGAACCGGGATGGCTAAATTCCTTGAAAAGTTCACGTCCCGGCGGCGAGTTTCCGAGCGATGGCCGGCCACATCTCGTCCATGACGGCGGTCGCGGCCGCGTGGATGATGCTTTGGGAGACGATCTTCAGAAAGCCCGTGCGCTCGACGACATTGATGTCGTAGCGGACTTCCGTCCCGGCATCGACCGGGTGAAATTGGAGCGTCATCTCAGCCGTGCCGCCGCCGCCGGCCCCCTTGGACACGGCGGTGAAACGGGCGGAAGACGCCTCGCGGGCCGTTACGGCCAGCGTGACGAGAACGCTGCTGGAGAAGAGGCCGGACCCCAGCCGTGTTTTCCACACGGCCCGGTCCGGGGAAGACTCGATCACCTGTTCCACGCGGCCCAAACTGGCCACTAAAAAGGCCGCGTCACTCAGGGACGCGGCCACGTGGGACGGCGAGAACGGCAACACCCGCGAGCCGGCGAGCGGGGTCATGGCGGCCCTCGGTTAGTTCGGCCGGTGCAACTTGCCGATCAATTCGCCCCAGCTCATTACCTTCCACTCTTGCCGCGGGCCGTTGCCGGCGGACGTCATTTCCTCGTCCACGGCCGAGGGGGCGTTTTCGCCGTTGGAGTCGTCATCCTCATCGTCGGCCATTTCGGCGGGCGCCTCGCCCTCTTCGACCGTTTCTTCCTCGTCGGCGGCCGCGCCGACGGCCTCAAACTCTCCGCTGTCGTCGGCCGCGGCTTCCGCGCCGGGCACTGCCCCTTCGGGCGTCGCGCCGGCCTTCTTCCCGCGGCGGCGGCGGCGGCGGCGGCGCTTCTTCTTGCCGTCGCCCTCTTCGGAAGAGCCTTCGGCCGTTTCGTCGTTGGCGTCCTCGTCGTCATCGCCGTCGGCGTCGTCCGCGAACGCCTCGTCTTTGGCGGCTTGTTCCAGCCCGCCGCCGAAGTCGTCTTCCTCCTCGGCATGCGGGGCCGGGGCCGGCTTCGGGGCCGGCGCGTGCCGCGCCGGGCGGGTAGCCGGGGCGGGTGGCGGGGGCGGCGCGGCGGCCGGGGCGGCCCCGTCAACGCCGAGTTCGTCGGCCAAGTTGTCCCAACTGGAGTCTGTGTCGTCGTTTTCCGTCGGCATGGTGTCTATTTTTCTCGTGAACGATTAGCTCGCATTATACGGATTGGCCGCCGATCGCCGGGTGCCATTCCTGAGATTCCCGAATCCGCCGGCCGGCGCAGTCATCCAACCGGCCGACGGACTGTCTACAGGCGTTTGACCAAGACTTGTGACCGCCGCCCGCTGCGGTCGTACACCGCCCGTCGGGTCGGGGGGAGATCGTCCGGGGAGCCGAGCTGAAAGCCCCCTTTTTGGATGAAGTAGTTGATGGCTTGCGTGGAGAGGCAGAACATGACCTCGTTGCCCTGCGACTTGGCCAGTTCCTCCGCGTACCCGATGATGCGGGCGCCGATGCCGCGGTTCTCGTTGCGGTTGTCCACGTAGACGCACGCGAGTTCGGCCTTCTTCTCGGCGGCGAACTGGTGCAAGGCCCCGCAGGCGACGGGATTCTTGTCCACTTCAAAGACGAAGAAGTCGTCGATCTGCCGTTCGACTTCGGCCCGCGTCCGCTTGAGGAGTTCGTCGGCCTCGACGCCCTGTTGGATGAGCGTGTAAATCGCCCGCAGGTCTTTCTTCTGGGCCTTGCGGAACGACTGGTACTCGTTGGCGTGGACGAGGGTGCCGACGCCGTCGTTGGAGAACACCTCGGCGAGCAGCCCTTCCGGCGTGGTGCCATCGATGATGTGGACGCGCGGGATGCCCATCTTGGACGCCTTGGCGGCGCTGTCCAATTTGGAGACCGCCTCGGCCGGTTGCAGGTCGGCCCGGTTCTTCTTGAGGATCGCGGCCGTCTCGTCGGTCGTGAGCGTCCGGAGCGTGCGGCCGTTGAGCTTCGGCGGCTTGTGGGCCGAGAGGTAGATGAGCTTGACCGCTTGGATCGCCTTCGCCACCTCGACGGCGACGGCGTCCGAATTGAGCCGGAACGTCCGGCCCTCGCCGTCGAAGCCGAGCGGGGCGATGACGGGGATAATGTCGCCGTCCAAGAGGGTTTTCAGGACGGCCGTGTCGATGCGCTCGACGCGGCCCGTCCATTGGTGATCGACGCCGCCGAGAATCCCGGCGGGGTGGGCGACGATCAAATTGGTGGCGGCGGCCCGCAGGTCGTTGTCCGCGAGGCCTTGCAGGACTTGGTGTGTCAGCCCGTTGGCGGCTTGCAGGCTCACGCGGAGGGTGGGGGCGTCCGTGACGCCGTTGCCGTCGCTGTTGGTGAGGCGCAGGCCCTCGCGGGCGGCGGCCTGCCGGATTTGCAGGCCGGCCCCGTGGACGATGACGACGCCGATGCGGAGGCTGCGGAGTAGCTTGATGTCCAGCAGCAAATTGGTGAAGTTGTCGTCCGAAACGATGGCGCCGTCCACCGCGATCACGAACACGCGGTCGCGGAACTGGGGGATGTACCGCAGAATTTCCCGCAGGTCGGTCAGTCGCAGCATGGGCCTTCATTCCGGGCCGGCGAGGCGGGAGGGGACTTCGCTTCCTCCCCGCCGCCGGTGATTCCCCTATTGTTGACTACGGCGAACCGTAGGCAAGACGAAACGCACGGAGTATCTCATGGCGAACGCGGAAAATGTCGTAATCATCGGCAGCGGGCCGGCCGGGTGGTCGGCGGCGATTTATGCCGCCCGGGCGAACCTCAACCCGCTGGTGATCGAAGGCGACCCCACCAGTGAAAAAAACCGCCAACAGGGGACGGGGCCGCTGGGCCAATTAAACCTCACGACGGAAGTGGAAAACTTCGCCAGTTGGCCGACCGGGGACACGCGGGCGTACTTGAAAAGCGCCTTGCCGGAAGACGCCCAGCCATACTGGGTCACCGCCAACAAGCCGCAGCCGGCTCACGGCATCACCGGCCCGGAACTGATGGAGTTGATGCGGCAGCAGGCCAAGAATTTCGGCACGCGGGTTGTCTCCAAGGACGTGGTCAAGATCGACTTGTCCGTGCGCCCCTTCTCCATGACCACGCACGACGGGGAAAAGGTTCAGGCCCTCACCGTGATTATCGCCACCGGGGCGCGGGCCAATTACCTCGGCCTGCCGAGCGAGGATAACTTCAAGAACCGCGGCGTGTCGGCCTGTGCCGTGTGCGACGGGGCGCTGCCGCGGTTCCGCAACAACCCGCTCGTCGTCGTCGGGGGCGGGGACTCGGCCGTGGAAGAGGCGAGCTACTTGGCCAAGTTTAGCAGCAACGTGTTGCTCTTGGTGCGCAAGGACACCTTGCGGGCCAGCAAGATCATGCAGCAGCGGGCCATCGAGAACAAGAAGATTGACATTCGCTGGAACACGGAACTGCACGAAGTCGTCGGCAACGACGACAAGGGCGTGACCGCGGCCAAGCTGAAGAACAACAAGACCGGGGCGATCACGGAAGAAGCTGTCACCGGCGTCTTCCTGGCCATCGGGCACACGCCGAACACCAGCTTCTTGGACGGCCAACTGAAGCTGACGGAGAAGAGCTACATCCAATGGACGACGGCGGCCCGCACGTTCACCAGCGTGGAGGGGGTCTTCGCCGCCGGGGACGTGGCGGACGACTATTACCGCCAAGCCATCACGGCCGCCGGGTCGGGCTGCATGGCCGCCCTCGACGCGGAACGGCATTTGGCCCATCATGGCCACCTGTGACCGATTGACGGAGGCCGAATGGCGTGGGCGGCAACGCGCCCACGCCGAGCGCCTCGCCCCGTTCGCCGAGGAGCGCGTGCGGCGCATGGCGGCTCGGGAGAAGCACCCCGTCCGCGATTTTCTCTTCGCGTATTTCTCGTTCCGGCCGTCGCAACTCTTGCGCTGGTCCCCCGGTGTCAATTGCCTGCTGGAGAACGCCCGCCCCGCCGACATCGCGTGGAAAACCGTGTTTGAATCTCCGTCCGAAGGGTTAATTCTCCGGGCGTCCGCGTTCCCGTCTCATCGCCTTTCGTTCGTCCGCTGGGCCACGGACTATCTCAAGAAAATTGCCGACCGGCCTGTGTTTCTCGGCTGTTTCGGCCTGCACGAGTGGGCGATGGTCTACCGCGAAGAGAACATCCGCCACGGCCGCACGCCGCTAAGGCTTTCTGCCGACGCCGTCGCCGCCGTGGTGGAAACGGGCGACTTGTGCTGCACGCACTACGACGCCTTCCGGTTCTTCACGCCGCTGGCCGTGCCGAAGAACCGCCATCAACTTTCGCGGTCCGTCGTCGACCAATTTGACCAGCCGGGGTGCGTCCACGTCACGATGGACTTGTACCGCTACGCCTACAAGATCGCCCCGTGGGTTCCGGGCGAACTGGTGGCCGACACGTTCCTTCTGGCGTGGGAAGCCCGCGAACTGGACATGCGCGCCAGCCCGTATGACCTGTCGGGCTACGGATTGGCGCCGATACGCATCGAAGATGCGGCGGGCCGTCAGGAATATGTTCGCTTTCAGCAGGAATTGACGCGAAAAGCCGAACCGCTGCGGGAACGGCTGATCGCGGCATATGAACGACTCGTGCAGTAAAACAAAGCTCACGGCCGGCCGGCCGTGGGCTTTCGCTCGCTCACTTCAAACTCTCCAAATATGCCAATAAGTCCGCGGCCTGTTCGGCGGTCATGTCCCGCAACTGTTGCTCGGGCATCAACGACTTCCGCAACGGCGTCAGCGTCCCGAGTTTCTTCGCCGGGATGACCGTGTCCTTGTTCTGGGCGTCCCGGATCACGACTTCGGCCGGGGTTTGCTTCACTAACAGGCCCGTGACCAGTTTCCCGTCGTCCAACTCGGCGACATAGGTGGCGAACTTGGGGTCGATGTCCTTGGACGGGTCGGTAATGCTCTCCAGCATCTGCCGCTTCTGATACTTCTTGCCGATCAGCGACAAGTCCGGGCCGATCTCACCCCCCTGCCCCGCGACTTTGTGACACTGAGCGCACTGCGAAGCCGCCTTGTTGAAGAAGACTATTTTCCCCAGGCCGGCGTCCCCCTTCATCGCCAAGAGGGGTTCCACACGGATGACCGTCCCGAGCCGTTTCACCTTCTGGTCGTCAGGGACGAACCGCTCGAACAAGTCGCGGATCGGGGCTTCCTTCGTGGCGACCGCCGCCAAGACTTGAGCCTTGGCCGGCGCCGGCAGCCGTTGGGCGTCCATCGCTTCCGCAAGCATCAACGCCCCGGAGGGCGTGGTGAGCAACTTGGCGATGGCCTCTTTTCTTTTTGGGGAATCTTCCGCCTTCGTGCAGTCGTCCACCAAGGCACGATCTTCCTTGCGGCCGGGCAATTGCTGAATCCACTCGCGGATGAGCTTCACCCCCTGCTCGTCCACCAACTCGCTGCCGATGTGCGGCATCCGCCCGCGACCCTGTTTCGCCATGCGGTAATAGAGGACGGATCGGTACGGGTCGCCGGGGGCGACGATTTGCGCGCCGGGGATGTCGAACGTCCCCTGCACAGGCTTCGCTTCCAAGACTTTCATCTTGTCCAGCTCCGTCTCCATCTTCATTTCGATGTCCACGGAGCCGCCGGCGCCGAACTGGTGGCAATGGGAACAGTTGACGTGCAGGTAGGATTTCGCCCGGTTTTCCAGTTTGGCGAGCGCATCTGCGGGACGGTAGAGGAATCGCACGTCGTCGAGTTCCCCAGCCTTTACTTTCTCGTCTCCGCGTTGGATGACGCCAGCGCGAGTCAACGTGCCCCACGCGCGATTGGCCGCCTCGGACGGCTCAAGTTCTCCGTGGGGGTCCGGGCCGACGGAGCGCAATTGCATCTCCGTGAACCCCAGCACTTCACCCGCCCATGGATTGTGGCACTGTCGGCACTCGCTGCGGCCGGAAAAATGCCACGTGCGCCGCTCCTTGCCGACAGTGATTTCCACGTCGTCACCGCCGGCCGGCACCAGTGTCGCGTCGGTCCCGGCCTCGTTCCACTTGTACGTGTACCCGCGCCACTCGACGCCGTCGAAGTGGCTGATCTGCGTCTCGATCTTGCGGCCGAGGCTGAACGTCTTTGCCAGCACGCTGTTTTTCGGAAAGAACACTCGTGAATTGAACCATGCCGTGTCAGGCACTGGTTTGGGGTTGTGATACATCGTCACCGACGCATCTCCGGGAACGGCCACGATTCGCTTCATGGTCGCGTGGTCGGCCCACGGTTCCGCGTTGATCGAGTACGGGCTTACGCCGGCGGCGGGTTCGTCTTTCGTCACGTCTTTCCAAATGCCTGTCTCGCTCAATTTCGTCGGGAACGGCGGTTGGGGCTTCTTCGCCTCTTCGTTGGGGACGAGTGTGTAAATGCCGCCCTTGGGGCTGTAGTCCAGATAAAACAGTTCGCCGGCCGCGTCTTCGGCGAAGGCGACGATCTGGTGCTGGCTGACGGCGATTTCGCGGGGCGTGGCGATCTTGTCGCCGTCGAAGGTGGTGGCCCAAAATTTCCGGCTCATCCAGTCGCCGCAGATGTACGCCCCGGCGAGGTCTTTCCATTTCGCGCCGCGGTAGACGAAGCCGCCGGTGATGCTCGCGGCCTCCGAGTGCGGGAACGCGATGGTCGGGGGCAGGATCGGCGTCGGGCCGATCTTCACGTCCGGCCGCACGTCTTGCGGCCCTTCCTTGATCGACCAGCCGTAGTTGCCGCCTTTCACGACGCGGTAAATCATCTCCCACTTTTCCCAGCCGACGTCGCCGGCCCACAGCGACCCGGCCTTGCGGTCGAACGACATCTTCCAGGGGTTGCGGAAGCCGAAGGCCCAAATCTCCGGGCGAACCCCCTCCCGGCCCACAAACGGGTTGTCCTTGGGGACGGCATACTTCTTCCCGGCGTCCGCGTGGTCCACGTCGATGCGCAGAATGCTGGAAAGCAAGTCGCTGCAATCTTGTCCCGTGTTGAGGGCGTCCGGCGGGTTGGGGTTGGCGCCGTCGCCGCTGGAGATGTAGAGGAAGCCGTCCGGCCCGAAGACGAGGCAACCGCCGTTGTGCCCGCCGGCCTTAAACGTGATGAGGATTTCTTCGCTGGCCGGGTCGATCTTCGGCGGGTCCGTTTTCGTCATCGTGAAGCGCGAGACGCGGGTGCCGTCCGGCAACTCCCCCTTCTTCCCCTTCAGGACATAGCAAACGTAACAGAAACGATTCTCCGCGAACTTCGGGTGGAAGGTCAGCCCATAAACGGCGTCCAATTTTTCCGTCACGTCGTCCGGCTTCCAGCTTTTCAAATCCCTAGACGCATCAATCACCAGATCGGCTTTCGCCGCCGCCGGGTCGTTCGGAAAGCTGAAAATCTTGCCGTCGTTTTCGAGGACGTACCAACGGTTCTGCGGCCGGTTGAGTTCCAGGTGCAGCGGCTTCTCGAACTGGAGCTTCGGGAAAACACGCTCCGGCCGGTACGCCGGCGGCGGCTCCGGCGTGCCGAGGAGTTTCGAGGTCGTCCACGGAACACGCTTGTTCGCGGTGGGTTCGGCGAGCGTGACGGATGCGAGACCGAACATTGCCGCCACAATCAGGCAGAGATAACGGAGAGACATTGGCGGTTTCCGCGGATGACAGGTGTGGGGGAGATTGTAGTCGTCCGCCTGCCGGACCTAACCCCCCGGCCCCCTTCCCTAAGAAGGAAGGGGGAGCAAG
>JAYTTY010000114.1:0-2604 GCA_043744795.1 Zavarzinella sp. | reverse complement strand
CTTTTCCAAGCGTTGTCGAAGCCGAAAACGCAAGACAAGGATATCACTGACCCTAAACAATTGTCACTGTTCGACTTATAGCCGGACAGTTGTGATTTCATGTATTGTCTTCTCTCGGATTTTCTTCTCTGTGTCCTCTGTGCCTCTGTGGTTAGTCCGTCTTCTGGCCCCGGCCCCGCGCTCCACTCCGAAGCGTCGCGTCGCGGCTAAACGGGGGCGTTATTCGTATCCTTCCCGACACCCCCTTGGAGGGCGCTTGTGAAGATCACCCGCATCGAGACCCACGTCTGCCACGCCCGCATGCGGAACTGGGTGTTCGTGAAAGTCGTCACCGATCAGGACGGGCTGTTCGGGTGGGGCGAGGCGACGCTGGAGTGGCACACACGGGCCGTCGTTGGGGCGGTCGAGGACATCGCGGAACTGGTCGTCGGCGAAGACCCCACGCGCGTCGAACACCTGTGGCAGATGATGTACCGCCAGCACTTCTGGCACGGGCACGGCATCATCCGGGCGACGGCCATCGCCGGCATCGACTTGGCCCTGTGGGACATCCTCGGCAAAGTCGCCGGGCTGCCGTGCTCGAAGTTGTGGGGCGGGCCGGTCCGCGACCATGTGCGGACGTATTGCCATCTCGGCGGCGGGAAACTCGAAGACTTTTACGAAACTTCCGCGGACGACGCCAAGCGGTTCGCCGACCTCGCCCGGCAAGCCGTGGCGGATGGCTTCACCGCGTTCAAGTCGATGGCCGTCCCGCCGACGTTGCCGTTGGAAGGCTTGCGGCCGGTGAAGACGGCCGTGGCCGCCGTCGCCGCGATGCGGGAGGCCGTCGGGGACGGCATCGACATCATGGTGGACTGCCACGCCCGGCCGTCCCCGGCGATGGGGCTGCAGTTCGCCAAGGCTCTCGAACCCTACGGCCTGTATTTCCTCGAAGAGCCGTGCTGGCCCGAGAGCGTGGACGGGTTGGCGGCCATCAACCGGGCCGTGGCGACGCCGATCGCCACTGGGGAGCGGGTGACGAATCTGGCGGCGTTCAAGGACTTGTTCAACGCCCGCGCTTGCGAAGTGTGCCAAGTGGACATCACGCACTGCGGCGGCTTCACGGAGGCCCGGCGCATCGCGGCCTTGGCCGAGGCCCACCGCATCGCGTTGGCGCCGCACAACCCGCAGGGGCCGGTCAGCACGGCGGCCAGCTTGGAGTTCGGCTTCTCGCAGCCGAGTTACATCATCTGCGAGACCGTCCACGCGGACGTGCCGTGGCGGCAGGACGTGGTGCAAGAAGGCTTCACCGTGGACCCGAAGGGGCGAATCGTCCGGCCGAACAAACTCCCCGGCCTCGGCATCACGATCAACGAAGCCGAGGTGAAGAAACACCCCTTCCAGCAAGAGATCGCGCAGCGCGTGTTTTACGCCGACGGCAGCGTGGGGGACTGGTGACATGCCGAAACCGCTCGCCGGCGTGCTGGCCATCGCCCACACGCCGTTTACCGAAGGCGACTTGATAGATGTCAAGGCGTTGGAAAAATCTGTTGATTGGACTTTCGACGTGGGTGCCGACGGCCTTGGGACCGGAATGGTGTCCGAGACGTTAAAGCTGACGGCCGAAGAACGTATCTCACTCGCTCACTTACTGGTCGAGTTCACGGCCGGCCGCGGCCCGGTGTTCCTGGCCGTCGGGGCCGAGAGTACGAAGCAATCGGTGATTTTCGCCAAGGCCGCCGCCGACGCCGGGTGCGACGCCGTGATGGCCGCCCCGCCGCTAACGGGACGGCTAACCGAAACCCATTTGGTCGATCACTTCCGGGCCATCGCGGACGCGATTCCGATTCCGGTCGTCGTCCAGGACGCCTCGGGGTACGTCGGGCAGTCCATCCCCATCGCCGCGTGCGTGAAATTGCTGGACCACTACGGCCCGGACAAGATGCTGTTCAAGCCGGAGGCCGCCCCGAACGGGCCGACGCTCTCCGCGTTGCGGGACGCGACTGGCGGCCGGGCGGAGATTTTTGAGGGGTCCGGCGGCATCTTCCTCATCGACAGTTACCGCCGTGGCATCGCCGGCACCATGCCCGGCATGGACCTCCTCGACGGCACCGTGGCCGTCTGGAAGGCGATGCAACGCGGCGACGAGGAAGCCGCGTACCGGGCCTACTTCCCCGTGAGCGCGCTGGTCGCCCTGCAAATGCAAGCCGGGCTGGACGGCTTCCTGGCCGTCGAGAAGTACCTGATGGTGAAGCGCGGATTGTTCCCGTCGGCCCGCCGCCGCCGGCCCTACGGCTGGGAGATGGACGCCGAGACGGCGGCCGAAGTGGATCGGTTGTTTGGGCGGTTGCAAAACGCCTTGGCGAAAACTGGATAAACACCGCTGTCAGGCGGTCGCGTTGGAGTCCCGCGTTCACGCGGTCTGAGGGAAGCGGCCGCACCAATCGCGCGGCGATTGGTTTTGGCCTTCGTTGGAGTCCCGGCTTCAGCCGGTCTTCGGCAGCGGCGCGCCGACGGCCGGTTCTTGTTTTCGGCTTTCGTTGGAGTCCCGGCTTCAGCCGGTCTTCGGCAGCGGCGTGCCGGACGGGTGACACCGTTCGCGGCGGAAAGTTTTGAAGACCGGCT
>JAYTTY010000113.1:0-10139 GCA_043744795.1 Zavarzinella sp. | reverse complement strand
AAAGTCTGGCCTTCGCCCCCGGCGACCGCCTCCCGGGCGGGGAGCCGGACTTTTCGCGGAGCGAAAAGCGACGACGACCCGCGGTGCCCTCTCAATATCGAAGGCGGCCGGGCGTACGCATCGTCGCTTTTCGCTCCGCGAAAAGTCTGGCCTTCGCCCCCGGACGATCGGCCTCCCGGGCGGGGAGCCAATCTTTTCGCGGAGCGAAAAGCGACGATGTTCCGCGGGGCCGCTGTTCCTCATTCAGGGTATTTCTTCCGCCCGCTTTACGTCGGCGGGGCCGTTCCGTCGGCCGCCGGACTTCCGCCGAGGGCGGCGGCCGCCCGGCGGTCAAGGCGGTCGAACCACTGGAACCAGCGCTGGAACGGGACGGCGACGAAGTCGGTGAGGATCGCGTCCAGGTAGCCACGCTCCAGCGCGAAGCGGTAGAGCCAACCGCGGTCGGCAGACCCGGCCGCCTTCTCAGACGACAGCGGCCCGCCGGCGGCGTTCTCCAAGATCTTGCGGTCCTGCAAGTACGACGGCGCCCGGACGAATTGCAGCGTCCGCAAACAGGCGTGCCCGATCAGGTGGACGAGCGGGATGTACCGCCACCCGGCCCCGGTCTCCGCGACGATCAGCCCCACTTGCGTCAGCGAGGCGAAGGACAGGGCGGACTTGATGTCCGTCTGCACGCGGCCGACGAGGGCGCCGTACCCGGCCGTCGCCAGCCCGAGGAGGCACACGCCGACGGCCAACACCGGGGCCGCGTCCAGGACCGGGCTGATCCGCAGCAACAAGTACGCCCCGAGGTGGACCGACAGCGCCCCGTAGAAGATGGCGCTCGACGGCGTCGGCCCCTCCATCGCCCGCGACAGCCACCCGCTGAACGGCAACAGGGCCGACTTCCCCGCCGCCGCCGCCAGCACCAGCGCGCCGACCAGCAGGGCGTTGTGGGCAGAAAGGTCGCACAGGCCGAACGGCCAGCTCGGCACGTCCGACGGCGACGCGCCGGTGGCCCCGTGATACCCGGTCATTAAGTCAATGTCTCCGTCGCCGGCCAAGTGGTGCAGCGCCACGGCCGCCGTCAGCAAAGCGGCGTCCGCGACGCGGTACACGACCCACACCCGCAAAGCGTTCCGCACCGGGGCCGACCGCTCGTGGAAGAAGCCGACCAACAGGGCGCTGGACAGGCCGACGAGTTCCCACCCGGCGAACAGCGTTTCGATGGTCCCGGCGGCGGCGGCCACCAACATGCCGAGGACGAAAATGGCGTACAGGGTGAAGAAGCGGTTGAACCCCGGCTCGCGGTGCATGTACCGGCCGGCGAACGACCCGACCACGCTGCACAAGAGCAGCGTGAGGATGATGAACGGGACCGACAGCCGGTCGAACACCAACTTGATGACGAAGTGGTAGCCGTCGTCGTGCCCGCCGACGGTCACCCAATGCCACGGGCCGATGACGACGTGCCGGGAGTCGCCCGTCAGCATGACGACGAGGATGCCGACGGCCCCGCCGAGGGCGAGCGCCGTCGCCGCCCCCACCGCGCGGGCCGTCGCCGCCTCCGAGAGCCGCCGGTTGACGAGCGACGAGACGCCCAGGAGGGCCGCCAACGCCGCCGGCGCGCCGAACACCAGCGCCCCGCCGATTGCCACCACCGCTTCAGGTCCGGTCACCGCGCGCCCCCTTCTTCGCCGATCTCCGCGAATTCCAAGAAGTCCCGCCAGCCGCGGTACCAGTCGAGCGAGGTCTTCGCCGCCGGCAGCTTGGCCGCCCGCGGCGTGTACGGCACGAACGCCCCGGCCCGGTAAATCGAGGCCGCGTTCGTCTCCGGGTCAAGGAGGGTCAACTGCACCCACCCGTTCTTGACCATCATTTCGAGCGGCGGGTGCCGGCCCAAGATGCCGAGCATCACGGCCGGCGTCGTTTCGAGGACGAACAGCAGCCGCATCGGCTCGTGAATCTCCACCATCTGCCACGGCAGGCCGGAGCGCAAGTCGCTCGCCGCCCCGTCCATCACGCCCAGCAGGCCGGTGATGTTGTGCGGCAACTTCGTCCCGCACCCGTACCCGGCCGGGTCCACGTGCGAGAAGTAATACTCAAGACTGATCCCCCCACACACAGGGAAGACGGCTTGCAGCGTTCGCGTCAGGACCGCCGCGTCGGGCGTGTCCTGCGTCGGGTCGTAGGACGTGAGGAACGCCCGCCGGTCGAAGAACAGCCCGCGGGACCGCTCGCGGCGGCCGACGAGGCAGATGGCGTTGGTCGCGTGGCCCCACTCGGGCCGCACTTGGGACAAGTCCTCGGCCCGCGCGTCCATGTGCTGCCGCGCCCCGGCCGGCGTGAGGGAGAGCGGGGCCGACTCGAACCGCCTGGCCCGCTCGTGGGCGTTGCGGGCGACGGCTTCCTCGATCATCGCGTGGGCGGCGTCGTACTCGGCCCGGTGCGACGCCGGGATCAGGTCGGTGTCCGCGAACTTGACGTACTCATTGCAGGTGTTGTGCAGCCCGCCGACGAAGACCGTGTCGGCCGGCACGCCGATGCCGCGGGCCGCCAAGCCGGCGCGGACGCGCGGGTCGTTCAGGATTTGGGCGATGGCCCGGCCGTTCGGCCCGCCGACCGACCCGCCGCACGCCCCGCAGTCGTGGGCCGACTCGTGCGGGTTGTTCGAGCTGTGCGACCCGTGCCCGATGGTGAACACCAGCCGGGCGAAGTTGCGCGTCAGCCCGATGTCGCGCAGCACGCGCTCGGCGCTGTTCGTCATCTCCTCGACCGAGAACCCGACGCCGTCCCCTTCGGCGGCGGGAGCCGGGGCTGTGCGCTCCAACTTCAGGCGCGTCTTCTTCGGCGCCCGGACAAGCCCCCCGACCCGGCGGCGCAGGCGGGCCGTCACCCCCGGGAACAGGATGCGCGAGACCAGCGGAAACGAGGCTAACACGCCCAGCCCGGCCGAGAGGGCCGCCCCGAGCGTGAACCCGCGCGTGCCGATGTGGACCTGGTAAGACATGCGGCCGAGCGCCTGCCGCAGCCGCCGGCGGCGCTGGTGCTCCCCGGCGTACTCCTGGTTCACCTGCTCCTCGACCCAGTGCTTCGGCGTGACGACGACGGGACATAACGGCGTGTGCCGCGCCTCGGCCGCCCCGCGGTAGTACATGACGACGCCGAAAAACCCGGCCGTCCCGAACGTCTCGCCGTCGGGGGCTGCCTCTTCCAAGTGCCGGCGGAACGACTCTTCCCGCTCGTCGATACAGGTGACGGACTGGAACCGCGGCCGGGCCGTCGTCGGGCGGCGGCGGTGCAGGCACAGGGCGTCGAGTGTCTGCTCGCGGAATTGGGCCTCGTACGCCAGTTGGAACACGCGGCGGCGGGCGACGTCGCCGAACGACTCGATCTCGCCGTACACCGCCCGCCAGTCGTCGGGCGTGAAGGCCGCCAAGGTCCGCGGCGGCCAGCCGAGGAGTTGTGCGAGGTGGAACGCCGGGTACGCCCGGGCGTCCATGTCCGGCGCCGCGGCCGCGGGCCGGGCGGCGAGGAGCGTGGCCCGCAAGTCGCGCAAAGGGCCGGCGAAGCCGAGGGCGTGTTTCGCCGCGTGGGCGAGGGAGAGCCGGTCCAACAGTAGCCGGACGGCCAAGAATTCGATTAGACTGCCGGGCGGGACCGGCTTGGCGACGCGGTCGGGCCGCTCTTCCATTTGCCGGACGATGCCGCCCCAGCCGCGCAGCGGCAGCACGCACGCGCCGAGGTAGGCGTCCCACTCGTCTTCCGCGACGCCGAGCAGCGCCAGCGACTCGGCCAGCGAGTCCACGGCCGGCGTGCCGGCCGCCAAGAGCCGGGCCGCCTCGGCGGGCAACTCCGCGAGCCACCGGTCCGGCGGGCCGCCGGCGCGGGCGTGCGACCGCAAGAACGCCGGGAAGAACCCGGCCGCCCGGCCCGGCAGCGGCCAGTAAGCAACCCCTTGGTCGGTGAAGGCGGACACGTTGCGGATCAAAATGTCGTGGACGGCGAGGTCGCTGTCCGTGCCGGTCGCTTCCAGCAACAAGTCGCGGTGACGGACCGGCGGCGGCGCCGACGACGGAAGGGGCAGGTGATCGACGCCCGCGCGGCAGGCGTTCCAAAGTCCTTCCAGCGTGAAGGCCCGCCACCGGGCGGCCCCCCACCGCTCCGTCTCCTTGACGGAGAACTTGGCCATCAAATCGGCGAGCCACGCCGGCCCCGGCCCGACGCGGGCGTCGCGCATCACCCACCGCCGGGTGTCGGCCATCAACTGCGTCTGCGCGACGGCCGGCGTCTCCGGCTCGAATTCGCGCAGGGCGTCCGTCTCGGCCATCCGCCAGCGGAGTTCGGGGCCGGTGCCGCCGCGCGGCGGGTGCGTCATCATGGCCAAACGCACGTCGAGCCGGGAGGACTGCCCGGCGACGGGTTCGGCGGCCGCGGTGCCCAGTTCCCCCGCGAGGCAATCGCGCAGGTGTTGGACGCGGATGCGGCCGCGCGCCAAGGCGGCGAGGAACTTCTCCTCGGGCAGGTACGGCTGCGTGCCGAACGTCTCGGCCCCGCGCACGACGGCCTCGTCGAACGTCAGGTCTTCAAAGGCGTGCAGCGTGTTGTGGTGGATGAAGACTTGGATCGGCCCCTGCGCCGGGAGCAAATGGGCGGCGTGGTCCACCGCGTGCCGGAGCCGGTCGGCGGGGTTGGCGTAATTCGAATGCGACACCGATCCTCCCAACAACTGTCCGTCCACTCGTTGTAGGCACTCCGCGTGCCAAGACGGCGCCTGGGGCCGCCGCCTAGCGGATCGGCCCGACGTTTCGCGGCGGTTGGTTTGAGAACGCCCACCGTGGTTGCCGCCAAGACACCCGCCGGCGGCCTATAACACTGGCACGGGGGCGGGGCGGCGCCCCACAGGGAGGGGTCATGGGCGGCTTCCGGCTCCGGTACATCGGGCCTGTCTTGCTGATCTCGGCGTGCCTGGTGCTCCTGTGCGCGTTCACCGCCCTGTCGCTGTTCGCCCAACAGGCCGCGGTCACGCGCATCCTGCGGGAGAACGTCGAAAGCCGGCGGGCGGCCGTCGAACTGGAAGAGTGCATCAGCGACCTGATCGCCCTGGAGAACGACCGCGTCGAGACGGTGGCCGTCCTGCACGACCGGGCGGCGGCGCATGTGAAAACGGTTCGCGGCGTGGCCGACCAGCCGGAAGAACAACAGTTGGCGGCCGAACTGGACGCGGGCTTCACGGAGTACTTGGCGCGGTGGGGCGCGCTGCCGCCCGCCGGGGCGCCCGGTCACGAGGCGACGCGGCGCGCCGTGACCAAGTTTCTGGAGACGAACGTCCTGCGGCCGTGCGAGCGGTTCAAGATTTACAACGCCGAGCGCATCGACGACTCGGCCGAGTCGCACGAGCGCGCCTTGCGGCGGCTGATCTGGGGCCTCGCCGGCATCGGCGGCCTCGGCGGCGGGGCCGGCCTCGTCCTCGGGTTCGGGATGGCCCGCGGCCTCAGCCGGTCGATCCGCCGGCTGCGCCTGCAACTCAGCGACGTGGCCGGCCAACTCAACCCGGCCGAGGCCGAGTTGGTCATCACCGAACAGGGCGACTTCAAAGGGTTGCACGCGGAGGCCGACCGCCTCGCGGCCCGCGTCGTCCAGACGGTGCGGGAACTCCAAAGCCGCGAGCGCGAGGTGCAGCGCGCCGAGCAACTGGCGGCCGTCGGCCAACTGGCGGCCGGGGTCGCCCACGAGATCCGCAACCCCCTGACGGCGATCAAGATGCTCGTCCAGGCGGCCCGCGAGGACGGCGGCGGGCTGACGCGGGAAGACCTCGGCGTGATCGAGTCGGAAGTCCGCCGGCTCGAACAGTCGCTGCAGACGTTCCTCGACTTCGCCCGGCCGCCGAAGCTCGTGCGCGGGCGGGTTGACCTCGCGGACCTGCTCGGCTCGGTGCTGGCGCTGCTGCGCGGCCGGGCCGACCGGCAAGGCGTGGCCGTCCGGCTCCAAACCCCGGCCGGCGGGGTGCCGCTCCACGCCGACGGCGGGCAACTGCGGCAAGTGGTCCTGAACTTGTGCATGAACGCCTTGGACGCCATGCCGGCCGGCGGGCGGCTGTCGCTGCGGGCGGAGTCGCGGGCGGCGGGCCGCGTTTCCCTCGACGTGGCCGACACCGGGCCGGGCATCCAGTGGGACATCTTCGCCCGCCTGTTCCAGCCGTTCGTCAGCGGCAAGGAGACCGGCCTGGGGTTAGGGCTTGTGATCTCCCAGCGGATCGTGGAGAACCACGGCGGCGTGATCTCCGCGGCCAACTGCCCCGAGGGGGGCGCGCTGTTCACCGTCACCTTGCCGACCGAGGACGCCCGTGGCTGACCTGCTGCTGATCGACGACGAGCCGGCCATCCGCCACGCCTTCCAGAAGGTGTTCGGCGGCGTCCACGCCGTCCGCGTGGCCTCGACCGCCGCGCAAGCCCTGTCCGCGCTCGCCAACGCCCGGGCGGACGTGGTCGTGCTGGACGTCCACCTGCCGGACTCGGAGGGGCTGGCCACGTTCCACGCCGTCCGCCGGCTCGACCCGCTCGTGCCGGTCATCCTGATTACCGGGCACGGGACGACCGACTTGGCCATCGAGGCGATGAAGCACGGCGCCTTCGACTACATGAACAAGCCGCTGGAACTGCCCGTCCTGCGGGGCCAGATCGACCGGGCCGTGCGGGCCGCCGCCGGCGGGCCGCCGAGAGTGGCGGCCGCGGCGGGCGAGACGCAGTTCGTCGGCCGGTCCCCGGCGATGCAGGAGGTGTTCAAGGCCATCGGCCGCGTCGCCGTCCACGACATGACGGTGCTGCTGCTGGGGGAGAGCGGCACCGGCAAGGAGCTGGCCGCCCGCGCGATCCACCAGCACAGCCAGCGGGCCGCGGCGCCATTCTTGGCCATCAACTGCGGGGCCATCCCCGAGACCCTGATCGAGAGCGAGCTGTTCGGCCACGAGAAGGGGGCGTTCACCGGGGCCGACCGCCGGCGCGCCGGCAAGTTCGAGCAGTGCGCCGGCGGCACGCTTCTTCTCGATGAAATCGCGGAGATGCCGGCCCCGGCCCAAGTGCGGCTGCTGCGGGTGCTGCAAGAGCACGAGTTCGAGCGCGTCGGCGGGAACGAGACCGTCCGGGCGGATGTCCGGGTGATCGCGGCGACCAACGCCGACCTCGACGCGGCGATGACGGATGGGCGGTTCCGGGCCGACCTGTACTTCCGGCTCAACGGGTTTTCCATCAGCCTGCCGCCGCTGCGGTCGCGCGGGGATGACATCCCGCTGCTGGTCGATCACTACCTGCGGCTGTTTGAGCGCGAGCTGCGCAAGCCCCCCGCCGTCGTCGCCCCCGAGGCGATGGCCGCCCTGCGGGCGTACCCGTGGCCGGGGAACGTGCGGGAACTCCAGAGCGTGCTGAAGCACTCCCTGTTGCAAATGGGCGGCGGCGTCTTACTGCCGGACTTCCTGCCGGCCGGCGTGACGGCCCCCGGGTCCGGCACGGTCCCCGCGGCGCCCGGCCCGGCGGTGTTCGACTGGGACGCCTTCGTCGCCGAGCGCATCGCCGCCGGCACGGAGAGCCTGCACGCCCAGGCCGTCGAGCAGACGGAGCGCGAAGTCCTCGTCCGCGTCCTGCGGCACACCAACGGCAACCAGTTGCAGGCCGCCCGCATCCTCGGCATCACGCGCGGCAGTCTGCGGACGAAAATCCGCGCCCTCGGCATCGCCATCGGCGGCCGCGCGGTGTGGTCCGCCGACGACCAGCCTGAGTGACGGCGGACCACACCCGACCCGCGGGCGGCGGGTTTTTCCCTGTGTTTCGGCCGCGGCACGGGATATGCGATTCGGCCCCCTCGCACCCGTCGCGAGGACTCACTTGATGTCAGCCGAACCGTCGTCCCAGACCGCCGCCGTCCCGCCCGCCCCGGCCGGGGCATTTCGCGCCGACGCGATGGCCGGGTTCTTCGTCTTCCTGATCGCCATGCCGCTGTGCCTGGCCATCGCCGGGACCAGCGGCTACCCGCCGATCGCCGGCATCTGGACGGCCGTCATCGGCGGCGTGTTGTGTTCCCTGTTGAGCAACTCGCAGTTGACCATCAAGGGGCCGGCGGCCGGGCTGATCGTCATCGTCCTCGGGGCCGTCACCGACCTCGGGGCCGAGTTCGGCGCCGACCTGACCCCCGAGGGCCAAGCGTTCCTCGGGTACAAGCTGGCCCTCGGCATCGGCGTCGCGGCCGGCGTGCTGCAAATCCTCCTCGGCCTGCTGAAAGCCGGCCGGCTGGTGGACTTCTTCCCGCTGACGCCGGTCCACGGGCTGCTCGCCAGCATCGGCCTCATCATCATCGCCAAGCAGGCGTACGCCGTGTTCGGGGCCACGGCGACCAAGGACGTCGGGCCGCTGGTGCTGTTCAAGGAACTGCCCGGCAAGCTGGGCGGCCTGAACCCGGAGATCACCGTCATCGGGCTGGTCAGCCTGCTCATCCTGTTCGGCCTGCCGTTCGTGGCCAAGCGCGTCGCCGTGCTGCGGCGCGTCCCGGCGCAGTTGATCGTGCTCGTCGTCGCCATCGGCCTCGGGTCGGCGTTCGTGTTCGACTTGGACCACGCCCACAAGTACCTGTTCCCGGCCCACATGGTGGACGGCCACATGGAAAACGGCGAATACGAGGTCGGGCCGAAGTTCCTGGTCGCCATCCCGAACGTCCTGAACAACGCGGCCGACGCCTTCGCGTACCCGGACTTCCGCGGGCTGGCGACCGGCGCCGGGCTGTACTACCTGTTCCTGTTCGTGGTCATCGGCAGCTTGGAATCGCTCCTGAGCGCCAAGGCCATCGAACTGCTCGACCCGTGGAAGCGCAAGACGAATTTTGACCGCGACCTGTTGGCCATCGGGGCGGCGAACCTGCTGGCCTCGGCCGTCGGCGGGCTGCCGATGATCTCTGAAATCGTCCGCAGCAAGGCCAACATCGACAACGGCGCGCGGACCCGCCGGGCGAACATGTTCCACGGGCTGTTCCTGCTCCTGTTCGTCCTCCTTTTCCCAAGCTTGATTCACAGCATCCCGCTGGCCGCCCTCGGGGCCATGCTGGTGTACACCGGCTTCCGGCTGGCCAGCCCGAAGGAGTTCGTCCGCACCTACAACGTCGGCAGCGAGCAGTTCATCGTCTTCATCGGCACCATCTTCGTCACGCTGGCGACGGACCTGCTGATCGGCATCGCGGCCGGCATCGGCCTCAAGATCGTGTTCCACTTGTTGAACGGCGCCCCGCTGACCGCGTTCTGGAAGGCCGACGTGACGGTCGTCGAAGAGGGGGACAGGATGGTCATCCTGAACGTGCGACGGGCCGCCGTGTTCACCAATTGGCTGCGGCTGCGGGGCATCATCTTGGCCGCCGCCCCCGGCAAGGACGAAGTCGTTGTCGAGCTGTCGGAGACGCGATTGGTGGACCACAGCACGATGGAAAAGCTGCGCGAAATGGAGGCGGAGTTCGCCGCGAACGGCGTCAAGTTTCACACCGTCGGCTTGGAAGAACACAAGCCGTTGTCCCGCCACCCGCTCGCGGCCCGAAAAAAAACACCGTCGGGCGTCCGGCCGGCGGTCGTGTGAGCCGCCCTTTCCCTTTTCGCCCTGCCGCCGCTTCCCAAAAAAGGGGGGCGGCCCTCGGGCGCGGAACCTTGCCCATCTGTTCATCCCCTGACGGCTGTAAAGGAATGGAAAGCGACTTCCGCGCTCATTGACTTCGCCAGCCGCGCCTATCATTAATCAGGGGAACGACACTCTCCCACCCCCCGCGGACGGTCCCCATGAGAACCTTTTGCTTCGTGTTCCTGCTGCTATTCGCCGGCGCCGTCGCGGCGTTCGCTTACTTCAACAACGACGAGATCACCGTCCGCCTCTTCGAGTGGACGGTGACGGCCAAACTCTCGGTGATCGCCGGGGTCATTTACGTGGCCGGCATGCTCTCCGGCGGCACGGTCTGGGGCCTGTTGCGCCGGTCCGCGTCCACGGTGGTGGACACGTTGGACCGGCGGACGATGGCGTGAGTGTCAGCGATTGGAGTCCGGAAGCTTACGCGGCGATCAGCGGGCGGATGACGTCTTCGGACTTCGTTGGAGTCCCGGCTTCAGCCGGTCTTCAAAAAACGCCGACTTGGGGGCG
>JAYTTY010000112.1:0-10151 GCA_043744795.1 Zavarzinella sp. | reverse complement strand
GGTGGGACCGGCGTCCCGCCGGTCGTTTTGTCGCCGCTGACCGGCGGGACGCCGGTCCCACCACACGCCGGCCGCCACACGGAAACTGAAAATGCTCTAGGCCCCCTTGTTGGCCGATCGCTATCCCGAACCCGTCGGATTGCCATGAATTCGCCAAATCGGTCGCGCGCAATGGCAGACAATTTGGCAGGGCTTCACAATTCCTTCACAATCCGGGGCGGCCAAGCGAGCTGATTCACGCCCGCACGGGCTTGGCATCCAGCAGTTCGCGGACCTTGTTGAGCAGGCTTTCGGCGGAGAAGGGCTTCGTCAGCAGGACGGCGCTCTCCTGGCGGATGCTCTGGCGCAGGATCACGTCGTTGGTGTACCCGGACAGGAACAGGATGGGGACGCGCGGCCACAGGCGCCGCAGTTTCTCGGCGAGTTCGCGGCCGCTCATGTGCGGCATCACCACGTCCGTGACGACCAGGGCCACCGGGGAGCCGCGCTTCTCGCACAGGCGCAGGGCCTCCAGGCCGTCGGCGGCCTCCAGCACGCGGTAGCCGCGGTCGCGCAGTAATCGTGAAGTGAGGGCGCGGACGGCGGCCTCGTCCTCGACCACGAGAATCACCTCGCCGTCCCCGAGGGCGAAGGCGCCGTCGTCGGGCGCGGCCGCCGCCGTCGCCGCGTGATTCTCGGCCGGCCAGAAGAGGCGGAACGTGGTGCCGCGGCCGACTTCGCTCTCGACGGTGATGCGGCCCTTCGCCTGCTGGATGACGCCGTACACCGTGGCCAGGCCGAGGCCGGTGCCCTTGCCCTGTTCTTTCGTGGTGAAGAACGGCTCGAAGATCAGGGCCTTGGTCGCGTCGTCGATGCCGCCGCCGGTGTCGGCGACGGCCAGCACGACGTACTCGCCGGGCGGCATTTCGCCGGCCGCCCCCTCGCCGCGGGCCGTGTGGTGCGAGACCGTCACGGCGATCTCCCCGCCGGCGGGCATGGCGTCGCGGGCGTTCATGACAAGGTTGATGACGACTTGGTCGATCTGGCCGGGGTCCGCGAGGATGTCGGCCCGGCCGGGGGCCCGCGTCACGCGCAGGCGCACGTCTTCCCCGATCAGGCGGCCGAGCAGGGCGCTCGAACTGACGACGGCCTCGTTCAGGTCCATCACCTGGCGCGTCACGTGCTGCCGGCGGCTGAACGCCAACAGTTGCTTGGTTAGGTCGGCGGCCTTGAGGCCCGCCTGGCGGATCTCGTCGGCCAGCGGGCGGTTCGGGTCGCTGTCGGGCAGCGACTCGGCCAGCACTTCGCTGAAGCCGTTGATGACGGTCAACAGGTTGTTGAAGTCGTGGGCGACGCCGCCGGCCAGCCGGCCGATGGCCTCCATCTTCTGCGACTGCTGGATCATCTCCTCCAGTCGCTTCCGCTCGGACACGTCGCGCGACTGGCTGATGACTTCCGGCGGGCCGTCCGGCGGGATGACGACGCTGCCGCACGACTCGACCCACGCGTACTCGCCGTCGCGGCGGCGGACGCGGAACGTGACGGTGACCGGGTGCTCGGCCGCGTCCTGGTACGCCGCCGAGACGTAGGGCAGGTCGTCCGGGTGGAGGAAGTCGGAGGGCTTCTTGCCGACGATCTCCTCGGCCGGCCACCCGGTCAGCATGCGGACGGACGGCGACACGTACAGGCACGTCCCGTCGAGGGCGTGCCGGGCGATCACGTCCGTGGCGTGGTCGGCCAGCAGCCGGTACTTCGCCTCGCCGGCCTGCAGCGCCTGGTCGGCCGCGACGCGGTCGGTGACGTCTTGGGTTGTCCCGATGAAGCCCCCGCCGTCCGCGGGCTGGCTGCGGCACTCGGCGTGGCGGAGTTCGCCGGCGCGGCTCACCAGCCGGAACCGGAACACGCTCGGCCCCCCGGCGGCAAGGGCCGCGACGGACTCGGCCATCAGCTTCTCTTGGTCGTCCGCGTGGACGTACCGGGCGATGAACTCGGCGAACGACCCGAACGGCTCGTCCGCCGGGACGCCGCACAGCCGGCGCAGTTCGTCCGACCCCCACGTGAGGGCGCCGGCCGCGTCCGTCTGCCAACTGCCGATCTTGGCCAGCGCCTCGGCCTGGGCGAACAGGGCGTGCTCGGTGCGGAGGACGTGTTCCGCGTGCCGGCGCTCCCGCATCAGCGCGCACACGATCAGGGCCGTCACGCCGGCCATGCCGAGGAAGATGTTCAGCCCGGCGACGTTGGCCACGTCCGACCCGGCGAGGAACGGCCCGTACCCGCCGGCGGTGCCGACGACGGCGATGACGGCGACGGCGAACACGCCGGCCGCCGTCCCGCGCGGCCCGAACCGCAGGGCGGCCGCCGTCAGGAACGGGAACCCGAGGGCGGGCAGGAGGAAGTCTTGCGGGTCGACCAAGTGGGTCGTGAACGCGAACAGACTCGCCGCCGCCAGGCCGGCGACGATGACGCCGCCCTCGGCCAGCGCCCGGCCGCGCGGCCGGGGGACGCCGCCGGCGCGCCACGTCAGCAACAGCGGGGCGACGACGATGACGCTCAGGGCGTCGCCCATCCACCAGATCGTCAGGCTCGGCAGGGCCGTCCCGCGGGTCAACTGCCCCGCGGCCCACAGCGCCGCCGTGCCGAAGACGGCGCTGATGACGGCGCCGACGAACACGGGCAGGGCGACGAGGGCGACCACGTCCCGCACGCGCTCCAGTTGCGGCCGGAAACCGGCCCGCCGCAGCAGCCACACGCCTGTGAACGCCTCCAGCGTGTTCCCGGCGGCGGCGAGGCCGGCGGCCCACCACGGCAGCCCGAGCGTCATCTCCAGGACGACGGCCCCGAGCGCGACGGCGGGCAAGAACCGCAACCCGCGGAACCACAGGTACGCCAGCGTCAGCCCGGTGGGAATCCAGACGGGGCAAGCGGTGCCGTGGACGTAGTGGAGGCGAATGCCGAGGTGGCCGGCCGCGAAGTACGCGACCGCGAACAGGAGGAGTTCGGCGAAGTAAATGGGGGAGAACGCGGCCGCCCCGCGCGGGGTCAGGTCGGGGGGGCCGGCCGGGACGTCGGTCGTGCTTGTGGGCACACGGTGGTCCGCCCCGCCATGTGAACGCACAAAGATGGGATGCGGACGGTTTGGGACGGGGGCCAAACGGGTCCGGAGCAGGGACACTTAACCATAGGGCGGCGGTCAAATCCCCAACTGTCCCTTCCAATCATCTACAGACTGTTCAATTCTTTTTCGACCCCTTCGGGTCGAGATTGGCCCGGAGATCGTCGTCCGACACCGCGGATTCCACGCCCTTGGCCGGCACCTCCAGTTTCACCAGCCAAACCAGCGCATTCAGCACGACTTTGCGGAAGCCGTCATTCTTCCAGTTCGCGTGGTTGTGCCCGCCGGTGAACCCGGCCCCGCGACCGCCGTCCTCGCGCTCGACAACCCACATCATGTGCTCGGCCCGGCCCTTGGCCTCTTGAATGTGCGGGTACGGCCCGCGCGGGTAGACGTACGGGCCTTCCCGAATCTTGTCCGCCGGCTTGGCCGTCAGGATCGGCGTGACCCCCTTCATCTCCGGCCGGAAGCGCATGTTGAAGTACCACTCGTCATCGACGGCGAACGGCTCGACGCCGTTGGCCACCGGGTGCTTGGGGAACGCCTTGAACTCCGGCTTCCACATCGGGTTCACGGAGAACTGGTGCTCGTAGTACCCGCCAATCCACCGTTGGAATTCCGGGCCGCCCTTGTCCTTCAGCACTTCGACGCCGTAGTGGGCGCACATGAGGCCGACGCCCTTCTTCATCCACTGGTCGATCTGCGCCAGCCGGTCCTTCTGGACGGCCGGGTGCCCGGCGCTGCCGTCGGCGTAAATGAAGATGCCGTCGGCCCCGTCGAACACCGCCTCGTCCTTGGGCCAGCCGCTGAGGTTGACGCTCAGTTCCAAGCCGGGGAAGCCCTTCAGGCATTTCGCCAGCAGTTGCGTGCCGGCGTTGAACTCGTGCGCCCCCGGCCCGTGGCTCGGCGTGCCGGCGATCATCACCAACTTCTTCGGCTTGTCCGCGGCGAAGGCCGGGACGGCCAGTGCGCCGGCGGCCGCCGCGAGGAACGTGCGGCGGGAGAGGGGGAGATTAGACACGGAGAGACTCCGGAGATGGCGAATGTCGGTCGGGGGATTTAAGAGACAAGGTGACAGGGTGACAAGGTGACAAGGTGACAAAAACCAGCGCGCCGAGTGTCATGAGTCTCTTGGTTTTGTCACCTTGTCACCTTGTCACCCTGTCACCTTGTCAGATCATTGCCAAATGCCAACACCGACCAACTTAATCACCGGCTTCCTCGGCGTCGGCAAGACGACGGCCATCTTGGCGCTGCTCAAGGCCCGGCCGGCCGGGGAGAAGTGGGCGGTGATCGTCAACGAGTACGGCGAGGTCGGCATCGACGGGGCCATCCTCGGGGACGCGGCGGACGGGGCGCTCGACATCCGCGAGGTGGAAGGCGGGTGCATCTGCTGCACGTCGGCCGAGGAGTTCAACTTCACGCTGGCCCAAGTCCTGGAACACGTCCGCCCGGCCCGCATCCTGATCGAGACGACCGGCGTCGGCCACCCGGCCCGCATCATCGAAGACCTGCGGCAGCCGCGCTTCGCCAAGTTCGTGGACCTGCGGGCGACCGTGTGCCTCGTCTCCCCGAGCGACTACACCTGCCCGCCGCTGGCCGAGTCCCCCGTGTTCCGCGACCAGATGGAACTCGCGGACGTGCTCGTGCTGAACAAGGCCGACACGACGGATGCCGAGACACGGGCGAAGTTCCTGGAATGGGGACAGCAACTTTTTCCGCCGAAACTGCACGTCGCCGTCGTCGAAGGCGGCCAACTCGACCTGGCATGGCTCGACGCCGGCGCCGACCCGACGCGGCAAGCCCTCTTCCCCGAAGCCCACGCGGACCACGACCACCGGCCGAGCGCCGGCCTGCAATTCCCGGCGCCCGGCCGCCCGGCGCGCAAGGAGAGCGGTGGCGGCGCGTGCGGCTGGATCTTCTCCCCGAGCGACGTGTTCGACGAAGACCGCCTGATGAAGTTGTTCGCGGACACGCCGGCCGTCACCCGGCTCAAAGGCGTGTTTCACCTAAAAGAGGACTGGGTGATCGTGAACCGCGTCGGCAACGAGTCGCACCTGTGGGCGACTAGCTACCGCCGCGACAGCCGGTTGGAAGTGTTCGCCGACGCGCTTGACTGGGCCGCGTGGGAGCGGCGGCTGGGGGAGTGTTTGAGTCAGTAATCAAAATCGCTTGGGGCGAAGCGCGAGCCGGAACCGCACGTCGGCGGCCCCGGTCTTGTGAGCCGCGACGCGGAGGCTTTGCGGAGAGGAGCGCGTTCAGAACATGTCACCCATTACTTCGGCCATTGGACATCAATGAGGCCGTTGAACGCGCTCCTCTCCGCAAAGCCTCCGCGTCGCGGCTCACAAGCCCGGGACCGCGGCTAAACGGTCGTTCGCCGACGCCGACTTCTTCCCCAGTGGGGCGGCCGAAGCGGGCCGGGCAAGCGTTCCGCCCTTTCCCACTTATCTCCCCCCGCCGATATAGCCGGCCGCCCGGCGGGCCGGTATTCTCCCCCCAACATCTTCTCTCCCACCGGAAAGTGGTTCGCGGTCATGGCCAAGAAATTGCGCGTCGCCATCGTCGGCCTCGGGTTCGGGGCCGAGTTCATCCCCATCTACCAAGACCACCCGGACGCCGAGATCGTGGCGGTCTGCCGGCGCAACAAGGCCGAACTCGACCGCGTCGGCGACAAGTTCGGCATCGGCAAACGGTTCACCGAGTACGCCGACCTGCTGAAAGACAAGGAGATCGACGCCGTCCACATCAACAGCCCGATCCCGGACCACGCCCCGCAAAGCTTGGCCGCCATCAAGGCCGGCAAGCACGTCGCCTGCACGGTGCCGATGGCCACGACACTCGACGAACTCAAGGAACTGTGCAAGGCCCAGCGCAAGGCCGGCACCGTGTACATGATGATGGAAACCGTCGTGTACAGCCGCGAGTACCTGTTCGTGAAGGAGTTGTACGACCGCGGCGTGCTGGGCCGCGTGCAGTTCCTGCGCGGGTCGCACCAGCAAGACATGGACGGCTGGCCGGAGTACTGGCCCGGCCTGCCGCCGATGTGGTACGCCACGCACTGCGTCAGCCCGTGCCTCGCGCTCGTCAGCGAGCCGGGCAAGCCGGCGCTGGCCGAGCACGTCGTGTGTCACGGGTCCGGCCGCATCCGCGAAGACCTCATCAAGAAGTACGACAGCCCGTTCGCCGTCGAGAGCGCCACGTTCGCCATCAAGGGGTCGGACATCGCGGCCGAGGTCACGCGCAGCCTGTTCGACACGGCCCGGCAGTACCGCGAGAGCTTCGACGTAATGGGCAGCCGCGTCAGCTTCGAGTGGCAAGCCGTCGAGGGCGAAGACCCGGTGCTGCACACCAAGGGCCTGCCCGAAGGCCAAATCCCCCGCCGCGTGAAAGTCCCGGACTACGCCGGCCGCCTGCCCGCCCCGATCCGCAAGTACACCGGCGCCATCCACGACGCGACGCACCTGAGCTTCGTGCAGGGCGGCGGCCACGGCGGCTCCCACCCGCACTTGGTCCACAACTTCGTGATGGCGTGCTTGGGGAAGCAACCGGCGTTCCCCGACGCCCCGACCAGCGCCAACTGGACGGCCGTGGGCATCTGCGCCCACCAGTCGGCGCTGAAGAAGGGGGACAAGGTCAAGCTGCCGGATTTTTGAGTGGGGACTCGGGCCCGCGAGCGCTCATCGTCGCTTTTCGCTCCGCGAAAAGGTTGGCCTCCGGCCATGTGGTGACAGTCTCCCGAGGCGGCGAGCCGATCTTTTCGCAGAGCGAAAAGCGACGATGGGCGCCCCCCGGACGGGACTGCCAACCGCAGCCACATGCTGAGCGCATTTTTTTTTCGGCTCAACGGTTTGGGAAGGTGGGACCGGCGTCCCGTCGGTCTGCTGTCCGACCGACCGGCGGGACGCCGGTCCCACCGGGCGACTCGCCAAGTGCAATCGACCCGGGGCGAACTGAGTTCTCAACGTCGCCACGTCACTTCTGGCCGTCCCACCACTTGCGCCACGCCAGCACGGCCCGGCTCTTGTCGGCGGGACTGGCGGCCGTCTCGGGGCCGAAGTCTTGGCCGCTGAGTTGCTTCAATCCGCCGCGGGCGGCTTGGATCACGCCGCCGTCCGTGTCGGCCAAGAGGCGAATCAGTTCCGGGGCGTGCGACTTGTCCCCCTTGGCGCCGCAGGCGAGGGCGGCGGCCCGGCGGATTTCGCGGTCGCGGTCGCGCAGGAACTCGTTGAGCGTGGCGGCCTTCATGCGCGTCAGGCGCGACGCCAGCGCGTCGCGGGCCAAGGCCTGCGGGTCGTCGCTCAGGCGAGTCGCGATTTGGGCCAAGGCTTCCGTGTACTCGCCTCCCTTCGCGTCGCGGTAGGTTTCCAAGAGCTTGCGCTGGTCGGGGGCGTCGGCGTCCACGGCGGCCCGCACCAGCGCCCGCACCTTGGCGTCGAACTCGTTCGTCACCGGGGGCTGCGGCGTCTTGGGTTCTACTTTCGGCGGCATCGGCGCCGGGTCGGGGCCGGGGTCGCGCTTGGGGTCGGGCTTCTTCGTCGCCGAACTGCCGGCCTTGGCGCCCGGCTCGAGGAGTTTCGCCAAGTCCCCGCCGCCGACGAGGCGGGACGTGCCGGGGTCGCGGACCTTCCCCTTCAAACTGGCCGACAGGTCTTGGGCGAGGTTGGCCCGGTTCAGGAACAGCAGGGCGAAGGCCGTGTCCAGCTCGGCCGTCGCCCCGTGGTAGACGCCGCCGGCCCACGACCCGTCGTTCTGCTGCATGTCCAGGAGGCACTCGGAGCCCCAGTCGTACCAGTCCACCTTGCCGACGGTTTGCAGCCCGTAGATCATGGACACCCGCTCGAGCGACCACATGAAGTACAGATTCTTGCTCAGTTCATTGGCGCGGAAACGGAAGCGGCCGCCCGGCCCGCCGTCCCCCTTTTGGTCGGCGGCGGCCGCGAGGTAGTTGCCGAGGCACTTGAGGCCATTCTCGATCACCTTGTCCGCGCCGGGGTCGCCGGCCGGCGCCCGGTCCTCGGGGTTGCCGCCGCCGGGCGTGGCGAGCTTGGCGTTCTTGGACCCGAAGCCCATCGCCATCCCCATCAGGCCGGCGCACGTCATCGCCGGGGTGGACCCGCCGTAGGCGCCGGTGTAGCTCCACCCGCCGTCATTCCCTTGACAGTCGCGGTAGTGCTTTTCCAGCTTTTTGAAGGCGGCGGCCGTGTCCACGCCGTGCCGGCGGCCGCACCACAGGCCGACGGTGGCGAATTGCGTGTTCGAGTGGTCGCCGGAGTCGAACCGGGGCATGATGTCGAGCAAGCCGCCGGGGCCGGTCGGGGGGCGGCCGGTGGTTCCGCCGCCGTCATTAATCAGTTTGGCCAGCCCGCGCAGGGCCGGGTGGATGGCGTCGGCCGGGCCGGAAGGCGCCGGCGTCTTCGCGGCCGGCGGCGCGTCTTTGGGCGCCGGCTTCGGCGTCGTCGGGTCGAAGCCGATGTCGTCCCGCGGCCCCTTCGCCGGCGGCTTGGGGCCGTCTTTCTTGGCGGGCGGCGCGGAGACGAGTCGGGTCTCCCGCACCAGCACCGGCCCGAGTTGCTTTTGCTCCACCGGGGTGAGCGGGAGGCCGCCGCAGTTGTAACTCCACGAGCCGTCCGCGCACTGGCCGGACAGGAGCCGCAGCGTCATGAACTGGATGAGGGGCGCGTCGTCCTTGGCCCCGAGCCGGTCCAGGAACATGATGATGAGCGAGACTTCGTAGGTGTTGGTCGCGGCCAAGGCGTTGCGGCGCAGGCCGTTGGCGATGGTCGCCACGGACGGGTCGTTGGCCGGCGCGCCGCTCTCCAGCATGGCCAGCCCGGAGAGGGCCGCCTGCCCGTTGCCGTGGAACCCGGCGATCTCCATCAGCCCTTCCAGTTCGTTGCGCTTCGGGCCGCCGCCGCGCGGGTCGTACAGCTTTTGCAGGTACAGGCGCCCCTTCTCGACGGCGGCGGGAATGCGGTCCTTCTCCGCGATCTCCTTGCCCTTCGGCGCCGGCTTCCCCGGCGCGCCGAACTGCGCGCCGGCCGCCGCGACCGCGCCGAGAAACACCACCGTGGAGAGCAGAAGACGCGGGACCATTGGGGAACCCCTTCCGTCGGCGAACAGTCTGACGATTGGCTGGAATTCAGGATACCACCGACTTTCAGTCGTTGCCAGTGGCAAACGGTCTTTGAAAAAGATGAAGGAGGAGGGATGAAGGATGAAGGAAAGCCAAAACGGACCCTAACGTGGTGGGCGGGTCAAAACGGCACCATTGCCCCGTTTTCATTTCATCCCTCACCCCTATCCCTGACCCCTTTTTCGGAATTGCCCGTTGCCATCCCCCGCCGCGCGGTGTTATATTAGGGTAAGTTTGCAAACGACCTGCCGACGAGGTTACCTTCGACCTCCTCGCTCCCGGGCGCGCCGCTCTGGCCGCCGCGGGAGATCTTCTGTTCCCACCCCGGCCACCACTGCGAGGAAGGTAAACCCATGAGTTTCCCGACATTTCAACCGTTGTTCGCGTTCTTCGGCCTCGGCACGCAAGAGATCATGCTGCTGTTGGTCTTGGGCGTACTGCTGTTCGGCCGCAACCTCCCGTCCCTCGGCCGGTCGCTCGGCAAGACGGTGACGGAGTTTAAGAAGGGCGTGAAGGGCCTGGAAGACGAGTCCCAGGAGCCGACGACGAGTCGCACGATCGACCCGGAACCCGTCCGCCCGCCGCAGCGCGTGACCTCCAACGCCCCGAAGTTCGAAGACGCCCCGCCGCCGAAGGTGTGAGCCGCCCGGCCGACGAAACGCAAAAAAGAGGGGGCCGCCCGCCGGCCCCCTTTCCGTTCCCCGCGAACCCGCGTATCAAAAAAGTCTCTTGAAGAAGCCGGGCGTTTAACTCAGCGGTAGAGTGCCATCCTCACACGGTGGAAGTCACTGGTTCGAATCCAGTAACGCCCAATTATAAAGCCTTATTTAGCAAGCATTTACGACTCGGCAAATTTCGGCAAATCACGGTCGGCAAAAACTTCGGCAAAAGCGGGCCGGCCTGTGTACGGCGAGTGGCCGCCGT
>JAYTTY010000111.1:0-2615 GCA_043744795.1 Zavarzinella sp. | reverse complement strand
AGCCGGATCAACGAGTGTTGATTTGTTCACCAAGCCAAAAAACTGGCTCCGGCAACGGGGACAATGCGCCCTGAAAAGTGCGAAAGACTAGTCAGAGACCCGACGACGTCCCACCCCGCGCGGCCGAATTGGAAGTAGTTCTCCCCGGACAAGTCGGCCGAGACCGACGCCGTCACCCGCCGCGGGTTTTCCGCCAGCAGGTCGGTGACGCTGGTCCCCAAGTACAAGTTTTGCAGCGACAGTTTGCCTTGGAACTTGAAGGTGTCGAGCGGCGCCCCGGAGTACGACACGGCCAAACCCGTTGCTTCCACCTTCACCCCGCCGGGTAGTTCAAACATGATGCGGGGGAAGGTCAGCGTCCCGACGAGCCGCACCCCGGCCGGCCGCAGTTGAAGGCTGTTCGCCCCGTCGACGCGCAACAGGATGTTGCCCCGCCCTGTGGCGGCGGCGAACGGGAGTGGGGACTCGAACGCCCCGTGGGCCTCCAAGTAGCCGCCCGGGGCGTTCGGGCCGTCGGTCGGCTTCAGTGTCAGTGAGGTGAATCGGAACGGGACCGTGGCCAATTTCAGGCCGTCCGCGGCCCCCGTGTCGGCCATGCCGGCGGGGGCGCCGGCGTGGTAGTCCCACGCCCACGACCCGGTGAACAGCTTCCGCGGGTCGCCCGCCTCCGCCAAGGAAGTCACGGCCCCGTGAACGCGGATCGACTCGGCGTCGTACGTGACCGCCCCCGCCAAGTTGACCAGCGGGACGAACGACCGGCCCGACGCCGGCTTGAACCCAAGGTCCGCGGACCCGCCGACCGACGTGAATGCGTCCCGCGGGGCGTCGTACGCGAACTCGCCGTCCAATTCGTACGGGGCGAGGTCAATCACCCGGTCCACGGTCCGGGCGTTGTTCTCCTCGTCCGCTTCCGGGACCTTCTTCTTCGGGTCCACGACGACCAGCAAGTACGGCCGGTTCGGGTCGTGGACGAACTTGGTCGCGAACGTGAACGTGAGGTCGCCGGTGACTCTCGACCCGCCCGGGAGGCGGACAACGGCCGCCGGGGCGGCCGAGACGTCCTTCGCGTCGAACGCCTCGTCCGCCGAGCGGTACAGGCCGACCGAAATGTCCCCGGCCCGGCCGAAGGCCTCGTACGACGCCGTGACCTTCGCATCGTCCTTCCGCGTCGCGGCCGTGAGCAACACGTCCGTTTCGGGATACCGGCCGAGTTCCGGGAGGGTGACGGTCTGCCCGTCGGCGGTGACGGCGCCGGCGTACCCGGCCGGGTCGGCCGGGACCGTCTGCCGGTCTTCCGGCCGCGGGGCGATCCGGACGTGGAACGGCTTGGGGCCGACGCCGGTAAAGCGGTACGCCCCGGCCGCGTCGGTGACGGCCGTTTGCGGGGACGAACTCCCGTCGTCCAACTCGACCGTCACGCCGACGGCCGGCCCTTCCGGCTTGGCCCCGCGGTCGCGCTTCCCGTTCTTGTTCAAGTCGTCGAACACGGCGCCTTGGACCGTCCCGGAAATGGGCGTTCCCTCGGTGACGCCGAACTTCAGGCCGGCCACGTCCTGCCCGCTGACCAACGGGTACCCGGCGCTCCCTTCAGTCACACGCAAGTCACTCAGGGCCAAATAAACGGCGTCCAGCCGGACGACGCCCGGGCCGACGCCGTCCAGGTCAAAATTCCCTTGGTCGTCGTTGGGTGAGGAGCCCGAGCCGAAGCCGTTTCCGTTCGCGTTCGTGTCCACGATCACTTGGACGTACACGTCCGGAAAGCGTGCCGGTTCGTCGTCGGGGTCTTGGTGGCCGTTGGCGTTGTGATCGACATAGACCTTGCCGCTCGCGAAGACCTGCTGGAACACCCCGATGTTCCCGCCGTTGACGTCGCGCCCGCTCAGCGGGACGACCGGCCCGGCCGGGCTGGGCTGGAGCAACGTCCCGATCGTCCCGGTCGTGGGCGTGTAAGTCGGCCTCAGGTCGAAGGAGACGAGTACCCCATCCACCGGGGCGGGGGGGACGTTCTCAAACTTGTACGAGCCGTCGGAGCCAGTGACGACCGGCGCTTGATTCGGCAGCGACACGGAAACGCCGGGCACGCCGGCTTCCCCGGCGTCTTGGGCGCCGTTCCCGTTCTGGTCCGCGTACACCTTCCCGCTGATGCTGCCCGGCCGGTAGTAGGCGAACTTCACGGACTGCGCGAAATTGGCCGGCGGCGCGTCCACGGGCTCGACGGCCCCGCCGCCCTGCTGCCAGAAGGCCGGGAGCGGGTCGCCGCCGGTCTCGTAGAAGGTTTGGACCCAAGCGGCGGCGCCGTCCGGGGAGTTGACGCGGAAGGAGGCGTTCGTCCGCGTGTCCACCAAGTCCAGCGAATAGGGTCTGAGGGTCGGATACTCCGTGAAATTGTCCCGGTGAAAATCGGCCCGCTGCGACACAAACTCGCCGGTACTCCCGGAGACGGGGACGGTCGTATCGACATCCGTCGGGGTACTCCCGTCGTAATACCGATACGAGCCACTTTCGGTTTCGAACGTTCTGATACACATACCCGGTGATGCTGTCTCAATTCTTCTGTTTCTTGGGCCGGCCGTTGATGAGCGTCAGGAGTCGCCTCTTGACGGTCTGAAAGTAGC
>JAYTTY010000110.1:0-2620 GCA_043744795.1 Zavarzinella sp. | reverse complement strand
GGAAATGCAGACACGTCGGGCTGACGCCTCGACGCTCGCCGTTGGCCAGTGTGTAAGCGTTTTTACTCGGCAAGCCCGCGCTCCACTCCGAAGCGTCGCGTTGCGGCTAAACGGTATTCCTCAATCCACGAACGGGTCAGCGCCCAAATCGCCCAAGAGTTCGCGGCGTTGGCGTTCGTAGTGCATCAGGTCCAAGCGTTGGCGGTAGTGCTTCTTCTCGGTGCGGCGCTGGGCCTTCATGAACAGGGGGCGGAACTGGTTCCAGTCGCGGGCGCCGCCGGCTTTGCCGAGGTCGATGAGGCGTTGGTGGAAGGCCGTCCCCAAGGCTTCGAGGAGCTTATCTTCGAGGCTCAGGTAGAACTGGCCGCTGCCGGGGTCGCCTTGGCGGCCGGCGCGGCCGAGCATCTGGCGGTCCACGCGGATGGCCTCGTGCCGCTCGGTGCCGATGACGTGCAGGCCGCCGAGGTCGGCGACGCCCGGCCCGAGCTTGATGTCCGTCCCGCGGCCGGCCATGTTGGTCGCCACCGTCACCGTGCCGGGCTGGCCGGCTTGGGAGACGATCAGGGCTTCCTCCTTGTCCTGCTTCGCGTTCAGCACGCGGTGCGAGATGCCGAGGGCCGTCAGCCGGCGGGACAGGGCCTCAGACTTTTCCACCGAGCGCGTGCCGACCAGCACCGGGCGGCCGATCAGCTTCAGCTTTTTGATGTCGGCCACAATGGCGTCGAACTTGGCCTCTTCGGTCGGGAAAATCAGGTCGGGCAGCAGCTTTCGCACGATGAGCCGGTTGGTCGGGACGGGGACGACGCGCATTTTGAAGACGCGTTTGATCTCCGGGGCGTTCTGCACGATGGTCCCGGTCATGCCGGCCAAGCACACGTACTGCCGGAAGTAGCTCTGGTACGTCACTGAGGCCGCGTGGTCGGCGGCGAGGTGGATGGTCGATTTCTCCTTCGCTTCCACCGCTTGGTGCAGCCCTTCGCGCCACTGGCGGTCGGGCATGGGGCGGCCGGTGCTCTCGTCGATGATGACGATCTTGTCCTCGTGCACCATGTAGTGGTGGTCGAGCACGAAGCGGTAATTGGCCTGCAACGCCTTCTCGACGGCTTCGATCAACTTGTCCATGGCCGGGGCGTGCGGGCCGCTCGGCGGGCTGGAGTAGCGGGCCATCGACCGGCCGGCCTCGGTCACTTCGATCTTGTCCTTCTTAATGTCGTGCGTGAAGTGGACCCCCGGCTTCATGGCCCGGGCGATGCCGTCGGCCCAGTAGTACATCACGCATTCTTCGGGCTTGGCGTCGCGCGTCGGGGAGCTGATGATGAGCGGCGTGCGGGCCTCGTCGATGAAGATGCTGTCGGCCTCGTCCACCAGGGCGAAGAAGTGGCCGCGTTGCACGCGCGGGTCGGCCGGGGACTGGCCCGGCTTGGCCGTCCACGGCCCCCAGAACGGCGTGCTGGCCACCTGCCCGCCGCGCATCTTCAGGCGGTCGCGCAGGAAGTCGAACCCGAACTCGGAGGCGGTGCCGTAGGTCACGTCCTTGCGGTAGGTCGCGCTCCGCTCCGCGTCTTCCATCTTCTGTTGCAGGAAGCCGACGGTCAGCCCGAGCTTCTCGTACACCGGGGCCATCAGCTCGGCGTCGCGCTTGGCCAAGTAATCGTTCACCGTGGCGACGTGGACGCCCTTGCCCGTCAGCGCCCGCAGGAAGACCGGCAGTGTGGCCGTCAGCGTCTTGCCCTCCCCGGTGGCCAGTTCGCACAAGGCCCCGTGGAACATCACGCCGGCCGCCGCCAGTTGCACGTCGTACGGGCGCATGCCCAGCACGCGCCAGCAGGACACCGAACACAGCCCGAACCCGGCGGCCATGAACTCCCGGCTCATGTCCCCCTCGCGGGACCGGCCGCGAAGTTTGTTCGCCTCGGCCTTGAGTTCGTCGTCACTCAGTCGGCCGAACCGCTGCTCGAACTCGCGGGCCTGCGTCAGCAACAGGGAGGCCTTGGCCAGACGCCGGACGGCCGGGTTGACGGAGTACGCTTTGAATTGGTTGGACTGCAAGAGGCCGAGGCGGCCGGAATACGGGAGGTTCGGCGGGCACGCCGGGCGGTCCACGGACTGCAACAACAGTTCGGCGACGGCGACATCACTCACGGGTCGGTCTCGGAATTGGACGGGGGAGTATGCGCCATGATACGCGCGGGCCGGTGGAAACGCGCGACGCGAAGGGGCATTCCTGGCGTTCAGTGTGTGGGTGGTGACGGCAGGGGGTAGAAAATCAAGAAATGTGAAAACTTAATGCTTGACTGAGGTGGGTGGGAGTGTTCCAATCATCCATGTAGGAAAAACGAAGTCACCCGGAACTCTGTACCACCTCTCCCATGGCCAGTGGAACCGGGTGACTCTTAGGCTTGTGGCCTGCCGAGTAAGAAAGCAACCACGGGGCCAAACGGCGTTTTTCCGACGACACCACCTCTCCCCCAATCGTAAGTCGTGGCACTAAAGCGATTTGCGACTGGAATATATTTCCGATGACCGCTGTCGATCACTTCTGCCACTCAATGGCGGTGCGCGCGTGTTGAGCAACCAATATCGAGCAGCGCCTGATTAAGCGGCGACGTGACACTTCGGA
>JAYTTY010000109.1:0-10235 GCA_043744795.1 Zavarzinella sp. | reverse complement strand
CCCCGGGCTGGATCACGCTCTGGCGCGGCTGGGCCCGACTCCACCCCCTCATCCGATACCACTTGTCAATGACAAAGATGTGATGAACTGTCAGCCCTGACGGGCTGGGCTATGTTAAGCGGCCTTTCAGGCCGTAAACCGTCCGATTGGCCTAGCGTTCCGGCGGCAGCCAATTCTCAATGACTTCGTGGAAGCGCGTCGGGCACTGGAGGCGGTCGAACGCCGCTTCGGTGCGCTCGGACAGTTCGCGGTAAGCGGCCGGGGCTTGGACCACCGCCTGAATCACGTCCGCGAGGGCGCCCGCGTCGCCGGCCTTGAAGAACCGCACGCCGGCGCCGTCGGCCAGCGCCCGCGTCAGCACCGGGTGCGTGCTGGCGATCACCGGCGTGCGGACGGTGAGACTTTCCGTGAAGGTCAGCGGGAAGCCTTCCGGGAACTCCGGGCGGGTGGGGACGACGACGAACGTGGCCCGCGTCATCTCCGCAACCACGCGGTCGTTCGACACTAAGCCGAGGAATTCGGCCGCGGCCCCCAGCGGAGCCGCCCGCCGCATCCACTCGTCCGCCAGAGGCGACGTGCCGCCGACGGCCAGCCGGGCGTCGGTCCCGCGCTCGCGGAGCTTGATCGTGGCGTCGATCAAGTCCCCCACCCCCTTCGCGGCGATAAGGTTACCGGCCATGAACAGCCGCACCGGCCCCGGGGGCAAGTCGCGCGCCGGGTACTCGGCCGGCGTCCGCGTGACGACGTAGTCCCACGCCACGGCCTTGCGGGGGTCCAGGCCGGCCTCCGTCATCGACTGCGTGGCCGGCTCCCGGTGGTTGCCCACGCGGGCGACGTTCGGCCGGTTCAACATGCGGACCAACTCCCGGGCGATGAAGCGGTCGTACGGCCGCTCCCGGCGGAAGAACCCGGCGAACATGGCCAGCGTGGACCAGCGCTTGCGGGCCGCCAATCGCAGGATGCCGACGGCGAGCAGGTCGTTGGTGCGCAGCAGCAAGTGCGTGGGGCCGAACTTCAACAGTTCGTGGCAAATCCGCGAGACCCAGAGCAGCGCCGTCGCGGTCGGGGGGACGGGAAAAGCGACGGCCGGCTGCGGGATGGTGACGAGCATCCCGCCGCCGGCCCGGCATTTTTCCGCCGGCCCGTTCAGTGAGATGACCAAGTGCGGCCGCGGGGCCATCCACGCATCCAAGAACCCTTGGCTGTAGTGCATCCCGAAGTACGACTCCGGCTCCCCGGCCGCCCGCATCCGCCGGGCGGCGGGCACGTTCCCGTGTTGGACGACGGCGATCCGGGTCTGCATCCGAGACAACTCCGCGCCTACCGGGGGCGGGGGTATCTTATGAAATGGGCCGAAAAAGCCCGAATCCGCTTGCATCCGCGCGCGCCGGTGCATTACATAAGAGTATCTCCCTCCGCAAGTGAACACCCGCCTCCCTATCCGACCTCCATGATCCGTCTCGCAGCTTGGCTTACTGCTGCTGTGCTCTTCACGGCCCCGGCCCGCGCCGGCGATTGGCCGATGTGGCGGGCCGACGCGCAGCGCACCGCCGCCGTCGGCGATTCTCTCCCCGCGGGCCTCGGCCGGAGCTGGACCCTTTCGCTCCCCGCCCTCAAGCCCGCGTGGCCGGACCAGCCGCTGATGCCGTTCGACGCGGCTTACGAGCCGGTCGTCGTCGGCCGCACGCTGCTCCTCGCCTCGTCCCGGTCCGACTCGGTCACGGCTTACGACACGCGCACGGGCAAGCAGCGCTGGCAATTCGTCGCCGACGGCCCGGTCCGGTTCGCCCCCACCTGCGTCGGGGACAAGGCGTACGCCGTCTCCGACGACGGGTATCTGTACTGCTTGGCCGTCGCCACCGGCGAGGTGAAGTGGAAGTTCCGCGGCGGGCCCACCGACCGCAAGATCCTCGGTAACGGCCGGCTCATTTCCATGTGGCCGGCCCGCGGCGCCCCGGTCGTGGGCGACGGCACGGTCTACTTCGCCGCCAGCATTTGGCCGTTCATGGGCGTCTTCATCCACGCCTTGGACGCGGAGACCGGGGCCGTCCGCTGGACGAACGACGGGGACGGCTCGACGTACATCAAACAGCCGCACTCGGCCGACGCCTTCGCCGGCGTCGCCCCGCAGGGGCCGATGGGCCTGCGCGGCGATTTCCTGTTCGTGCCGGGCGGCCGGTCCGTCCCGGCCGTGTACGAACGGAAAACAGGCAAGCTCGTCCACTTCCTGCTGAATGACAACTCCAAGAAGGGGGGCGGCCACACCGTCACCGTGGCGGGGGACTACTTCTTCAACGGCCAAGGGGTTTTTCACACGGCGACGGGCAAGTCCGTGGGCGAACTCTCCCCGCAGGTCGCGGTCGCCGGGGCGATGGTGTACGCGGCCCAGAGCGGCGAGTTGCGCGGGTACGACTTGGCCAAGTCCGAATTCAAATCCGGCAAGTTGAAACTCGCGCAGACCGGCACGGCGAAAATGTCCGGGGTGACGACGTTTATCGTCGCCGGGAATCAGTTGATCGCGGGTTTCAAAGACCGGGTGGCCGCCTTCGACTTGCCCCTTCCGGTTGACCTCGTCGCCGGAGTCGCCAAGCCGGCGTGGGAGGTCAAGACGGAAGACGCGGTCGCCGCCTTGGCGGCGGCCGACGACCGGCTCTTCGTCTCCACCCTCGGCGGCAAAGTGATCTGCCTCGCGGCCGGCGTCGCCCCGCCCGCGGAGGAGTCGCCGGCACCCCCGGCCTCCGCGGTAAGCAAGCCGGGGGAACAACTTTCCCCCGTACTGGCCAAGGCCGCGGACCGCGACGGGTACGCCATCGTGTGGGAGGCGAAGCCGGAAACGCTGCGGGCGCTGATGGACTCGACGACGCTGGAAGTGACCGCCTTCCACTCGGACCCGGCCGAGGTGCATAAGCTCCGCGAGGAGTTCATCGCGAACCACAAGTACGGCGAGCGCGTCGCCGTGCTGCCGGGCGACCCCGGCTCCGTCACGCTGCCTCAATACTTCTCGTCGTGGATGCTGGCCGAAAAGGAACTGACGGACGACCAGTTGATTCGCCTGTACCAAGCCGTCCGGCCCTACGGCGGGCAACTGGTATTCGCCGCGGCGTCGATGGGCGAGGGCCGGTCGAAAAAACTGCGCGCGGCGTTATACGGCTCGAAGTTCGACGCCGACTCGCCGGGCTTTGTGGAAATCACCCGCGAGGGGGCGCTGGCCGGGGCCGCGAACTGGACCCACGAGCACGCGGACGCCGGCAACACCCGCGTCTCCAAGGATTCGCTCGTCAAGGCCCCGCTCGGCCTGCTCTGGTTCGGCGGCACGTCCAACGAGGGCATCCTCCCCCGGCATGGCCACGGCCCGCAGCCGCAAGTCGTGGACGGCCGCATTCTCATCGAGGGGATGGACAAGCTCCGGGCGATGGACTTGTACACCGGCCGCCTGCTGTGGGAGTCCCCCTTGCCCGGCCTCGGCGACTATTACAACAACATGGCCCACCAACCGGGCGCCAATGCCCGCGGGACCAACTACATCTCCATGCCGGACGGCATCTACGTCGGTTATAAGACCAACTGTTGGAAGCTCGACCCGGCGACCGGCAAGAAGCTGATGGAGTTCACCTTGCCGAAGTTCGTGGAGGCCGCCACCTCGCCGCGCTGGGGCTACATCAACGTCGTCGGGGATTACCTGATCGGGGGCGCCGACCCGCTGCTCGAAGCCCAACTGCTCAAGCAAGAGCGGTCGGTCTCCAAACTCCTGAAACTCTCGGAGAACGACGACTTTTCCGCGAGCCATTACCTCGCGGTGATGAACCGGCACACCGGCAAACTCCTGTGGACGGCCAAGGCCCGCTTCGGCTTCCGGCACAACGCCATCTGCGCCGGCAACGGCAAACTCTTCGCCATCGACCGCCTGTCCGGGGCCCAAGTGTCCCGCCGCAAGGAGAACGGCGAGGCGACCGTCGCCCTGCCGCGGGCCGTCGCCTTCGACTTGAAGACCGGCCGGGAAATGTGGGCGGACGACTTTGAAACCTTCGGCACGTGGCTGAGTTACTCGGAAAAATACGACATCCTGATCGAGGCCGGCCGCGTGGCCCGCGACACGCTCTCGGACGAGCCGAAGGGGATGCGCGCCTACCGCGGCGTCGACGGGAAGGAACTGTGGTTCGAGAAAAACTACGTCGGCCCGGCGATGCTGCACGGGGACACGATCCTGCGCGGCCAAGGGGCGTGCGAACTGCTGACCGGCAAGCCGATCTTGCGCCATGACCCGATCACGGACGAGTTGGAAGAGTGGGTCTGGGCCCGCAACTACGGGTGCAACACGCCGATGGCGTCCGAACACCTGATGACGTTCCGCTCCGGGGCGGCCGGGTTTTTCGACCTGTGCCACGACGGCGGGACCGGCAACTTCGGCGGCTTCCGCAGCAGTTGCACCAACAACCTCATCGTGGCCGGCGGCGTGCTCGCCGCCCCGGACTACACGCGGTCCTGCACCTGTAGTTACCAGAACCAAACGTCCATCTGCATGGTCCCCATGCCCGACGCGGAGGAGTGGACCTTCTACGGCAAGACCGACACGAAGAAGCACGTGAAGCGCGTCGGCCTCAACTTCGGCGCCCCCGGCGACCGCAAGGCGAACGACGGCACGCTCTGGCTGGAGTACCCGTCCGTCGGCGGCGCGTCCCCGGCCGTGCCGGTCCACATCACGGGCAAGAAACTGGAATACTTCCGCAAGCACCAAAGCGCCGTCACGGGCGAGATGCCGTGGGTCGGCAGTTCCGGCGTGAAGAACGTCGAGACGCTGGCGGTGAAACTCTTGCCGGAGGCGTCGGCGGGCCGCCGCTACACGGTACGGCTCTACTTCGCCGAAGTCGACCACGCGCAGCCCGGCGACCGCGTCTTCGACGTGACGGTGCAAGGCCGCCGCCTGCTGGACGACTTCGACATCGTCAAGGCCGCCGGGGGCCGCAATAAAGTCGTCTCCCGCGAATTCCGCAACGTCCTCGTGGCCGACGAACTCCGGCTGTCCTTCCACGCCGGTAAAATGCTCGGGGCGGTGTTGTGCGGCATTGAGATTCACGAAGAATAACGGCTGTCACGCTCCGCTCCGCAAAACCTCCGCGTCGCGGCTAAACGGGTTTTGCTTTTCGCCGACATTTTCCCACCGCTTCTGCCCGCCACATCCCGCACGACCCGCCGAGCTTCCGCGCCCGTGCCATGCGGCCTTGCCCGATGCGCGGGTCGTGCCGGCCTCGCCCGTCGGTTCGTCAAGCCCCCGCCATAACCAGCCCTCGCGGGGTGGCGTTCGTGGCGGGTATCATGCACACTTCCCGATAAGAACTTCGCCCGCCGGACGACTTCCCAGAGCCGGCCCGCGGGCGACCCCACCTGTGACGAGGCCCTCCCGGATGTCCGACTTGAAACTGCCTTCCACAGTCCACATTGGCTTCCTCACCGTCTTCCCGGACGGCCCCGGGTTCCTCGGCGGCTACCTCGTCACCAATTCGTGGGGCCGGCCCGTCGAATTCCGCCTCAGCACCGCCGTACAGCCGAACAAGGTCCAGCAAATCCTCTACGGCCACACGCTCACCGAGTACCTGTGCGCCGAGCTGATCGGCAAGACACTGGTGGAGAAGACCGCGACGCCCGTGCAACTGCTCGTGACCGACAACTTCAACGTCCTCCCCATCCGCGCCCGCCTGAACATCGCCACCGTCGCCGCCCGCCCGGCCGCCGCGGGGGCGGAAGCCGACCCCGACCAGCCGATGATCCGGCTGGACCACCAGCGCAGTTCGCTGCCGCTGTGGTGGCGCGAGGAGCACCGGGCCGACCAGGAACTGATCCGGGCCGTCTTGGACCGCGTGGACCCGGCGCTGGAACTCTCGGAGCCGTTCGCCCGCATCCGCGAGGCGATGACGGAAGCCCGCAAGATGGGGGTGACGAGCCGTGCCGCGTGAGGACGATTCAAGTGCGCTGCGCCTGTTGGACGCCGCCGACGAGTGGCCGGGGGAAGACTTCTCCTCCGCCGTCGTCGCCGAGGCCGCGTACCCGTTCCTCATGCCGGACACGCTCGACGTGCTGCCGCTGAACGTCGAAGTCCGCTTCACCGTCGGCGGGCTGCCGAAGTTTGAAACGTCGCTCTGCCCCAACACGCGCGAAGCCCGCCTGCTGAACGACACGCCGTGGATCCGCGGCGTCGGCCCGCTAGAGATGCGGGTTCAAACGGAGGGCTGGAAGTTCCCCGCGCCCCCGATCGACTTGCCGCCCCGCCCGGTCGCGGATGCGAAGCCCGCCGAGCCGACGCCGGCCATCGACGACGCGCTGCCAGAACTGCCGGACCCGACGCCGCGCCCGCCGAAGAAGCCCCCCGTCCGCCCCCGCCCGGCCGGGGACACGGTGCTGTTCAAAGACCGCCTGCTGTACCTGCTCCAGCCGCCCATCGACCACCTGATCGGCTGCAAGTCCGTCGGCGTGCCGTTCAAGCCGTTCGACTATCAGTTGGAAGGCATCGCCTTCCTGATGCCGCGTCACTCGGCCCTGCTGGCCGACGAAATGGGCCTCGGCAAGACGGCCCAAGCCATCCTCGCCATCCGACTGCTGATCCAGGCGGGGATGGCCCGGCGCGTGCTGATCGTCTGCCCGAAGCCGCTGGTGTACAACTGGGTCCGCGAGTTGAAGCTGTGGGCGTCCGACTTGCCGCACGAAGTGTTCGCCGGGGACAACCAACTGCGGCGGGCGACGTGGTTCGTCTCCAACTGCCCGGTGAAGATCACCAACTACGAGCTGCTGACGCGGGACGCGGACTACCTCGCGGACGACCGGGCCGGCTTCGACTTGGTGGTGCTGGACGAGGCCCAGCGCATCAAGAACTACGACTCCAAGACGGCCCACGTTGTGCGGTCCGTCAAGCGCGCCCGCAGTTGGGCGCTAACCGGCACGCCCATCGAAAACCGGCACGAAGACCTCATCAACATTTTTGAATTCGTGGACCCGGGCCGCGTGCCGCGCGACACGCCGTCGAAGATGATCCCGAAGTTGACGGCCGACTGCATCCTGCGGCGCACAAAGGACGACGTGCAGTCCGACATGCCGCCGAAGATGGTCACGGACTTGACGCTCGATCTGACGCCGGACCAGCAAGAGTCCTACGACCTCGCCGAGAAGGAAGGCGTCGTCCGGCTCAACGACCTCGGGGAGACGATCACCGTCCAACACGTCTTCCAACTGGTCATGCGGCTGAAGCAGATTTGCAACTTCGACCCGGTGACCGGCGCCAGCGCCAAGCTGGAGCGCATTCTGGCCGACATGGAGGAGGTGGCCGCCAACGGCCGCAAGGCCATCATTTTCTCGCAGTGGGTCGAGCCGCTGGAGGTGCTCGCCAAAGCGCTGGCGGCGTTCGGCCCGATGCAGTTCCACGGGAAAATCCCGTCGGCCCAGCGGCCGGCCGTCATCGACCGCTTCAAAGCGGACCCGACGAAACACGTCATCCTGATGAGCTACGGCACCGGCAGCGTCGGCCTGAACCTCCAGTTCACGAATTCCGTATTCCTGTTCGACCGCTGGTGGAACCCGGCCATCGAGGACCAGGCGATCAACCGGGCGCACCGGGTGGGACAGAAACACCCGGTCACGGTCACGCGGTTCCTGTCCGCGAACACGATCGAGGGCCGCATCGCCAACGTGCTGGAGGCGAAGCGAAAAATCTTCAACGACTTGCTGAACCAGAACGGCCCGCCGGCCTCCCTGGGACTCTCGGAAGACGAAATCTTCGGCCTGTTCGACATCAAGGCCCGGCCGAAGAAGAGTGCGGACGGCGAGGCGAAGGCGGCGTGACACGTCGTTCTGTTTAGCCGCGACGCGGAGGCTTTGCGCAGCGGAGCGCGACCCGCCGGGGTGAAACGTCCTGTCGGCTGGAGCAAGCGGGCGAGAGCCGTAATTTTTTTTGGGTCGGCGGCCCGGCCGGGCGTAAACATTTTTAGCCGCGCGTCGCGCAACTTCTTTACTTTGGCTCGCGTTTGCGGGACAATCACCTTCTCGCATTCATTCCAAAGGCGGCGCCATGGCGCACATCAATTGCACCCGATGCCAGAAGATCATTCCCCTTGCCCCGGGGTTGGGGACGGTGCGCGTGATTTGTCCGGCGTGTGACAAGACGATGAACGTGCAGCGGGTTCGCCGTGCGTCCGCCGATGACGCCTCGGTCGAGAACGAATCGCCGGGCAAACCGAAAAGGGGTGTCACCCGCCGATTCACGGGGAAGCATTGGGCGATCGCCGGCCTCGGCGGCTTGGCGGCGGTTTTCGCGCTGGCGGTGGGAATCTGGCTGGCGAAGTCGAGGCCGTCGAAGGAAGTGGCCGGGAACACGCGGCCAGGGTCGGAATCGACATCCGGCGCGGACGGCGGCCGCGGGGCGAGGGGGATCGGCGAGGCCCGCGGCCCGTCGGCGCGCGGGGCGGACGTCGCCAAGGTCGCGGTGTTGGTCGGCGTGAACCGCTACCGGCATTCGGCCCTGAACGGCAACCGGCCGTTGCAGTTCGCCGAGAACGACGTGACGGAGATGCGGGACGTGCTGGGCCGGGCGGGGTACACGGTCCATTTGCTGACCGGCCCGCAGGCAACGCTCGGGAGCATCCGCTCGTCGCTGGAAACGGCCCGCAAGCAAACCGCGGACGGCGGGGTGTTTCTCGTGGGCTTGGCGGGGCATGGCTTCCAGCCCGAGAAGTCGGACAACGCCTATTTTTGCCCGTACGACACCGACCAACGGGTGGCCGGGAAGGACGAAGACCCGTGGGACTACCAGACCATGCTCCCGATGGAAGACGTGCTGGCCCACTTGAAGGCGAGCAGCGCCGGGTCGCGCGTGCTGATGATGGACGCCTGCCGCAACGACCCCCTGGCCGGCCGCGGCCGCGGCGTGGGGACGAACCTGAAGATCTCGGAGATTCCCAACACGGCCGTCCTGCTGAGTTGTTCGCAGGGGCAAAAGTCATTTGAAGACAAGGCGTGGGGCGGGGGGCACGGCGTCTTCTTCCACCACGTCCTTACCGGCTTGCGCGGCGAGGAGGAGTCGGTGATCGCCGACGGAAAGATCGACTTGGACTTGTTGGTGGCCTACTTGAAGAAGGCGGTCCCGAAGCAAGTCAAGGCGGTGGCCAAAGACCCGTTCTCCGGCACGGCCCCGGACCAGAATCCGCACCGGATCGTGAATGGCAACGTGGACTTGCTGATCTCGGCGAACGGGATCAATCGCCCAATGCCATCAACCAAGTTCGAAAACACGGACACGCCGACGCCAAAACGAAATCCCTCCGCAGACCCGAAGCCGGGCGAGGAGAAGGAGTTCGAGATCGCGAAGGGGGTGAAGATGACGTTCTGCTGGGTGCCGTCGGGGACGGCGAAACTCGGTTCCCCGGCCGGAGAGAAAGATCGTTCTGAGGACGAGAAGGAACACGACTTCACGACGACGGGTTTTTGGTTGGGGAAGTATGAGGTGCAGCAGTCGGAGTGGGAAGGGGTGATGGGCGCGGGCCGGAACCGGAGCGAGTTCAAGGGGGCGACGTTGCCGGTGGAGAATGTGAGTTGGGACGACTGCAAAGAGTTTATGGGGAAGTGTGGGGTGACGGGTCTGAAGGTGACGTTGCCGCACGAGGACGAGTGGGAGTACGCATGCCGGGGCGGGGGCGGGAACAAAAAGGCGTTCTATTGGGGCGACGAGTTGAACGGGGACAAGGCGAACTGCAACGGGAATTCCCCGTATGGGACGATGACGAAGGGGACGTACATAAAGAAGACGACGGCGGTGGGGGCGTACAAGGACAAGGCTCCGCACCCGTGGGGACTCTGTGACATGAGTGGGAACGTTTATGAGTGGTGTGAAAATTTGTACACTACTGATGGCTCGGTCCGGGTGATCCGGGGCGGGAGCTGGGGCGACGACGCCTGGAGCTGCCGGTCGGCGTTCCGTTTCAGGTACGACCCGACGGCCCGGAGCAACGACCTCGGCTTCCGTCTTGCCTTAGTTCCCTAGTTTCGTTGGTCAGGGGTAGGTCAAGCAAGGAAACAAGAGCGGGGCACGAAGGGGACGCTCGGAGCGTAGGCGGATGCCGGAGCGGAGTGCGTCCCCTTCGTGGCCCCGCTCTTCGGGCGAGAGTTACCGAAGACGGCGAAGCCGTCCCGAAACGTAACTTTCTACATTCAAATATACTTACGAATATAATATGTCCTTCGCGTTGGCCGCGAAA
>JAYTTY010000108.1:0-2631 GCA_043744795.1 Zavarzinella sp. | reverse complement strand
CCCCCCAGCCCCCCCTTGCCAAGGGGGGGAGGAAAGCCGGCCCCCGCGTGGGATGTGAAGCCGTTCGCGGCGGCCGGTTTTTTCTTCTCCCCCCCTTGGCAAGGGGGGGCTGGGGGGGGTCTCTACGACTTCACCCCGAAAAGGTGGTCGCACCCTGTTGTCCGCGAGCCGCACGGGACCCCCATGCCGAACCGACCGATCCACTGGCACGAGGGCATGTTCCTCCGGCCGCACCACTTCCAGGCGGCCGAGCGGAACGCCCGCACGGCGGGGTTCCAGCAACTGCAATTCGGCGAGGCCCACTACTGGGGCGTCCGCCGCATTCGCTTTGATGAAGAGGCCCTCGGGGCGTTCCGCTTCGTGCTGCGGTCGCTCGAAGTGCGTATGCGGGACGGGACGGCGATCGTGCTGCCGGACGAGGCCGGGGAACTGGCCATCGACTTGAAGCCGGCGTTCGCCGCCCACAGTCGCGTGGACGTGTTCTTGGCGCTGCCGCAGTGGAAGAGCGGCGGGCCGAACGCGGCCGACGGCGACACGCCCGACCGCCGGTACTCCGTCGAGCATCTTTCGCTGGACGACGAGAACACCGGGGTGAACCCGCAGCCGTTGGCCGTGCGCCGGCTGAACGTGCGGCTCTTGACCGGATCGGATGACCACGCGGGGTTTGAAACCATCCCGCTCGCCCGCTTGGTGAAGGCCGACCGGGCCGAGGCGACGCCGAAGGTGGACACGAGTTACATCCCCCCGCTGCTCGGGTGCGACGGCTGGCGCCCGTTGCAACACGACCTGTTGCAGCAAGTCTTCCACCGGCTGAACACCAAGATCGAAGTGCTGGCCGGCCAAGTGACCTCGCGCGGCATCACGCTGGACAGCCACTCGCCGGGGGACGCCCGCCGGCTGCTTCAACTCGCCCAAATCAACGAGGCCTACGCCCTCTTCGGCAACTTGGCCTTCGTCCCCGGCGTCCACCCGCTGACGGCTTATTTGGAAATGTGCCGACTCGTCGGCCAACTCAGCATCCTCGGCGAGTCGGCCCGGCCGCCGCAACTGCCGCGCTACGACCACGACGACTTGGGCGGCTGCTTCTGGCGCGTGAAGCAGTACCTCGACGCGCTGCTCAACGACGTGGAAGAACCCGCGTACCAAGAGCGTGTTTTCACCGGGGCCGGCCTGCGGATGCAGGTGACGCTCGAACCGGCGTGGCTGGAATCCGCGTGGCTGTTGTTCATCGGCGTGCGCAGCACGCTGACGCAAGACGAGTGCATCCGCCTGCTGACCCGGCCGGAAAAGCTCGGCATGAAGATCGGCGGCTCCGACCGCGTGGACACGATCTTCACCAAGGGCCAGGACGGCCTGCGCTTCACCCCGAGCAACCGCCCGCCGCGCGACTTGCCCAGCGCCGGGAACCTGACCTACTTTGAAGTGCCGCGGGATTTGAACTCCGCCGAATGGCAACACGTCCAGCGGTCGCTGAGCTTGGCGATCCGCATCCGCGAGGGGGACATCATCGGCAACATTCAGGGCCAGCGGGAGCTGACCATCAAGGCCGGCGGGCAGAACGCCACGATGTCGTTCACGCTGTACGTGACGCCGAACACGGGGAAGGCGACTTAAAGGCTGCAAACGGTCCGTCTTCGTCTGCGTTGGAGTCCCGGCTTCAGCCGGTCTTCTGCAGTGATCGTCAAACACGGGGCGTGGTGAACGCCGGGCCAGAGTCTCGAAGACCGGCTGAAGCCGGGACTCCAACGAAACCCAAGACCTACCTCGCTACTTCAGTTCCTTGATGTAAATGTTCTTGAACCACAGCTTGTCCCCGTGGTACTGCAACTCGAACGGGCCGGTGGCCGGCAGCGGCTTGCCCTTCTCCCAGTAGTTGTTCAACGCGGCGTTATCGACCACCAGTTCGCCGTTGAGGTGGATCGTCACCTTGTCCCCCTTCATCACGATCTTGAAGGTGTTCCACTCGCCGACCGGCTTGTCGGCCTTCTTGATCGGCGTTTTGCCGGGGCTGCCGGCCGGGTTGTTCCACAGGCCGCCGGAGCCGGTGTTGGCGTCGGCCTTCAGGCTGGGGCTGAGGTTTTCCGAGTCCCAAATCTGCACTTGCGGGTTGCCGCGGAGGTAGAGGCCGCTGTCCCCGGCCTTCTCGATTTTCCAGTCGATCAGCAATTCGATGTCGCCGTAGTCCTTCACGGTCTGAAGGCTGGCGCCGACTTTCTGGCCCTTCTCGTTCGTCGAGGGCGTGTGGACGATGACGCCGTCCACGACCGCCCACGACGCGGCCACGATCTTGTCGCGGGCTTCTTGCAGTTTGGCCTGGTCGGCCTCCGGCTTCTTGCGCTCGCTCATGTCGATGTGGCCCTTCCAGCCGGAAAGGTCTTTGCCGTTGAAGAGGGCGGTGAAGCCCTCCGGCGGCGTGTTGTCGGCCGCGAACGCGGGGGCGGCGATGGCCGCGAGGAACAGGACCGGGATGAGACGCATGGGAAAAACCTCATGGGGTAAATGGCAAAGACCGTTGGCGCGGCTTTGGATTTCGTTGGAGTCCCGGCTTCAGCCGGTCTTCAAGGCTTCTCGTTGCGATTGCTGTCGCCAATTGGGTGGCATTCAACGCCGAAGACCGGCTGAAGCCGGGAC
>JAYTTY010000107.1:0-2639 GCA_043744795.1 Zavarzinella sp. | reverse complement strand
ACCCGGGGCCTGACGGCCCTCGGCTCGCCAAGACGCGCTCCTCTCCGCCAAGCCTCCGCGTCGCGGCTCACAAGATGCCGGTCGTGTCGCGTCACTCGGACGTGTCGCGGAAGCAGTATAGGCGGGCGGTCGGGGAAGCCGATTTGCTGAGGCCGTAGCCGAGGCCGACGAAAATGCGGCGGGACCGCTTGCCGTCCACTTCTTCCCGGATCACGGCGGGGACGGTGATCGTGTCCGCGTAGGGCTGCTGGGTGAGGCCGCGGAAGTCGAGCGACCAGAAGGGCTGGCCGTTCAGCGGGGACAGGGCCACGAAGTTCCCCGTGTGGCTTTGGGCGTAGACGACTTCGGGTAAATGCGTCTTCGGGTCCGTCACCACGACCGGCGACGCGAGGACGGGGCTGGGGTCGGGGCTGCCGGGGCTGCGGAGGTCGCGGCTCCACACGATTTCGCCGTTGGCCCGGTCGAGGGCGTACAGCTTGCCGTCCCGGCTGCCGACGTACACTTGGTAGCGGTCCACGGCCGGCTGACACACCAGGCTGTTCGGCAACGCCCGCTGCCACACCGCCCCGCCGTTGACGGCGTCCCGGCACAGCACAACGCCCACCTTCGGGTCGCGGTCCACGCTCATCGTGCCGTTGCCGGTGGCGAAGTAGACGTTGCGGCCGTAGGCGCTGGGCGACCCCCACGCGGAGTACTCGATCTTCTCGCCCCAGATTTCGTTGCCGGTCTTCAAGTCGAGGCAGAAGATGCGGTTCTCATGCCGGCGCTGGCTGGTGCCGCTGCCGCCGTACACGCGGTTTCCCACGATGAGGATGTTGGCGTCTACGTGGACGCCAACGCCGTCGTGGTCGTACTGCCAAACTTTCTCCCCACTCGCGGCATCCACGCAATACACGCCGTCATCCCCGGCCCCGAAGACGACGTACTTGCCGTCCGTCGCCGGGGTCGATTCCGTGTGGCTGGTCGTGGGAAACTCCCACCGCTTCTTGCCGGTGTCGAGTTCGATGCAGAAGAGTTTGCTGTCCTGGTCGGTGTGATACCCCTCGCCGATGTACACCACGTCCCCGCCGGCCGTCGGCGAGCTGAACAGCGGCTTCAGGTTCGTGTCGTCGTCGAACCGCCAAATCTCTTTCCCGGTGTCGCGTTCGAGGGCGTAGACGCGGCCGTACTGCGACAGCCCTTGCCGGTGGTGGACGGCCACGATTACGCGGTCGCCGACGACAAGGGGGGACGACACGACTTCGCCCCCCTCCGCCGGCTGGAACACCCACAGCGGCTCGGCCTGCAATTTCACCCCGGCTTGGCCGTGCGTCGTCGCCTGTTGGTTCCCCACGGGGGAGAGGAAAAACATGCCGGCCATCGCGCAGGCGAAGCCGCCGGCCCACAGGCCGACCGTCTCCGCGGACACCGTCACCGGGGTTTGTTCGTGGCGGTACCACACCAGCAAGAGGTAGAGGAGGCAGGCCACCGCGGGGACGGTCAACAACAGCGATTCAAGGAACGGCGATTCGAGCAGCGGCCATTTGAAGATGACGGCCGTCAGCAGCAGACCGCCGACGACGACGAGCAGGCACACCAGGCCGGCCCGGTCGATGTACTTCGGCTGGAAGTTGTCGGCCTTGTTCTCCTTCTTCGCCTGCCGGTAGCGCCGGCCGGCCCACACGGCCCCGACGGCCGACAGGACCGCGCAGAAGAACCACACGCGCGAAAAGGTGGTCAATCCCGACCAGCGAACCCAGTGCGGGAAGTACAGGAACAGCGACGTGAAAATGGTGACGGCGCTCGCGCTGGACAAGGCCGCCACCCACCGTTTCATCATCAGCGCCAGCCCGCCGAACAACGCCGGGAACAAAACCGCCAGCGCGGCGATCAGCCCCAGGAACGGCAGTTGGATGACGCCCAACGGCGTGTCCCCCGCCCGCGCCGATGACTGCTTCTTCTTCAACGGCGGCCCGAAGCCCGGCTCGGCCGTCTCGTCGCAGGCGGGGAGTTTCTCCCCTTTGAGCCCGGCCTTCAAGGCCTTGAGCATGTCGTCCGTCGAACCCTTGTACGTGCGGGTAAAGTACGTCTCCGCGTGGGTGAACTGCCAGCGCGTCACGTCCTTTTCCTTGCCGCCCGGCGACTCGACCGTCCCCTTGAAGTGCAGCCAGGTGCCGTTCGTGTAGCCGATCACGTCGAAATTCTTGCCGCGCAGCGTGGCGAACATCACCAGCGTCACGTCCTTGTCGAGCCGTTCGAGGAGCTTCGGGAGTTGCTTTTCCTTCGTCGCCTCCGCGTCCCCGGCCAGGGCAACCGGCACGCGGTCAAACGGGAACTTCCCTTTCAGCACGTCGGCCGGGACGAGGACCATCCCCGGCTTGTCCGGCAGCCACTCGCTCACTTTCATCGTCAGGATGAGCGGTTGCCCCTCGACGATCTGCTGCAGCGTGATGGGCGTGGTGATCTTCGCCGGGGCGAAGGCGGCCGTCAGCAGGAGGGAGCAAATGGCGAACGCGAAGAGGCGAGGCATGTCGTAAAGACTCCCGGGTGGCAAGCGAAATGATAAGCGGCGGGGGCGAGTAAGGCCATCGGGAAGGGAAATGACCAATGATGAAGTGAGCCGAGCGGCGTCAGCCGCCGGGTGGTGCGCTCAGGCCACT
>JAYTTY010000106.1:0-2647 GCA_043744795.1 Zavarzinella sp. | reverse complement strand
AGCCGGATCAACGAGTGTTGATTTGTTCACCAAGCCAAAAAACTGGCTCCGGCAACGGGGACAATGCGCCCTGAAAAGTGCGAAAGACTAGTCCGAAGACTCCGCGTCGCGGCTAAACGAGGTTTTTTCCATGCGCTCCGCCCTCCTCTTCCTTCTCCTCGCCGCCCCCCTCGCCGCCCAACCATCCCCGTGGGCCGGCGAGATCATGCCGCAACCCTTCGAGACGAAGCCGTTCCACGCGGTGCGAGTCCCCGCGTGGGTGGAAGACACCGTCGGGTGCGGGTACACGCTGTCCAACCAAACGACGGCCCAAAGGGAATTGGCTGTCAAGCACGGCGTCACGATCAGCGAGATGGGGTTCGTGGACCCGTTTTACCCGTATTACGACAGCAAGCTGTTGAAGAAGCGAAGTCCGCACGTCCCTCTGGACCGCATCAACAAAGAAGTGGCCGAGTACAAGCGGCTCGGCGTGAAGATTCTTGCCGTGTACCCGCCGACGCTGCAAGGGGAGGTCTACGAAGACCACAAGAGTTGGCGGCGCATCCCGACGAACACGACGGCCATCCCCGAGACCGACATGAAGAAGTACCCGCACGGGGGCATGTTGTGCCTGCTCGGGCCGTATGGGGACTTTTTCATCGACGTGCTGGCCGAGATTCTCACGCAGTTCCCGGACGTGGCGGCCTACAGCTTCGACGGCCTGCACTACGGCGGCGCGTGCTACTGCGAACACTGCCGGGCGAACTTCCTCAACGACACCGGCAAGGCCATCCCGAACATGGACTTGAACGACCCGGCGTTTCGCCGGTATCAGCACTGGGCCGACCGCCGCATGGAAGACGTGGTCCGCCGGGCGCAGGAGCGGTTGAAGAAGATCAAGCCGGACGTGGCGCTGGTGACGTGGACGACGAACGCCGGGCGGTTCGGCCACTTCCTCAGCATCCCGCGCAACATGCCGAGCCGGATGAACCTGTTGCTCGACGCCCCGGACCAAGAGTTCTGGCTGGACGAGACCAACCGCGGCAACAGCATCGTCCCGGCGTTCGCCAACGCCTACATCTGGGCGACGACCAACCACCGCGTCGCGTTCAGTGAGCCGTACCTGATGTCGCACGGCAACCCCTACGGCAACGACAGCTTCCCGAGCCACGAAATCCTCCGGCGCATGTTGCTGGCCGTCACGCACGGGGCGTGTCCCAGCATCGCCGTCGCCCAGCCAATTCGATTGCAACAGGGCCTGTACGACTGCATGGACGACGTGCAAAAGCGCAAGCCGTGGCTGACGCACAAGACGCCGGAGCCGTGGGCCGCGCTCGTGATGAGCGACAACACGCGGAACTTCTACGGCCGCTCGGCCGGCCAGGTCGAAGAGCGCTACATGGCCAACGTCTTCGGCATGTTCCGCATGGCGACCGAGGAACACCTGCCGGTGGCCGTCATCAACGACTGGAACTTGAACCCCGCCGACTTGGCGAAATATTCCGTGCTCCTGATGCCGAACACCGCGAGTTTGGACGACCGGCAGGCGAAGGCCGTCGCCGAGTTCGTGCAGAACGGCGGCGGCTTGGTCGCCACGCAAGACGTGTCCCTGTTCGACGAGTACGGCACGCCACGAAAAGACTTCGCCCTCGCCAATGTGCTGGGGGCGAACTACGCCGGCATCCCGACCCTCGGCCCGGTCGCCAAAGAAGTGGACGTGAACTTCGAGAAGGCCGTCGGCCCGGACTACTGGGAGAAGCGGAAGAATATCTTCGACTTCCGGCTCGACGCCACGGCCCCGCTGAACGTCGGCAAATTGAAAACGCTGATCGGCGGAGATACGGTGACGTTCAAAGGCCCCGCGGTGAACGTGACGCCCTTGCCGACCGCGAAGGCGGGGGGCGTGTTGACGCCGAAGATGGAGCTAACGCCGACGTACCCCGGCGTCGTCCATCATCAGTTCGGCAAAGGGAAGGTCGTCTACTTCCCCGCCGGGTTCGACGCGGCCTATTACCTGTACCCGTACCCGTATCAGCGCGTGTTATTGAAGAACGCCGTGGACGCCGTCAGCCCCAAGGCCCCGCCCGTGACGGTGTCGGCGCCCATGTGCGTCCACGCCACGGTCATGCGGCAAACCAAAGCCGGCGACCGCTTGGTGGTTCACCTGTTCAACGACGTGAACACGACCGGCGGCCACGCCATGCCGGCCGACGACGTGCCCCTGCGCGAGGAGACGTTGCCGGTGCATGACATCGAGATCGCGTTCCGATCCGACTACAAGATTCGCAAAGTGACGTGGCAGCCGGACGGGAAAGAGTTGCCGATGACGAAGACGGACAAGGGCGTGACGGTGACGGCGCCGAAGTTAGCCGTACATGGGATGGTGGTCGCGGAATTGGAATGAGATAAGAAAGCATTTTTAGCCACGGATCGAACACGGACGAAACACGGCTAAAGGCAGAAGAGAAGAACTTCACCACAGAGGACACAGAGAGCACAGAGGAAAGACGAGACAGACGGTGATCCGCAGATGAAATCCGATGTCCGCAGATCAGACCAATACATTTCGGATCACAACTGTCCGGCTATAAGTCGAACAGTGACAATTGTTTAGGGTCAGTGATATCCTTGTCTTGCGTTTTCGGCTTCGACAACGCTTGGAAAAGCG
>JAYTTY010000105.1:0-2647 GCA_043744795.1 Zavarzinella sp. | reverse complement strand
AAGCCGGAAAAGCGCAAGGCCAAAATCAGCCGGGGAAATGCCTGTTCAGAACCTGCCACCGGGCGGTTTAGTTCAACCGTGATTAGACCAACTCGCCGCGGACACACGGGTGAATACCCGCAGCGTAAACCGCCGCGGCCCCGATTGGGACGGCCGGCCCCCGTATCGGTGATCGCCGGAAAGTAGATCCCGCGAGCCGAGCGGGACGGCCGGAGCCCGCGAACCACTTCCGGCCAAGGGCTAGTCATCCGACGCGGGAAGGTTGTCCCTACTGTCCGGAGATCACTGAGACGGCGTCGGCATCGGCGCCGGCGCCGGCGCCGGCGCGCGTGGGGCGAACACGGCTTGCACCAGCAGCAGGCCGGCGCCGCAGACGAGGCAGCAGTCGGCCACGTTGAACACGGGCCAATTGATGAGGTAGAAGTTCAGGAAGTCGCGCACGCCGCCGAACACGAAGCGGTCGAACATGTTGCCCGTCGTCCCGCCGAGGATTAACCCCAAGGCGACGCATAACAAGCGGTCCGTCGCGGTGTTCTTGCGGAACGCCCAAATCACGATGCCGACGGCCGCCAGCACGCTGACGACGCCGAAGGTCAGGTTGGCGACCTCGCCGTGCTCCCCGCCCAGGCTGAACAGCGCCCCGTGGTTGACGCGCGGCGGGACCGGGCCGTTCCAGCGCGTCAGCGGGCCTTCGCACAGCAAGACCTGGCCCGGGTCCAGTTGGGCGAGCAGTTGGAACGCGCCGGGGATGATCTCGCGGGAGCCGGCCAGTCGGCCCGGCTCGTACAGCCAGTTGAACACGCCGTACTTGGTGGCCTGGTCGGCCGTGAAGCCGAAGAGGCCCAGGGTGAGTAACAGCCAACGGTATGATCGGTCCGGCATGGTGGTCCCAGCGGAAAACGGGCGGCGGGAAGCGCAAACGTCTCTCGACAGTCTCTCTTCCTCTGCTATAAGCCGCGCGGGCCGGTTCCACAAGATGGATTGGCCGTCCGGGCAGCGCCGACGGGGCTGATTGCGTGGGTTGGCGATATTGCCCAAGGTCTGGCGGTTGGGCCGAAAAAGCGGGCCGGCCGGGCGGCCGGCGTGCCGGTCGGGGGGGACATTCGGTTGACCGGACCTTTTCCGCCGGGAATGATTGTCCGGGGCCTTGAGCGAATCTGGGGAATTCGGGAATGTCGGGGCGGCCCGCCGCCGATTCCCCCGGAATATCGACAGGACCCGCCCGGCCCGTGCCGATACGTTGAAGAACCGTTTGCCGTCGGGGGACGGAACTTGTCCATGCGATTCCGAACCGCGGTCACCGTGCTGGCGTCGGGCCTGCTCCTCTCCGGGTGCATGTCCGCCGAGCGCCGAGCCGCGCAGGAGCGCGACGCCCGCCGGCCGCTGCCGGCCAAGGACCGCAAGGACGATTCGCCGTGGTGGCAGGACAACGGCTCCACGTCCAAGGCCAAGACCAAGATGACGGACTCCGTCGCCAAGACGGACCGCGAGACGATCATCGCCGGGGAAGTCGTCGAAGGGGCGGACCGCAAACGGCTCAAGGGCCGGACGTACATCGTCGTGAAGCCGGCCGAGGAGGCCGTCAGCAACGACCCGGCCCGCAAGGCGGGCGTGGGCGTCGAGACCGACGACGACGGCTACTTCTTCATGTCCGGGCTGGTGTCCGGGAAGACGTACATCCTCTCCGCGGTGCGCGAGTACGACGGCAAGAAGATCGCCGCCGAGATGATGATTAAGCCGCCGGCCGGCAACATCCGGCTGGAACTCAATGATGACAAGATTTCGTCCCTGACGCCGCCGCCGCCGGCCCCCGCGGGCCAAGGCCCATTCGGGCCGGCCGACACGGCCGCGAAACGCCCGCCGGCCGCCGCCGACGGCTGGGAACCCGGAACCGCCCCGCCCGTCGCCCGGCCGACGCCGCGCCCCGAGAGCATCGCCGGGCTGGACCCGATGAACCCGCCGACCGCCAACATTCGCCAAGCCCCTCTGCCGGTCCGGCCGTCGCCCGAGCCGCCGTCCCGCCTGCCGGCCAGCCGCGTGCCGAACTTCGCGCTCACGGACCTGACGGGCCGGGACTGGGAGTTCCGCCAAGCCGCCGGCCGCCTCGTGCTGCTCGACTTCTGGAGTACGACCTGCGGCCCGTGCAAGCGGGCCGTCCCCGCGCTGAAGCGGCTGCAGGCCGACTACGGCGGCAGCGGCCTCGAAGTGGTGGCCATCGCCTGCGAGCCGGACGCCCCGTTCGCCGAGCGCGTCAAGCCGGTCGAGGAACTCGCCCGCCAGAAGGAAATGAATTTCCGTCCCTACGTCGAACGCCCCGGCCACGTCGGCGAGGTGCAAAATCTCTTCAATGTGTATTACGTCCCGACATTGGTCCTGCTCGACCGCCAAGGCAACTTCCTCTGGCGCGGCGGCGCGACCGACACCGATTTGACGCGGGCCGAAGAGGTGATTAAGGCGTACCTGCTGCGGCGGTGATTGATCGCGGATCGCCGACGAGGTTTTGGTTTTCAGCTCCAACGGAGCGTCCGGTTGTAGCCAGGCCCGGGAGGGCCTGGAACCACGGGCAAAAATGTATTCCAGCCCTGAAGGGGCGGCCGGAACGGCGTCCCAGTTCCGGCCGCCCCTTCAGGGCTTGGTCGTTTGATGG
>JAYTTY010000104.1:0-10318 GCA_043744795.1 Zavarzinella sp. | reverse complement strand
CCGCCGGGTGGTGCGCACAAGCCCCACTCCCGGCGGCTTACGCCGCTCGGCTCACTTGGAAGGTATCGTCACTCGGCCCGGATCGCCCATCTCACCTTCGCTGACCGCGACCGCGGGTTCTGGATTCGCTCACTTTCCGACGGCCGCACGAAGTCCTCGCTAATCGCCGAATAAAGCCCACTTCGTTCGCCTTCCTTGAAGGCGTGCTTCACCAACCGGTCCTCGCCGCTGTGGAAGCTGATGATGACCGCCCGGCCGCCGGGGCGCATCACCCACGGCAAGACGCGCAGCAATTCTTGCAAACTGGCCAACTCGCGGTTCACCAAGATGCGCAGCGCTTGGAACACGCGGGCCGTGGGGCGAATCTCCTGCTGCCGCGGGGTCGGCTCCCCCGGCCGGGGGTTGTGGTTCACTTTGACCGGGGCGGCCTGCATGATGAGGTCTTTGAGTTGTGTCGTCCGTTCCAGCGGTTGGTCTTCGCGGAGTTTCACGATGGCTTCGGCGATCTTCACGGCCTCCGGCTCGTCGCCGAATTCAGTGAAGGCTTTGGCCAACTCTTCCGCGCTCGACGTCTTTAACAACTCGGCGGCGGTGCGGCCGCGGCTGGCGTCCATCCGCATGTCGAGGGGGCCGTCCCGCATGAAGGAGAAGCCGCGGTCGGCGTCGTCCACCTGCATGGAGGACATGCCGAGGTCGGCGAGCAGGCAATCGCACTCGGCGCACCCGGCCTCGGCGAGGACGGCCGGCAGGCCGGCGAAGTTGCCGTGGTGCAGGTGGAAATTGGGGCTGATCTCGCCCAGATTGTCCGCGGCGGCCGGGATGTTCGTGCCGTCGAGGTCGCAGGCGACGAGAAAGCCGGTCGGGCCGATGGCCTTGAGCAAGTCGGCCGCGTGGCCGGCGTACCCGAGCGTGCAATCGACGGCGATGTTGCCCGCCTCGGGGGCGAGCAGGTCCATCACCTGATGCCGCATGACGGGGACGTGTTCGTCCGTCGGCGTGCTGCGCTTCGGCCGGCGGCGGTCCATGTGTCCCCCTCCGTCACTCCCGCACGGCGGGGAGGATTTGCGACTTCCGCTTTTCGCGGGCCGCCTCCAAGTCCCGCTCGTACTCGGCGTCCAGCACCCGAATCTCGATCGTGTCCCGCTTGGACTGCCACCATGACCAACTGACGGCCACCAGCGCGACCAAGACGACCAAGTAGCCGACACCGGATTCGGCCCGGTCGCCGGTCTTCAAGTTGTAGGTGATGACCAACGGCAGCACCAGCAGGCTGACCATGTTCATCACCTTGATAAGCGGGTTGATGGCTGGGCCGGCGGTGTCCTTTAGCGGGTCGCCGACGGTGTCGCCGGTGACGCTGGCCTTGTGCTGCGGCGACCCCTTGCCGGACATGTCCGTCTGGTCCTGGTCCTCGATCATCTTCTTGGCGTTGTCCCACGCCCCGCCGGCCGTCGCCATGAACACGGCCAGCAATTGCCCGACGACGATCATCCCGGCGAGAAACCCGCCGAGAGCGTACGGCCCGAGCAGGAAGCCGACCAAGACTGGGGTGAAGATCGCCAACAGGCCGGGGCCGATCAACTCGCGCTGGGCGGTCTTCGTGCAGATGTTCACCACGCTGGCGTAGTCCGGCCGTTTCCGGCCGGCCCAGATGTCCGCGTCCTTGAACTGCCGACGGCATTCGTTCACGATGAGGAACGCCGCCCGGCCGACGGCCCGGATGGTCATGCTGCTGAACAAGAACGGCACGGCCCCGCCGATGAGCATGCCGACGAACACTTCGGGCCGGGCGATGGAGAGCATGCCGGCCGTGCTCTCGAAGTCGGCGGCGGTCAGTTCGTTGATCTTTTCTTCGCTCTGCTTCACCAGCACGGCGATGAAGCTGGCGAACAGGGACACGGCCGCGATCACCGCGGAGCCGATGGCGATGCCCTTGGTGATGGCCTTGGTGGTGTTCCCGGTCGCGTCGAGGTCGCTCAGGATTTGCCGGGCCGTCTTCATTTCCTCCTTCGGAATGAAGTCGTCGCCGGCCGTGATGGGCTGGTTGTTGGTGTCGCGGTTGTAGCCCATCTCGCCGATGCCGTTGGCGTTGTCGGCCACGGGGCCGAACACGTCCATGCTTAACATGTCCCCGGTGAGGGCCAACATGCCGATGCCGGCCAGCGAGATGCCGAAGGCGACAAAGATCGGGCTGTTAGAATCTTGGTAGATGAACACGCCCGCGAACACCGACGCCGCGATGAGGATCACGGCCCACACGGCGGACTCATACCCCACGGCGATGCCTTGGATGATGTTGGTCGCGTCCCCCGTGCGGGAACTCGTGGTGATCGAGCGCACCGGAGTAAATGCCGTACTCGTCCAGTATTCCGTGCAGAACATGAGCGCCAGCGTGAGGATGACACCCACCAGACACGCGAATGCCGGTCGTAAGTCCAACCCCTCTTTTACCGGAACCAGTCGCATAGCCTCTTCGGCGATGGTGTTCCCGGAAGTCTCGTTGCCTTTGAAAATTCGCTCGGCGCCCGCAAGTTGATCTTGCTCTTTCGGCGAGAGGTTTTTCCACGCCGCCAGTGCCTCGGCCGGCGTGGCGTTTTCCGGCAAGCTCAAGCCTTTGCGGAAGTCTTCATGCTTGTATAAGCCACGTTCGACAGCTTGCGTGACGATGTAAGTTCGGTCGAACCGCAGGTAGACAAAGGCAATGGCAAAGATGGCCAGCACGGTGATTCCGGCCCCGACGCGGAAGCTGTTGTTGATGGCCCGCATCGACCCGGCGGCGCCCATCCCGGGGTCTTTCTTGCCGACCAGCGATGTGCTGAACACGCTCGCCAAAATCCCGGCCGCCTGAACGAGCAGGGGCAGCAGCATGGCCTTGGTGCCGAAGGCGGCGTACCCGAGGATCATGGCGGCGACCATCGTGACCGTGTAGCTCTCGAACACGTCGGCCGCCATGCCGGCGCAGTCGCCGACGTTGTCGCCGACGTTGTCCGCGATCGTGGCGGCGTTGCGGGGGTCGTCTTCGGGGATGTCCTTCTCGACCTTGCCGACGAGGTCGGCGCCCACGTCGGCCGCCTTCGTGTAGATGCCGCCGCCGACGCGCATGAACAGGGCCAGCAGCGACCCGCCGAAGGCGAAGCCGAGCAGCGTCTCGTAAGCCTTCAGGCCCATAATCATCACGATCAGGCAGCCGCCGAGCAGGCCGAGGCCCGTGGTCAGCATGCCCGTCACCGTGCCGGTCATGTAGCCGAGCTTCATGGCGGGGGCCATGCCCGTGCGGGCCGCCGCGGCGACGCGCAAGTTGCCGGTGGTGGCCAGTCGCATGCCGAAGAAGCCGACGATGGCCGAGAAGATGGCCCCGAACAAGAACGCCACGCCGCGGGAGACGGCGATCACTTTCAGCGTGTCATGGTCCCCCTCCGCGGCCCACGGCCACTTGCTGAGGACGATGAGGACGGTGAGGAACACCAACACGACGCCGACGGTCAGGAACTGCCGTTTCAAGTAAGCGTCGGACCCCTCGCGGACGGCTTGGGCGACGGCCTTCATCCCGGCCGTCCCCTGGTCGGCGGCGAAGACTTTCTTCGCCAAGAACCATGCGTGTACCAAAGCCCCAAAGGAGATGAGCATGGCGCCGAGGACGCCGGCCTGCTCGATGCCCGAAAAGTTCTTGGAATCGAAGAAGGAGGCGAACGGACTCCAAGCCGGGTGGGCCGACGACGGCCCGCCGGCCGGGGCGGCGCCGAGCGCCCCGAGGACGCCGAAGACCACCGTCAGGTGAAACCACAATTTGGGGGACCGCCGAGGTGATTGAGGGAGAATCACTCGCATCGAAAGCCGACCCTTTCCGTAGCCGCCGGAACAACAAGGCCGCCGGGACCGCGGGGAACCCGCGGCGGCGGACCGTTGAAAGTAAACACAAGATAGCGGCGGCCGGCCCCGAAGTCTAGGACGGGCGATGATTTGCGGGACGCAATCGGACCCCCCACGCCCGCTCCCACGCGGCCGTCAGTCGGCGGGCCATTGGGCCGTCCTTCGGGAACGGCAAATCGTTGACGTGGACGACGCTCGCGAGGCCGTAAGTGGCGTTCATGGCAAATACTTCCGACGCCGTCGCCAACTCGGAAAGCGGCAGCCCCCGCTCCTCGTGGCGAATGCCTTCCGACCGGCACAACTCCCGCACGACCGCCGCCGCCGTGCCCGGCAATACCTGACCGGCCGGCGGGAAAACGACCGTCTCGCCGACCACCGCCGCGACGTTGGCCGACGCCGTCTCCAGAACGGCCGGGTTGTCTCCCGGCGTAATGTAGAGCGGCTCGCAGCCGGGATGCGCCTCGACGACTTCCCGCATGGCGACCCACCACGGCAACCGACTGCGGTGCTTGACGCGCGGGTCCGTCCCGAGCGGGACGGCGGCCGTCGTCAGCCGCAGGCCGCGCTCGTGGATGCCGGCCACCCGCTTCTCGTCGAACAATGTCACCAGCACCATCAGCGTCGGCGTCATGGCCGTCGCCCCGTGCGGGAACGGCGGCACGACGCCCGGCGTGGCGAGGTACAGGAACGCGAATTCGGTCGGCTTGCCGGCCCGTTGCAGATTCTCGGCCAGCAGGTTCTCGCTCAACTCCCGCAAATCCTCGACGGACAGGGAGAGCGGCACCTTGGCCAGCCGGCAGCTTTCGGCGAAGCGGTCCATGTGTTCTTGCAGTTGGAACAGCCGGCCGCCGAAGGTGCGCAGGCGGTCGGTAATCATCGCCCCCCAGACGATGCCGAGGTCGTCCGGCGAAAACTTCGCGTGGGAGTAGGTGAGGATTTCGCCGTTCGCGTAACACAGGGTCTCGGTCATGAGGACACTTTCAGCACGTGGTCAATCTCGTCCAGGGTGCGATCCGTCGCCCCCTGTTGCCGCAGCACGAACGCCTTGGCCGCTTCCCCGATACCCGTCCGGCGGCCTGCGTCGTCGAGCAGCGTCGTCAATTGTATTTCCAGGTCGGCGGCGTCCGCGACGCGAGTCGCCCCGCCGACTTCCAGCAGCCCTTCCACGGCGTCCTTAAAGTTCCATGTGTGCGGGCCGAACAGCACGGGGACGCCCAAGCCGGCCGGCTCGATCATGCTCTGCCCGCCGCGCTGGGCGTTCAGGCTGCCGCCCGTGAAGCCGACGGCGGCCAAGGCCCACACGGCCCCGAGTTCCCCCATCGTGTCCCCCAGGATCACGGCCGCGGGGTCCGTCACTGGCCCGGCCATCTCGCTGCGGCGAACGCAGGGCACGCCGACTTTGCGGATGAGGTCGGCCACTTCCGCGAAGCGGTCTGGCGACCGGGGGACGATGATGAGCCGTAGGTGCGGGAAGCGGGGCCGCAGTCGGGCGAAGAGGTCCGCGGCAATCTGCTCCTCCGGGGCGTGCGTGCTGCCGGCGACCCACACGAGGTCGGTGGAGGTGACGGCGAACAGGCGGCGAAGCTCTTCAATTTTCGGGTGCGTCCGGTCCGCGAGGACGCCGTCGTACTTCACGGACCCCGTTACGCGGACGCGCTCCGCGGGGATGCCCAGCCGGCGCAGGTGGTCGGCGTAGCGGCCCGACTGCATCAGGAATCGCGTCACGCGGCCGAACATCAGCGCCCGCGCTAGCCCGGCGACTTTGGCGTACCGCGCCGCAGTCCGCGGACTCATGCGGCCGTTCAGCACGACGACGGGGACGCCGTGACGGTGGGCCGCGTACAGAAAGTTCGGCCACAGTTCGCTTTCGGCGAGGGCGATGAACCGCGGCTTCACCATCCGCAGCGTGCGGCCGACGGCCCACGAGAAATCAAAAGGGTAGGGGATGACGGCCGCGGCCCCGAAGTGCTTGCGGGCCTCGGCCAAGCCGGTATCCGTCGTGGAGGAGACGACGACCTGCCAATCCGGGTGACGCTTGCGGAACCCGGCCACCACGATCTTGAGCAGATTGACTTCGCCCACGCTGACGCCGTGGAACCACGCCACGGGCGCATCGCCGGTAACGGGGGAGCGGTCCAAACCCACCAACTTGTCTCGCAACAATTTCCGGTAGCGCCCCGTCTTCCACGCCCGCACCGCCAACGCCGGGAACAACGCCCCGAGGGCGGCGAGGTACAAGAGATTGAAGAGGAGGGGCATTGGGAAATTCGGAATGCGGAATCAAGAGTCAAACCCGAAGCGAGCGTCGAGGCGTAAGCCCGACGTGTCTTTCGTTGAAGAACAAGACACGTCGGGCTTACGCCTCGACGCTCGCCCAGAAATGTCTTTCACTCCGCATTCTGAATTCCGCATTGGTCAGATGGGTTGGTTCAGCTTCATGTGGCAGTTCTTGTACTTTTTGCCGCTGCCGCAGGGGCAGGGGTCGTTGCGGCCGACCTTGTCCATGCTCTTGCGGATCGGCTCGGCCTTCGCCTTCGTTTCGGACGAGTTCGTGCTGGTGTTGGCCAGCGGGTCCGGGGCTGTGCGGGCCTGTTGGGCCGTGCTGACGGTGCGGGCCTGCGAGGCCACGGCGCCGGCCCACGTCAGGTTCGTGATCTCCTCCTCCGGCTCGTCTTCGATGCGGAAGACCATGTCGGTCACGCGGTCGCTGAGGTGTTCCCACATTTGCCCGAACTCGGCCATCCCCTCTTTCTTGTACACCGTCTTGGGGTCTTCCTGGGCGTAGCCGCGCAGGCCGACGACGGAGCGGAGGTGGTCCATCGTCAGCAGGTGGCTCTTCCAGGAACTGTCGAGCACATCCAAGACGAGCCGGCGCTCCATCTGGTGCATTTCGCCGCGGTACATATCGTCGAAGGCGTTCCAAAGGACGTTGCGGACCTGCGGCACGCTCGACCCGGTCAACTTGGCCACGGCGACGGGGACTTGGTACGTCGCCGTCATCCAGTCGGCCAATTCCTGGGCGTCGGCCTGCTCGGCCTTGGCGGTCCCGGACAGCGCCTCGTTCATCTGGGCGTCGATGGCCGCCTGCGGCGTCGTCGGGAACGCTTCTTCGCTGGCCTTGCGGATGATCTCGTACAGGCCGGTCCGCGACTCGGTGCGGAAGGTCTCCTCGGCCACCTTTTCCGTCTGCCGCGTGAATCGCGTCCTGGCCCAGTTGTACAGCCCTTCGCGGTCGTACTTCTGCTGGCCGGGGCCGACCTGCTTCTCGGCCATGAACGACGACATCGCCACCTGCACGGGGAAGGTGACTTCCTTCTCGCGGTACAGGGCGTCGATCTTGCCGCGGATCAGGGCCTTGGCGTCGGCGTCCGCCTTGCCTTCAAAGTCGGCCGGCGTCAGGGCCAGTCGGAACTTGTTGTTAGCCCAGTCGCACAGCGAGGACACGCCCCACGAGCGGTCGAGGAACTTGTGTCCCTCGCTCAGATCGACGGCGTGCAGCGCCCGCGTGGCGTCGGCGAGGACCAAGTTGGACACGTCGTCGCGGCCGGCGCGCTTCAGGTCGCTTTCCTTGTATTTCAGCCCGAAGCGGGTGTTGACCAGCCGGGTCATCTCCTGCCACTTCCAGTCCTTCGGGTCTTCCGCCTCGCTGAGGTTTTCGTCCAGCCCCTCTTGCAGCACGGTGGAGATGTTGTTGGTCGCCCGCTCGTGGGCGAAGGACTCGGCCTCCTCGTACGCCATCTTGCGGAACTCGCCCTCGTCGAACTCCAGCCCGAGGCGGGTGCCGGCGAACACGCGGAAGCTCTCGGCCCCGTAACTCTCGGCCAAGAACTTGTCCACAGCCAAGGTCACCTGTTCGTCGATCATGCGCAAGATTTCGGCCTTGCAGTTGGCGTCGTTGAGGACTTCCTGCCGCTTGCCGTAGATGCGCTTCCGCTGGAAGTCCATCACCTCGTCGTATTCCAGCAAATTCTTGCGGGACTCGAAGTGGTACTCCTCCACCTTCTTCTGGGCCGCCTGGATGCGGCGGGACACCATGCGCGACTCGATGGCCTCGCCTTCCTGCATCCCGAGGCGGGTGAGGACGTTGCCCACCCACTCGCCGGCGAACAGGCGCATCAGGTCGTCTTGCAGAGACAAGTAGAACTTCGAGGAGCCGGGGTCGCCCTGCCGGCCGGCCCGGCCGCGGAGTTGATTGTCGATGCGGCGGCTGTCGTGCCGCTCGGTGCCGACGATGTGCAGCCCGCCGGCCGCCGCGATCAGGCGGCCGTTCTCCTTGGTCTTTTCCTTCTTCTCGATGTCGTCGCTGAGGCTTTTCCAGACCTCTTCAGGGACTTCGAGGCGGTTCGCGTACTTGTCTTTGAGCATGGCCCACGCCATCGTCTCAGGGTTGCCGCCGAGGATGATGTCCGTCCCGCGGCCGGCCATGTTGGTGGCGATGGTGACGGCCCCGTGCCGGCCGGCCTGGGCGACGATGTCGGCCTCGCGGGCCACGTTTTCCGGCTTGGCGTTCAGCAACTCAAACTTAATGCCGCGCCGCTTGAGCATGGCGGCCATTTTCTCGGACTTGGCCACGTCCGTCGTCCCGATCAGGATGGGCCGGCCGGTGGCGTGGACCTCCTCCACTTCCTTGAGGATCGCTTCCCACTTTTCGCGGTCGGTGCGGTAGATCAGGTCGGGGTGGTTCACCCGCCGCATCACCATGTTGGTCGGAATGGCGATGACGTCCAGCTTGTAAATCTTCCAGAACTCGTTGGCCTCGGTCATGGCTGTGCCGGTCATGCCGCCGAGTTTCTTGTACATGCGGAAGTAATTTTGCAGCGTGATCGTCGCGAGGGTCTGGTTCTCCTGCTTGACCTGCACGCCTTCCTTCTTGTGCTTCGACTCGACGGCCTGGTGCAGCCCGTCGCTCCACTGGCGGCCGAACAGGGCGCGGCCGGTGTGCGTGTCCACGATGATGATGCTCATCTCCCCCTTCTCGGGGTCGGGGATGACGAGGTAATCGCGGTCGCGCTGGTACAGGTGGTGGGCCTTCAGGGAGTTGTCGATCAGGTGCGGCCACTCCATGTTGCCGGCCGTGTAGAAGCTCTCCACGCCGGCGAGCCGTTCCGCTTCCCGAATCCCGGCGTCCGTCAGGTGGACGGATTTTTCCTTCTCTTTCACCTCGAAGTACACGCCCATGTCCCGCTTCTCGCCGGGCTTGAGCGGGGCGTCGATGGGGGTGCCGGCGGCGGCCAGTTCGGCGCGGGACTTGGTCTCCATGTCCGTGAGTTGGCGGGCGATCTTGTCCGCCTCCTCATACCGCTTCACGTCGCTGAAGGCCGGGCCGGAGATGATGAGGGGCGTGCGCGCCTCGTCGATAAGGATGTTGTCCACTTCGTCGATGATGGCGTAGTGCAGTTTCCGCTGCACCTGGCGGTAGTACGGGTGGTAGCGGTCGTCGTCCCACCGGGCGGACTTCATGTTGTCGCGCAGGTAGTCGAAGCCGAACTCGCTGGCCGTGCCGTAAGTGATGTCGCACTCGTAGGCGCGGCGGCGGGCCGTCGGGTCCATGTCCGACTGGATGTACCCGGCCGTGACGCCGAGGGCCTGGTAAATGGGGAGCATCCACTCGCAGTCACGGCGGGCGAGGTAGTCGTTCACGGTGATGACGTGGACGCCTTCCTTCGTGAGGCAGTTCAGGTAGGCGGCCAGCGTGGCGACGAGAGTCTTGCCTTCCCCGGTCACCATTTCGGAGATGTTGTTCTCGTGCAGCACGATGCCGCCGACGAGTTGCACGTCGTAGTGCCGCATGTTCTTGGCCCGGCGGCCGGCCTCGCGGCAGGCGGCGAAGGCCTCGGGCAGCACGGAGTTAATCGCCTCGCCCTTCATCAGCCGCTCGCGCAGCCGGTCCGAGACGGCCTTGAGGCCGTCGTCGCTCAGGGCCGTCATCTGCGGTTCGAGGGCGTTGATCTTGGCGATGGCCGAGCCGGGGATGACGTAGTGCGGCTTGCCCGTGTCCTTGGAGGCGATGAAGCCGATCTTGCGGATGAACCGCTCGTTGCTGGACCCCAAGACGCCGGTCATCAGCCGGACGACGCCGTCGCCGAGGCTGGTGAACTTCTCGCCGAGCTTCTCCAAGAAGCCCATTTCCAGTTTGCTGTCCGTCGCCATGAGTAGCGCCTAGTCCGGGAAACAACGACTCCGCCGCCCCGTCCGGCGGCGGGGGTTGGATCACCTAGTCTAAAATTTCCGTGCGGAGCGGTCAATACGACCCTCTGACGTGTAAACAGGGACAGCAGGTTGACCGGTTCTCGCCGCCTGCCGAAATGGCAGGATTGTTGTGTGCATACGGCCGCGGGAAGATCACTTCCCGCTCGGACTAGTCTTTCGCACTTTTTGGCGGGTTGAAAAGGAGTGGCGGGGCTTGAGCGCCGGCGGTAGAGTGTTGGTGCTCAAACCTTCACCCTCA
>JAYTTY010000103.1:0-10331 GCA_043744795.1 Zavarzinella sp. | reverse complement strand
GGCAAGTTGAAGTCGTGCGCGCCGACGACACGCGGCGCGACCTTGGAATTCAGGCGGCTTCAGAGATGTGACCCGAGTTTAGCCGGACAGTTGTGACTTCGGAGACTTAACTCGCGTGCCGCGGGACCGGCCCCTTGACTTCACGCGTGACCCCGTCCCCGACTTGGCTCTGGAGATCGAGTACACGCGGCCCGTGGCGGACCGACTCCGCGTGTTCGCCGCACTGGGTGTCCCGGAGTTGTGGGTGTACAACGGTGCCCGCCTGCGAATCCTGCTGCTGACGCCGACCGGGTATGAGGAGGGCTTGGCAAGCCGGAGCCTGCCCTCGATGCCGTTGGACTTGGTCGCGGAACTGTTGCCGCGCGTTACCCAAGTCCCTGGCCCGCAAGTTGTCGGTGAATTCTTGGCCCGCCTGCCAAAGGAATAGCCGCGCCTCCTTTTGACTGACGCATCCCGCCCGTCGAGGAACGCCATCTCGTGCCCTACATCCTGAACACGCCGGCCGACGAGGCCGCCATGCTGGCGGCGGTCGGGGCGGCGACGCTCGATGAGTTGTTCGCCCAAGTGCCGGCCGACGCCCGCCTGACCCGGCCGCTCGATGTCCCGGCGGCGATGGGGGAAATCGAACTCACCGGGCACGTCGCGGCCCTCGGCCGGAAGAACGTGGCGGCCGGGGAGCACGTGTGCTTCCTCGGCGGCGGGGCCTACGACCACTTCATCCCGGCGGTGGTGGATGCCGTCAGTTCGCGGAGCGAGTTTTACACCGCGTACACGCCGTACCAAGCGGAAGCCAGCCAGGGGAGCTTGCAGGCCTTTTACGAGTTCCAGACGCTGGTGTGCCAGCTCGCCGGCATGGACGTGGCGAACGCCAGCCTCTACGAGGGGGGCACGGCCATCGCTGAAGCAGTGCTGATGGCCGTCAACATCACAGGCCGCACGGGGGGCGTCGTCGTCCCCGAGACGGTCCACCCGGAATACCGGCAAGTGTTGGCGACGTACCTCGCCAACCTCGGCGTGCCGCTCATTACCGTTCCGACGCCCGGCGGCTTCCTCGACCCGGCCGACCTCAAGAAAGTGGTCAATGACCAGACGGCCGCCGTGGTCGTGCAGCACCCGAACTTCTTCGGCCACCTGGAAGAAGTCGAAGCGTTGGCGAAGATCACCCGCGAAGCCGGGGCGTTGTCCATCGCCAGTTTCGACCCGATCAGCACGGGCCTCTTGAAGCGGCCCGGCGACTACGGGGCCGACATCGCCGTCGCGGAGGGCCAGTGCCTCGGCACGCCGATGGGCTACGGCGGGCCGTACCTCGGCCTCATGGCGTGCCGAAGCAAGTTCGTCCGCAAGATCCCCGGCCGCCTCGTCGGCCAGACGACCGACCGCAATGGCAAGCGGTGCTGGACGCTAACCCTGCAAACCCGCGAACAGCACATCCGCCGGGAGAAGGCGACCAGCAACATCTGCACCAACCAAGGTCTCTTCGCCCTGCGGGCTGCCGTGTACCTCGCCGCCCTCGGCCCGCAAGGCTTAAAAGAGACGGCCGAGTTGTGTCTGCAAAAGGCCCATTACCTCGCGGACCAGTTGGCGACCATCCCCGGCGTGACCCTCAAGTTCGCCCGCCCGTTCTTCAAGGAGTTCGCCGTCCGACTCCCCGGCGACATCTCCGCGACGCTGAAACACCTTCAACGGGCGGGGTATTTCGCCGGCCTCCATGCCGGCCGGTGGTATCCCGACTTGGGCGACACGCTGACAGTGGCCGTCACCGAGAAGCGGACGAAGGCCGAGATGGACGGGGTGGTGAAGGCGGTTAAGGCGTTGCTCGGGGAGTAAGATAACCAGATAAGAAATGGAGGTGCTTCATGCGTGTGGAAGAGATCCGAAAGTTGTTGACAGACAGGCCATTTTTGCCGTTCGATATTCACCTGGCCGAAGGCCGGCATGTGAATGTGCATCACCATGATTTCGCCACCATTTCCCCCGGAGGCCGGACGATGGTGGCATACGGCATCGATGATTCCATCAATATCATCGACATCATGTTGGTGACGAGCATCGAGGTCGGCCCGCCGCCGAAGCCGGCGCCTACTGCCAACGGCTCGGTCACGTAAAGGGGGCGATCATGCCGTCGCCGTTCCCGGGCATGGACCCGTGGCTACAGAGATTGGAGTCGTTCCCCGACATCCACTACTCCATGACCGTCCATTTCATGGCGGCGCTTAACGCCGTGTTGCCGCCACTGTATGTCGCGCGGGTCGCTGAACGTGTCACGGGATGGGGCGAAGACCCGGCATGGCCGGACTATCTCGTCGCCCGGCGCGGACCGGCTTTTGTGCCGGACACCGAGTCCGACTTACCCGGAGCCATTTCGCTTGACGGCTGGCCGATCGCTTTTAATCCCAGTTACATGTGGTTCGCCGAGATTATCATTCTGCCGGACCGACGACAAGTCGCCGTCATCTCGCTCTTGAGTCCGGCCGAAAAGAATCCCGCTTGGACTCGCGGCGCTTACCGTCAAATGCAGACGGAACTCTCGGCCAAAGACGTCGTGTTCGTCGAGGTGGACATGATCCTCGGCGGATTGCACACGACGATGGCTCCGGCCGCCGGGCTACGCGAACGGGCGGGCAACCCGGACGGACACATTTCCATCTGGCGGCCGCGGGACAACGGCTTTGATGGAAGTATGTGCGTCATCCCCATTCAATTGCGTCGGCCTCTGCCGAAAATTCCAATCCCCTTTTCCCCGGATCACCCGCCCGCGGTGGTCGATCTGCAATCGATTCTGAATCAGGCTTACGACGGCGGGCGACACGGGATGACCGCCGATTACTCAGCCGACCCCGCCGTTCCGCTAACCGCCGACCAACAGGCGTGGGCCGACGCCATTCTCCGCGAGAAAGGATTGCGCGGCTGACCCCGCGCCCGCACCAGAAATCCATGAACAACACCCAATCCACCGGCCTGCTGTTTGAACTCTCCTCCCCCGGCCGCCGCGCGCACCGGCTGCCGGCGTGCGACGTGCCGACGAAACCCATCGCCGACTTGCTGCCGGCCACCGCCGTCGCCGTGTCCCCGCCGCCGTTGCCGGAGGTGGGGGAGATTGACCTGGTCCGGCACTTCAACAACTTGTCGGCGCGGAACTTCTCGATCGACACGAACTTCTACCCGCTCGGCTCCTGCACCATGAAGTACAACCCGAAGCGGCACGAGCGCTTCGCGGCCCACCCGAGTTTCGCCGGGGTCCACCCGCTGCAAGACGCCGACACGACGCAGGGCGTGTTGGAGATGCTCTGGGAGATGCAGAACTTCCTCACGGAAATCTCCGGCCTCCCGGCCGTCTCGCTGCAACCCGCCGCCGGGGCGCACGGGGAACTGACCGCCCTCTATGTGGCCGCCGCCTACTTCCGCGACAAGGGCCAGACCGCCCGGCAGAAAGTGCTGGTGCCGGACAGCGCGCACGGCACCAACCCCGCCAGCGCCGTGCTGGCCGGGTTTGAAGCCGTCACGGTGAAGAGCAACGCCACGGGACTCGTGGACTTGGACGACTTGACGGCCAAGCTCGGCGACACGACGGCCGTGTTCATGATTACCAACCCGAACACGCTCGGCCTGTTCGAGGGGCAGATCCGGCAAATTACCGACTTGGTCCACGCGGCCGGCGGGCTGGTGTACCTGGACGGGGCGAACATGAACGCCATCCTCGGCGTCACCCGGCCGGGCGACTTCGGGGCCGACATGCAGCACTACAACGTCCACAAGACGTTCACCGGCCCGCACGGCGGCGGCGGCCCCGGCTCCGGCCCGATCACCGTGCGTGACTTCCTCGCCCCGTACTTGCCGGCCCCGGTCGTCAAGAAAACGGGGGAGACGTTTGAACTCGATTTCGACATGCCCAAATCCATCGGCCGCGTCCGCAGCTTCTTCGGCAACGTCGGCATCCTGTTCCGCGGCTGGGCGTACATCCGCACGCTCGGGCCGGCCGGCCTGAAGCGCGTGAGCCAACACGCGGTGCTGAACGCGAATTACTTGTTAAGTCGCCTGAAGGGCCATATCGACGTGCCGCACGGCGACCGCTGCATGCACGAGTTCGTCGCCAGCGCCAAGGCCCTGCGGCGCGAAAAGCGCATCTCCGCGATGGACATTGCCAAGCGCCTGCTCGACTTCGGCTACCACGCCCCGACGGTCTACTTCCCGCTCGTCGTCCCCGAGGCCCTGATGATGGAGCCGACCGAGACCGAGAGCAAGGAAACGCTGGACGCCTTCGCCGACGCCTTCATCGCCATCCTGGGCGAAGACCCGGCCTTCCTGCACCAAGCCCCGCACACAATGCCCATCAGCCGGCCCGACGAGGTGAAGGCCGCCAAGGAGCCGGTCCTGCGGTGGACGGCGGCGGCCGTGCCCAAGCCGGCGGACCAGCCGACGGCGTGACCCCTCTCAAACAACGACATAGGAGTCACGGCCGGGGCCACCGGGCCGGGTTTTGGCCTTCGTTGGAGTCCCGGCTTCAGCCGGTCTTCGGCGGATGAGCGCTCGCCACGAGTGTCCGCCATTCAATGGGAGACGTCCCGAAGACCGGCTGAAGCCGGGACTCCAACGAAGGCGAAAACAGGCGGCCAAACGGGTGCGATCACTCCCCAATTCATCCCTCACACGCTGTCGATCTTCACCGTCACGCTCGTCTTCTTGTCGGTGAAGATGATGACGCGGTACGCCTTCTTGGCGGGGACGGTCGCGGTGATCGTCCCGTCCTTGCCCTTCTCCTTGCCCAAGACGGCGGCGGCCGGGATCTTGTCCGGGTCGAGGTCGTCTTTCTTGTCGCCGAGTTGGTCGTCTTGCAGGACGAACACGCTCACCGGGCCGGCCGTGGACGTGAACGCCACCTTGATCTTCTGCTCCCCCGACGGCGGGTCCACTTGGATCTCCCGCGACGTGCCGGCGTCCATGTCGTAGGGCCGCTCGATGTGGAGCTTGGGCTTGCACCCGGCAGACACCAGCACGGCGAACACGGGCAACAGTTGCAGCCACTTCATGGGAATTACCTCAGAGGAGAAAAGGATGGGGGCAGTATAGCCGGATTGCGGTGTTCGGAATTCGGAATGCGGAATGAAAAGCCGGCTTGCTAGAATGGCGGGATGGAACCCGAACGCGTCTGGCAGTTCGTCACCAAGCCGGCGTGGCGGCCGATCACGGCCGACGACACGCCCGGCTACCTGCTCCTCGGCGGCAGCGCCCTCGCCCTGATCGCCCTGACGGTCTGGACGTACCTCGGCTCGGCCCAAGGCACGCCCAAGCGCATCAGCACCCTCATCGGCCTGCGACTGGCGGCGCTGGCGCTGGCCATCGTCACGGCCATCCGGCCGGCGGCGGCGATCACGGAAATCCCCAAGCTCCCCAGCACGCTGATCGTCGTCATCGACTCGTCCGAGAGCATGAGCGTCAAGGACGAGGCCAACTACACCCGCTGGGAGGTCATCCAGCGCGCCCTCGACAAGGCCGGCCCGCTGTTCGACCAATTGCGGGACGACCAGCAGGTGACGATCTACCAGTACGCCTTCTCGAAGGACTTCGACCCGGACCGCGACAAGCTCACCCCGGAGGCCCGGCCCGAAGGGAAGCGGACCGAGTTCGGCGCCATGCTCTCGAAGCTCTACGACCGCCACCAGGGCGAACGCCTGTTGCGCGGCCTCGTCATCCTCAGCGACGGCCGGGACAACGGCGTGAAGCCGGCCCTGCCGGAGGCGGCCCGGTGGCGCGGCCTCGGCTGCCCGATTTACACGTTCGTCGTCGGCCAGTCGTCCACCACGACCAACGAGAAGGACATCGCCTTCACGTCCATCAGCCCGGACACGTCGCCGGCCGCCATCAAGTCCGACATCAAGGTGAAGGCCAAGCTGAACGCCCAGGGCTTCGAAGGCGTCCGCGTCAAAGTCCGGCTCAAAATCAGTGACGGCGACAAGGAACTGCCGGAACTGGAACGCACGGCGACGGTCGAGCTGACGAAGGCGACCGACAACGACATCGAGATCACCACCAAGGCCCCCGACAAGCCGGGCGAGGTGCGTGTCTCGCTCGAACTCGTGGACCCGCCGCTCAACCAAGTCACCAAGTTGAACGACAAGATCGAGACGTACCTGACGATCACCAAGGAGGGCGTCCGCGTCCTCGTGATCGGCAAGGACAGTTGGGAGTTGAAGGAAATCCGCCGGGCGCTGGCGACGGACAAGCGCATCGACTACGTGGAAACCGTCCGGGCCAGCGAGGCGCCCGGCACCGCCGAAGACGCGACGCGCTACAACATCAAAGATCAACGCTACGACGTGATTATCCTCGGGGACGTGTCCCCCAAGATGCTGACCAGCGTGCGGCCGACGATCCTCGCCGAAATCCGCGACTTGGTGCTTGAGAAGGGCGTCGGCCTGCTGATGACCGGGGGGGCGTACTCCCTCGGCGGCACCGGCGGCATCCCCGGCGCGGAAGGGTGGTCGCGCACGCCGATCGCCGACGTGCTGCCCGTGATTCTCCCCGCCAACCCGATCACGCCGCCGAAAGAGGCGCCGCCGCCGTTCACGCTGGAGACGACGATTTTCGGGAGCCGGCACTACCTGCTGCGGCTGGCCGCGGACGCCGCCAAGAACCGCGAGGCGTGGCAACTGCTGAACAGCGACTACCGCAAACTCCGCTGGCTGTCCCCGTTGGGCGAGCCGAAGAAAACCGCCGAGGTGCTGGCCCGGGCCGACAACGCCGTCACGGGCGAACCGGTGCTGGTGGGGGCGAACATCGGCAAAGGCGGCCGCGCGCTGGCCTTCGCCGCGGCGGACACCTACCTGTGGACGCAGCCAAGCCCGGACCTCGCCAACCGCCGGCAGACGATCGACCTGCACACCAGATTCTGGAAGCAAATGGTCCTCTGGCTGGCCCATCAAGACGAGGTGGAGGGGGCCGTCTACGCACGCCCCGTGTACCGCCGCCTCGTGGCCGGCGGCCGACAGACCATCGACATGGGCCTGCGGGACAAGCGCGGCGACGAGGCCCCGGAGAGCGACCTGCGCTTCCAAGTGCTGGCCCCGGGCGAGGCGCCGGACAAGACGAAGGCCAAGCGGGCCGACCGCGTCCCGAAGGGGGGGGCGAAGACCGAGTTTGACGCCAAGCAGCCCGGCGAGTACCGCGTGGCCGTGTGGGGCGAGGGGAAGGACGTGAACGGCGAAGCCCTGAGCGGCGAGGCCCTGTCCCGCTTCGTCGTCTACCCGGACATTTCGGACGAGATGCTGCGCCCCGCCGCCGACCCGGAGTTCCTGCTCGGCCTGGAGAACACCGCCAACGGCACCGCCAACGACACCGTCCGCCGCGCCGACCGCCTGCCGAGCTTCCTCGAAGAGTTGCTGGCCAACCCGCCGAAGATAAGCACGCCGAAGGCGAAGCCGTACCCCGAGTGGAAGCGCGACCAACAGAAGTGGTTCCTCCCGTTGGTGCTGGTGATCTTCACCGCCATCTTGGGGTTCGAGTGGGGCCTGCGGCGAATGTGGGGGATGGTGTAGCGGGGCGCAAGGTTTTGGATTTCCGCTCCCTTGGAGCGGAAATCCAATCGCACAGAGTGTCCCGGGAAAGCGGGACTCCAACTCCGGCGCCCCGGGCGGCGGTGCGTCGTTCGTCCAAGAACATGTGAACGCGAGACGCCGACACGACCGCAGTGGGACCGCAGACCAGCGGGGCGCCGGTCCCACCGTCCCCACCGGATTTGAACCGGCCCCTTGCGGGGCGGCCGCCGGGCGGTTATCGTTTCCCACATCATGCCCACCCACCCCGTCGAACAATACCTCGCCGACTGTGCCGCCGCCCACAACACCGGCGCCGGGACGGACGAGACCGCTTATTACCCCGCGCTGAAGGCCCTGCTCGACGCCGTCGGCGGCGGGCTGAAGCCGCGCGTCCAGTGCGTCATGGGGCTGAAGAATCAGGGGGCCGGCATGCCCGACGGCGGGCTGTTCACGCCGGAGCAGTTCCAGAAGGGGGACGCCGCCCCGCGCGCCGGCCAACTGCCGAGCCGCGGCGTCGTCGAGTGCAAGGGGCCGAAGGACGACGTGCTGAAAGTCGCCGTCACCAAGCAAGTCTCCGACTATTGGGCGCGGAACAACCAAGTCCTCGTGACCAACTACCGGGAGTTCCTGCTGGTCGGCCGGGACGACGCCGGCAAGCCGGTCCGGCACGAGCACTACCGCTTGGCCGACACCGAGAAGGCGTTTTGGAAGTTGGCCGCGAAGCCGGCGGAGGCCGCCGCCGAGCACGGCGACCGGCTGCTCGACTTCCTGCGCCGCTGTATCCGCCGGCCGGCCGCCCTGACCGACCCGAAGGACGTGGCGTGGTTCCTCGCCAGTTACGCCCGCGACGCCCGCGGCCGCGTCGAGCACGCCAAGGCGCACGAGAAGCTCGCCAAGGTGCGCGCCGCCCTCGAAGACGCCCTCGGCCTCAAGGTCACGGACGCCAAGGGGGAGCGCTTCTTCCAGTCCACGCTGGTGCAGACGCTCTTTTACGGCGTCTTCGCCGCGTGGGTCCTGTGGCACCGCTCGCACCGCGACCAAGCCGAGCGGTTCGATTGGGAGAAAGGCTCCCGCTATTTGCACGTCCCCATCCTGCGCAAGCTCTTCCGCGAGATGACCGACCCGGACGACCTCGACGCCGCGGGCAACCTGACCGAGGTGCTGAACTGGGCGGCCGAGACGCTGAACCGCGTCGTGCGCGAGAAGTTCTTCGAGAAGTTCCAAGACGCCACCGCCGTCCAGTACTTCTACGAGCCGTTCCTGGAGGAGTTCGACCCGGAGATGCGCAAGGCGCTGGGCGTCTGGTACACGCCGCCAGAGGTGGTGAAGTACATGGTCGCCCGCGTCGATCAGGTGTTGCGGGCCGACTTCGGCAAGCCGGACGGGCTGGCGGACCCCGGCGTCGTCGTCCTCGACCCGTGCTGCGGCACCGGGGCGTACCTGACGGAAGCGCTGGCCACCATCGCCCGCACGCTGGAGGACAAGGGGGAAGGCTCGCTGGTCGGCGGCAAGCTGAAGCAGGCGGCGACGGCGCGCGTCTTCGGGTTCGAGATTCTGCCGGCCCCGTTCGTCATCGCGCACTTGCAGCTCGGGCTGCTGCTGCAACAGTACGGCTCGCCGCTGGACGACAAGAAGCACGAGCGGGCCGCCGTGTACCTGACCAACGCCCTCACCGGGTGGCAGCCGCCGGCCGGGCCGAAGCAGCAGTTGATGTTCCCCGAAATGGAGGAGGAGCGCGACGCGGCCGAGAAGGTCAAGCGGGGGACGCCGATCCTCGTGGTGATCGGCAACCCGCCGTACAACGGCTTCGCCGGCCTGCCGGCCGAGGAGGAGGCCGGGCTGGTCGAGCCGTACCGCAAGACCAAGACGGCCCCGAAGCCGCAGGGCCAAGGGCTGAACGACCTGTACGTCCGCTTCTTCCGCATCGCCGAGCGGTGCATCACGGAACGGCAGGCGACGCACGGCATCGTCTGCTACGTCTCGAACTACTCGTGGCTGGACGGCCTCTCCCACACCGGCCTGCGCGAGCGCTTCCTGGACGAGTTCGACCACATTTGGATCGACTCGCTCAACGGCGACAAGTACAAGACGGGCAAGCAGACGCCGGCCGGCTTGCCGGACCCGAGCGTGTTCAGCACGCCGTCCAACCGCGAGGGCATCCAAGTCGGCACGGCCGTCACCCTGTTGGCGCGCACGCCGACGCACCAAGGGCCGGCGGAGATCCACTTCCGCGACTTCTGGGGCGAGGCGAAGCGGGAGGAATTGGCCGCGAGCGGCGAGCGGTTCGACCCGGAGGCGTATGGGTCGGTTGTCCCGATCCAAGCCCTGGGGCTGTCGTTTCGGGAGATGAAGACGGAAGTGGGTTACACCGGCTGGCCGAATCTGCCGGACCTGTTCCCGACCCGCTTTACGGGGGTCAAGACAAGCCGGGATGATCTCGTCGTGGACATCGATCAGGAAGCCCTTGCCAAACGGATGTCAAGTTATTTCGATGAGGAGACCACTCGCGAGGAGATGGCGACGATCGAGCCAAGGGCGATGACGGACTCGGCCCGATTTGATGCGGTGGCAACGCGGACGACATTGCAAAGGCGCGGCATTCTTGCCGACAATTTCGTGCCGTTCGCGTACCGGCCTTTCGACAACAGATGGCTGTATTGGGAACCGCAGACGAAATTGTTGGACGAAAAGAGAGACGAGTTAGGAGTTACGCAGTTGATCCTCGACAGCGTCGCTTTGGTCTGGTTTGGCTGGAATTCGTTGTCCAACGGGCCGTCAATGCCGCCAAAGACCACGCGA
>JAYTTY010000102.1:0-10392 GCA_043744795.1 Zavarzinella sp. | reverse complement strand
CGAAATTTTGGGCAAGCGAGACGCTCGCCCTACAGTCCGATCCGGTCCCCCCTCTCCGCCGCGGAGAGGGGGTTAGGGGGTGAGGTTGCCTTTCACTTCGCCGGCCACCCCGAATGCTCTTTGATAAAGTCAAATGTCCCCTCGCCGTGGATCTCGTGGCCGCCGACGAAGTATTCGATCTTCGTCCGGTCGCCGATGCCCAGGCGCTTGGCGTAGTGGTAGCGGACCTTGGCGAACTCGTAGGAGACCATTTCGTCGATGCCGACGCCGTCGTCGTGGCCGCGCTCGACCATGAACGGGCGGGGGGCGATCAGGTAGGCCATCTCGGCGTAGTTGAACGTCTTGCCGAGGTTGAACTCGTACATCTCGTACTCGCCGGTGAACATGTAGCTGTTCTTGTACAGCAACGAGACGTTCTTGCCGATCCACTCGTTGAAGTCGCCGGAGCAGATGGAGTACTTGTACTTGGTCAGGATGGCCGGGACGCGCATGGCCGTCTTGCCGCCGTAGCTGAGGCCGTAGAAGCCAATATTGTTGCCGTCCACTTGCGGGATCATCGGCAGCCATTCCAAGATGCGCTCATGCTGCCGGACGATGAAGCTGAACAGCGACAACTTGAGCGGGTTGGCCTTGCGCTGCAACACGCGGAAGTCGTCCCGGCCGATGTACGGGTTCTGCGGGGCGAAGGCGACGTAACCGAGGTCGGCGAGTTGCGCCCCGAACGAGTTGTAGTAGGCCGTCTTCTTGGTCGGGTCGCACACGTCCGTGGGCCGGCCTTCGAGGCCGTGCTGGCACACGACGACCGGCCGCTTCTCCAGCGGCTTCATCCCCTTGGGGATCAGCAGAATGCCGTAGGCGAACACGTCCGGGTACACGTCGATCGTGACCTCGTACCCCGTCCACTTCGGCGTGTCGTAAATTTGCCGGGCCTTCGGGTTCATCTTCTCCGTCGGCTCCGGCAACTTGCCGATCACTTCCTCGTGGAAGTATTGCCGCACGGGTTCGACCGTCTTGACGTAGGCGTTGCGAGACGAATAATCGAGCTTGGCGAACCGCTCCCACCGCGTCGGCTCACTCTCCCGCCACTCGGCCTGGACGTGGTCGAGGATCTGGGTGAAGAGGCGCTTCTGGCGGTAGTCCGGCGGGGGGATGTCCTTCACGAGTTTCGGCATCACCGGCTTGTCCGTGAAGACGGGCTTGTCCGCCAGATTCAGCCCGGCCATCAGGTGGCCGATGGTTCGCTCCATGCCCTCCTTGACGTTCGTGTGGTCAACGTACTGGACGGGGCGGGGATCATCTTTGCTGCCGGTGAGCGGCACCTGCTTCTGCTTGGCGAGGTCCGGCTCCAGTTGACGCCACAGGTCTTCCACGTCCGCCTTCTGAAGCGGCGCAATGTCGCCGGGCGTCGCCCCCAGCCCGGTCCCCGAATTGGGGACGCGGCCGACGAGTTTGAAGTCGTCGTTGTACCCGATGCATACGGCCGGCTGGTGCAACAGTTCCCAGAAGCCGACCACACCGTATTCCCGGAGGATGCCCCACACGTTGCGGTCGATCGGTTCCTTCCACATGGACGACAACGGGCCCGCGTAGCCGATGCTGACCACGGACTTAATCATCGGGTCCACGGCCGCGGCGTACAGGGCGATCACCGCCCCCTCTCCGTAGCCGATGACGCCGACGGGAAGTTGCCCGTCGCGCCGGTGCAGGTAATCTTCGGCCGCGATGACGCGCTGGACCTCGTACCCGATGAGGTGCCGGCCCATTTCGTAGGCCATGCGGTACAGGAACTCGCGGTGCGGCTGTGTCGAGGAGCGACCGATCACCGGGCTAGCCGACAATTCGTGCTTGCGGTTGATGAGCGCCGGCACGATCACGCGAATGTTCTGCTCGGCAATCAGCCGGGCGAACTGCTTGACCGCCGGAACCTTATCCGTCAGGCCGACGATGTCTTCCGGCGTCTGGTCCGCGTCCGGGATGGCGATGACTTGGGAAACCGCTTTCGCCTTGGGTTCGATGAGCAACCCCTCACCGTCGATCTTCGGCAAGGCCGCCCAGCGGATGGTAAAGACGGTGTACTTGTCGGTCTCGGCGATCTTGACGGGTTCGGGCATTCCGCTGATCGCCTCGGCTTCGGCCGAGTACCCCGACCACCCCGCCATGCCCAACACTTCGCGGAGCCGCGTGCGGTCCAACCGCTTCGGCGCCGTCGGCGCCTTGTCCAGTTCCCGCATCAAATAGGCGTCGATGCCCTTGACCATCTTGGCGGCAAGGTCGCCCTTCTCGGTCAGCGGGTCGGTGCCGAAGAGTTGGTCGGCGACGGCGGGGGCGGTCAGCAAGGGGACGATCAGCAAGGCGGCCCGGTACATGGCGACTCCACGGGGGATGACGGCGGACCACCATCATCCCGGATGCGCGGGCGCGGGGCCAGTGAAATCCGGAAATGACCGAGCGGCGGCCGAAAACCCGTTTAGCCGCGACGCGACGCCTTGGGAGTGGAGCGCGGGCTGAGACCCGACAGACACTCGCCCAATCGGCCGGCGATTGCGGCGGGAAGTCCGCGCTCCACTCCCAAGGCGTCGCGTCGCGGCTAAACAAAGGCAAATCCCGGTCACTCCACGAACGCGAACTCGTTGCTCAACAGCAGCGCTTGGGCGAACTGCTCCCACGCCCCACCGGCGGCGACGAATTCCTTTGCCGTCGCCATTTCGTCCGGCGTCGGCAGGCGGCCGAGCGCGAGGTGGTACAGTTGAGAGATGCGTTCCCCCGGCTCCGTCGCCTCGGCCCGCTTCGCCAAGGCCGCGGCCTGTTCCCGCGCGAACGGCGAGTTCATCAGGAACAGCGCTTGCTGCGGCACGGTGGTCACGAACCGCTGCGGGGAGTGCGTGTCCGGGGAGGCGAAGTCGAAGCTGCGCAGCGTGCCCGGCAGGTTCTGCCGGTCCACGAAGCCGTACACGGCCCGCCGCGGCGTCGGCGGCTGCGTGAACAGATCGACCGAGCGGCCGCCGACGGCGCCGTCTAGTTTGCCGGCGGCGAGCAGCGTGGCGTCCCGCATGCCCTCGAAGGTCATGCGCTTGCGGCTCATGCGGCCGAGCAGGCGGTTCTCCGGGTCGGCCTTCGCCATCTCCGGCGTGACGGCCGACGATTGGCGGTACGTCTCCGAGAGCATGACGAGGCGGTGCAACTTCTTGACGCTCCAGCCCGATTCGACGAACCGCTTGGCCAGCCAGTCCAGCAACTCGGGGTGCGTCGGCGGGTCGCTGCGGACGCCGAAGTCGCTCGGCGTGCGGACGAGGCCCTGGCCGAACAGGTGGCCCCAGACGCGGTTGGCCATCACGCGGGCCGTCAGCGGGTTGTCCGGGTCGGCGATGGCCTTCGCCATTTCGAGGCGGCCGCTGCCGTCCGCGAACGGCTTGCGGTCGGGGGCCAGCAGGCCCAGGAATTGCCGCGGGATCTGCGGCCCGCGGGCGCCGGGGTTGCCGCGCACGAAGACAACGGGTTCCTGCTTCGGCCCCTCGGTCATCACCATCGCCCGCGCCGGGGCGACGGGCGACTTGGCCTTCCACTCGTCGGCCTGCCGCCGCAGGCCGCGGATTTTGTTCTGCTCCGCGACGGTCAACAGCCGCCGGAACTGTTGGTCGTCGAAGGCGAATGGCCCGGCGGTGCCGAACACCGCGAGCAATTCCGCTTGGGCGGGTGTCGGCGCGCCTTCCGGCGGCGTCTGGCGCGTCGCCAGCAATTCGCCGTAGACGGCGCACACGTCCGCGAACGTCGCCGGCTTCTTCGCGGCGAAGACCTCCTTCACCAGCGGGTTCAGCTTCTTGGCGTCGGCCTCTTTCAGCAGCGCCGCCAGTTGGTCCGGGGCCTTGGCGGCGAACTCGGCGTCGGGGATGGCGCCCAACGCGCGGTAGACGCCGAACACCGGGTCGCCGGCCCTGGCCCGGCCGTCGAGGTACGTCTGCCAACTCGTCAACGCGATGGCGAACAGCTTCCGCTGGGCGGCGACGGTCCCCGCGTCGGCCGGCTTCATCCCTTTCACGTCTCGGACGGCCCGCAGGTACTCGGCGATGGCCGGGGCCGCCTTCAACTTGGCGAGGTAGCCGTTTCGAAGTGTGGCCGTCGTCTCGGCCACGGCGGCCTCGCGCTTCATCGACTCGGCCTCGAAGGCTTTGACTTCCGGCGTGTCCTTGGGCGCCTCCACCAACGGCAAATCTTTCGGCTCGACGCTGGAGGCGAACACGCCGTAGAGGGAGTAGTAGTCCTTGGTCGGGATCGGGTCGAACTTGTGGTCGTGGCAGCGGGCGCACACCACCGTCAGGCCTTGGAAGCCGCGGAAGGTCACGTCGAGGCGGTCGTCGATGATGTCCGGCTGGCTGTTGAGGAAGCGCCGGCCGACGGTCAGGAAGCCCATCGCCGCCAGCGGCCGCTTGTCGTCCTTCACCACGCGATCGGCCGCGAGTTGGTGGATGATGAACTGGTCGTAGGGCAGGTCTTCGTTGAACGCGCGGATCAGCCAATCGCGGTAGGTGTACGCGTACGGGTAATTGCGGTCCTCCTGGAAGACGTACCCCTTGGTGTCCGCGTAGCGGGCCACGTCCATCCAGTGCCGGGCCTGGTGTTCGCCGTAGTGCGGCGAGGCCAGCAGGCGATCGAGCAGTTGCTCATAAGCGTTCGGGGCCGGGTCGTTCACGAAGCGGTCCGTCTCTTCGGGCGTCGGCGGCAGGCCGATCAGGTCGTAAGTCGCCCGGCGCACCAGCGTGCGCTTGTCGGCGATTGGGGAAAGAGACTGCCCCTTCTCTTCCAACTTGATTTGCGTGAAGCGGTCCGCCGGCAACGGCTTCGCCGCCTTCGGCGCCGGCACGGCCGGGTCGCGCACGGGCTGGAAGGCCCAGTGCGTTTTCGAGAGGTCGGCCTTCACGTCCGGGGCGTCGTCCGGGAAGACGGCCCCGGCCTTCACCCACGCGGTCAGGGCGTCGATGGCCAGTTGCGGCAGTTTCATCTTGGGGGGCATTTTCGCCTCCCCGTCGTGCCGAACGTTCTTGATGAGCAAGCTCTTGTCCGGGTCGCCGGGGACGACGGCCGGGCCGCTGTCCCCGCCCTTCACGAACGCCGCCTTGCGGTCGAGACGCAGGCCCCCTTGCTGCTTCTTCTCCCCGTGGCAGGCGTAGCACTGTTCGGCGAGCACGGGGTGGACGTGCTTCTCGAAGAACTCGACCGCCTCGGCCGACGGCTTGGCGTCGGCGCGGGCGATGCCGGTCAGGGAGGAGAGCAAAAGTAGGGAAACCGCGAAGCGCATCAGGCACATACCAAGGTAAAATGGAAAGGCTGGGTGGGCGGGCCGGGTGGGAGGCTAGTAAAATTATACCTGACGGAGCGGGATGGGGGAACGGATTCAGAATTGGCCGCCCCGGGCCGATCAACGCGAGGACGCCTTCGGGCAACCCCGCGCGAGAGACTCCGGATGGAACACCTGCACACGATCCCAGGCGCCGACTGGGCCGCCAACTTCTCGGCCGCCGACCGCGACGCCGCCGTGGCCGCGCTGGAGGCGGGCCAAGTGCTCTTCTTCCCCGACTTGCGCTTCCCGATGAGTGAGCAGGAGGGGCGGTTCCTTGACCCGGCGATCCTCGACGACTCGAAGAACGTCAGCTACAACCCGGCGAAGGATTCCGTCGGCGGCACGGTCCTCCTCGACGGCGAAGCCGCCGACCTCAAGGCCCTGATCCGCCGCTACTCGGCGACGGCCCAGGCCACGCTCAGCCGGTTGCTGTCGCACTACGGCCCCGCACTTCAACGGGAGCGGGCCAGCCTGCGCCCGGCGATGGTCGAGGGCCGCGTGCAGAGTTGGCGCAAAGACGACACCCGCCTGCACGTGGACAGTTTCCCGTCCAAGCCCACCGGCGGCCGCCGTATCCTGCGACTGTTCTGCAACGTCAACCCGGCCGGCCGGCCGCGGACGTGGCGCGTCGGCGAGCCGTTCGCGGACGTGGCCAAGCGGTTCTGGGGCGAACTGCCCGCCCCCGGGTACATCAGCCGACAAATCCTGTCGCTGGTCCGCGTCACCAAGGGCTTCCGCTCCGCGTATGACCATTACATGCTCCACCTGCACGACGCCATGAAGGCCGACGAGCAGTACCAGCGCACGGTCCCGCAGGCGACCATCGACTTCCCCGCCGGCGGCGCGTGGGCGTGCTACGCCGACCAAGTCTCCCACGCCGCCATGGCCGGCCAGCACCAGTTCGAGCAGACGTTCTCCCTGCCGGTCGCCGCGATGGGGAACCCGGACACGTCGCCGCTGCGCGTGCTGGAGCGGCTGGCCGGCCGCAAACTCGTGGAGGCGCGCAGCGCGGCCGAGGCGGCGTGACTCCTGTCTTGGCGAGTTTTGAGTTTTTGAGACGGGAAGCACTCGACGTCTGACAGCGTCGGCTCGCCAAGACAACTCACCCCCCGAATAGCCGGTCCAGGAGCGGCTTCACCTCGGCGGCCGGGAAGGCTTTGCCAAAGATCGCCGTCACGCCCGCTTGGCGGACGGGGTCCAACGTCGCCGCGTCCGTCGCGGTCGTCACCATCACGACGGGGGTGTTGGCAGTCGCGGGCGTTTGCTTGAGGTAACTCACCAGCGCGTGGCCGTCCATCAGCGGCATGTGGTAGTCGGTCACGATCAGGTCGAAGCGGTCCGTGGCGGCGGCCGCGGCGGCCTGCGCGCCGTCGGCGGCCTCGGTGAAGTGCGTGAAGCCGAGGCCGCGCAGCACGGCCCGCTCGTTGGCCCGGGCCGTGGGACTGTCGTCCACGATCAGCACGCGGAGCGTCGAGCGGTCAACGGCCGGCTTCGGCGCCGGCAGGGAACTTCGCGAGCGGACCCCCGACAGGCCGGCGAACGACGAGCCGGGCGCCTTCACGGTGATCGACTTGCCGGTGACGGCGTTCAGCGTCTGCACCAGTTGCTCCGGCGTGAACGGCTTGGCCAGCACGACGACGCGGTTGAGTTGGCTCAGGGACTCGGCCCCGTCCCGCTCCACGTCGCCGGACAGGAGGACGAAGCCGGGGGCGTTCCGCGGCATCTCCTGCCGGACGCGGCGGGCCAAGTCGATGCCGGTCATGTCGGGCAGGTGGAAGGCCGCGAGGACGACGCCCGGCCGGTTGGCGCGGACGGACGCGACGGCCTCTTCCCCGCACGGCACCGTGGCGGTGACGGTAATGTCTTGCCCCTCCAAGTACCGGCGGACGATGCCCGCCTGCACGCGGGATGGCTCGACCAGCAGGACGCTCAGGGCCGGGCCGTCGGGGCCGTCGAAGATCGTCCCCTCGTGCGCGCGGCCGACGCTGACGGACGACCCGGACCTGACGATTGGGGCGGGCGCGACCACGGGCGCCGTCTCCGGCAAACCGCCTTCGGCGACGGCTTCGAGGGCGGCGATGACGGCCTCCATCGTCGGGAAGCGGTCGGCCGGGGCCTTCGCCATCATCCGGCGGAAGACCGCGTTGAGACTCTCCGGCACGTCGGGCCGGGCGGCGCGCAGGCACGGGACGGCGGCCTCGCGGTGCTTCAGCAGGACGGCCATGATGTTCTTGCCGACGAACGGCGGGGCGCCGGTGAGCAGGAAGTGCAGCGTCGCCCCCAGGCTGTAAATGTCGGCCCGCCCGTCGGTGGCGGCCGAGTCGATGGCCTGTTCCGGGGCCATGTAGTCCGCGGTGCCGAGGACGCCGCCGGCCGCCGTCAGAGCGGTGGCCGAACCGGGGGCGGCGTCGTCGGCGGCGTTGAGCCGGGCCAGCCCGAGGTCCGTCACTTTGACGACGCCGGCCTCGTCCCGCAACAAGTTCGCCGGCTTGATGTCGCGGTGGACGACCCCGTGGGCGTGGGCGCAGGCCAGCCCGCGCGCCGCCTGCACGACGCAACCGACCGCCTCGCCCACGGGAAGGGGATGACTCTTCCGCACGTGGGCGGTCAGGTCGCGGCCGTCGACGAACTCCATCGCCAAGTAGTGGCCGATGTCGGCCTCGTCCGCGTCGTAGGCCGTCACCACGTTGGGGTGGACCAGCCGGGCGATCGTCTCGACCTCGCGCTGGAAGCGCTGCACGAACGCCTCGTCTTGGCACGCGGCCGCCGACAGCACCTTGAGGGCGACGACCCGCTTCATGCGGCGGTGGCGGGCCTTGTACACGGTCCCCATGCCGCCCGCCCCGAGCTTGTCGAGGATGTCGTAGTTCCCGACGCGCAGGGCCGCGTGCCGGCCGCGGCACAGCGCGTCCAACTGGTAATCCGTCAGCGCGCCCGTCGAGACGAAGACGTGCCCGAGGGCGATGGCGTCCGCGGCCGGGTGGGCGGCCAACAGGCGGTCCAAGTCCGCGTCGGGCAGCAGCCGGCTGGCGGCGATGGCCCGGGCGAGGTCGTCTCGGCTCAAGCCGATGTTGGCGGCCGTCGTGTCCATGGTCGTCAACCGTTTCCGAGCGTACCGCGTGCTCAAGCAAACGCCGAGCGGGGGCGAGGGCCGCCGGGCGCCGTGGGATGGTCTGTGGCGACGGAGCAACGAGCAGAGTCGTTCCGGGGCGCCGGCCAATCGTGGCGTGAAGGAGGGAGAGTCCTGCAGCCCGACGCCATGCGATTTGGCGGGGCCACACCGTGCGATTTACTTAGACGAGGATACCACACGGGCGGGGAAATGTGAAGGGCAAATTCGCACGGCCGGCCAATGATTGGAGTCGGCCGCGCGATGCGATCACCACCAACAGCGGTCGGCGTCAAACTCGACGATGCCGTAATCCTTGGGCGCGGGCGGCGGGGCGGCCGGTTTGGGATTTGGGCGTCTTGTGGGACGACGGCCGGGCCTCGATTCACCGCCGGGAGGCGGTCGTGTTGGAGTTCCGCTTTTAAGCGGTCCGTGACCTTCTCGCCGCAATAGGCCGGCGAACCGAGTCTTCGAGGGTTCGCCTTCGTGGGTGACGACCGTTCGCCCACGGGGGCGGACCCTCGAAGACTCGGTCCTCTTGGGCCTTGTGGGGGAGCGTTCCAAGACCGCTTAAAAGCGGAACTCCAACGCGACCGCCTCCCGGCGGTGGTACGGATATGATAACACCGTGACGTTCCCCCGGAGGTGGCATGGCCGTTGCGACTCTGCGGTACCACGAGACGGCGCCGGCGGCGTTCCGCGGCGGCGTGGTGGCCGTCGGCAACTTCGACGGCGTCCACGCCGGGCATAAGGCCTTGCTGGACGCCGCGCGTGAGATGGCGGGGGGCGCCGGCCCGGTGATCCCGGTCACGTTCGACCCGCACCCGCTGCAAGTGTTGGCCCCGGCCCGCTACCAGCCGCCGCTGACGACCGTCGCGCAGCGGGCCGAATTGCTCCAAGCCATCGGCGCGGACCACGTCGTCGTCTTGCAAACCACGCCGGAACTCTTGGCCCTGTCCCCGGACTACTTCTTCGAGACGATCATCCAACAGGCCCTCGCCCCGCGCGGCATGGCCGAGGGCTTCAACTTCCGCTTCGGCAAGGACCGGGCCGGGGACAACACCTTGCTGCGCGCGATGAGCGCCGCGGCCGGCATCCGGTTCCGCGAAGTCCCGGCCTTTGAAATGCACGGCGAACCCGTGTCCAGCAGCCGCGTGCGGGACGCCTTGCTGGCCGGGGACATCGGCCGGGCGACGCGGCTTTTGGGCCGGCGCTACCGCCTGACGGGGACGGTCGTGGAGGGGGCGAAGCGCGGCCGCACCATCGGCTTCCCGACGGCGAATTTGGGCGCCGTGCCGACGCTGTTGCCGGCCGACGGCGTGTACGCCGTGCGGGCGTGGCTGGACGGCCAGCCGTGGGTGGGGGCCGCCCACATCGGCCCCAACGCGACCTTCGGGGAGACGGCCCGCACGGCCGAAGTTTACCTCATCAACTTCACCGGCGACATCTACGGCCGCCCGCTGGCCGTGGACTTCGCCGCCCGCGTGCGCGGCACCCAAAAATTTGCCAGCGCGGGCGAGTTGGTGAAGCAAATGACCGCCGACGTGGACCGGGCCAAGACGCTGCTGGAGGGGCCATGACCGACGACCTACGCGCCCGCGTGGAAGCGGCCCTGCGGACCCAAGTGGCCCCCGCCCTCGACCTCGACGGCTCCGGCATCGACGTGCTGGACGTGGACCGCGGCTGCGCCCGCGTGCGCCTGACCGGCATCTGCGCCGGCTGCCCCGGCAACCTGATGAGCCTCGTGCCGTTCATCGAGACGGAGTTGCGGAAGCACGTGCCGGAGATTGAGTATTTGGAAGTGGCGCCGTGACCGGGGGCGGTCTTGTAAGCCGCGACGCGGAGGCTTTGCGGAGAGGAGCGCGGACTTCCTGCGGCAACCGCTGTAACGATAGTCAACGGCGAGCGTCGAGGCGTTAGCCCGACGTGTCTGGTATTCAATGAAGAC
>JAYTTY010000101.1:0-10417 GCA_043744795.1 Zavarzinella sp. | reverse complement strand
GTGGGTGAGGCTCGGCGAACCCCGGGATCGCTTTTTACTTCACGTCTTGGTACGCATTAAACGCCAAATACGCCGTCGTGCCGGCGGCCAGGGCGCCGCCGATGTCCGCGATCAGGTACGGGCCGCCGCCGAACGGCTTGCCCATGACGAGGTCCATGAGGCACAGGATCAGCGTTAGCCCGGCGACGATCATGGCGCCCAGACACATCCACTTCTGCATCGTCGGCCTCGCAGACGGGACGGGGTGGCCCGCCGGACTTCTGGCTGGGAATAAGTCATGCAATTGTAGGGGCCGCCCCCGGCGCCGCAACGGGTTCGTCGGGAACAACATGCGGATTTTTCCCGGCGGCCGCGTGGTACGACCGGCACGGGACGCACGCCCGGCGCCGCGGCGCGTGTTTCACTTTCCGGGCCGGGCGGTTCGCGTTCGGCCCCCCCGGCTCCTAAAATAACTTCAATGGGCGGAGAGCGTTTGTCGAATCGAGGCCCCCGTGGGGACGTTGAGTGATCCGTCGGAGCCGGACTGGGCCGTCCCGTGGGGGGATTTGGACCCCTTGCCGTGGATGCAAGACTTAAAGGGCTGCCCGCAAAACCACGACCGCCACGCGGAGGGGGACGTGTGGATTCACGTCCACATGGTCTGCGAGGCGATGGCCGCGCTCCCCGCGTGGCGCGCCCTCCCCGAAACCGAGCGGCGGCTGCTGTTCTACGCCGCCCTGCTGCACGACGTGGCCAAGCCGGCCTGCACGCGCCGCGAGGCCGACGGCCGGTGGTCGTCCCGCGGGCACTCGTGGCGCGGGGCCATCAAGGCCCGGCACATCCTCTGGCGGCTCGGCGTCCCGTTCCACGAGCGCGAGGCCGTCTGCGCCGTCGTCCGACACCACCTCGTGCCGTTCTTCCTGGCCGACAGCGAGAACCCGGTCCGCATGGCGATTGAAGTCAGCCAGACCGCCCGGTGCGACTGGCTGGCGATCATGGCCGAGTCCGATGCCCGCGGCCGTGTCTGCCCGGACCCGGACCAACTGTTGTCTCAAGTGCGGCAGTTCCGCGACATGTGCGACGCCCTCGGGTGCCTCGACAAGCCGTACCCGTTCCCGAGCGACCACGGCCGCTACCTGTTCTTCCGCGAGCCGGGCCGCGACCGCGGGGCGGCGGCGCCGGCGGAGGAGTTCCACACGAAGGTCGTCGTCCTCAGCGGCCTGCCCGGCGCCGGCAAGGACCACTGGGCCGAGGCGCACCTGCCGGACTGGCCGGTCATCAGCCTCGACGTGATCCGCCAGGAAATGGGCGTCCCCCCGCAAGACGCCCAGGGCGACGTGGTGAACCGGGCGCGCGAGTTGGCCCGCGCCCACCTGCGCGCCGGGGAACACTTCGTCTGGAACGCCCAGAACCTGAGCCGCCAAGTCCGGGCCGACTGCCTGCGCCTGTTCCAGGAGTACCGGGCCCACGTCCGGCTCGTCTATGTGGAAGCCCCGCCGGACCGCCTGTTCCAGCAGAACCGCAACCGCCGCCGCAAGGTGCCCGAAAAGGTGATCGAGCGCATGCTCGACCGCTGGGAAGTCCCTGACCGGACCGAGGCGCACGTGGTGGACTATGTGATCGAGATCGACGGGGAGGGGTGACGGCGGTCGCCGCGGGACATCGTCGCTTTTCGCTCCGCGAAAAGTCCGGCTTCCCGCCCGAGAAACCTGCCGCCCGCGGGGGGAGGCCCGGCTTTTCGCGGAGCGAAAAGCGACGATGCTCACGCCCGGCCTCATTCGTTCCGAACGCTCTTGGCAATAATGACGCGACGGTTTTTGATCACACACTTACTCGGTTACCGTGGAGGCAACTCATGACGGCAGAAAACTTCGACGCGCTCCTCAAGGGGATGCTGACGCGGCAACCGTTCCGCGTGTTCACCGTGGAACTCAATGGCGGCAAGCGGTTTGAAATCGACCACGCCCTCGCGACGGTGGTCCGGGACGGCATCGCGGTGTTCGTGGCCCCCGGCGGCGTCCCGGTGTGGTTCGACCACGACAGCGTGCTGCGGGTGATTGAGGCCGGCGCGGAGTCGGAGGCGTAGAGCGGTACGGCAGTTTTGAAGCCGAGCGGAGCGAGGAAGGCGAGCCAGAAGTTAGCGACTGGAGGGGCTTCCCGCGCCAGTGCGCGGAGGGACGAGTCTTCGAGGCCCGTCACCCACTCCCGCGGCCGGTCGCCGTTTGGTGGGCGAACCTCGAAGACGCGGTTCGCGGCGCCCTTACTCAGCCGGCTCCTCCAGTCTTCTGGCTCGCTCCCCTCGCGGCGCTCGGCGTCGAAGACCGTTCGCTTGTCGGCGGAAGCGATGAATCTCTCCCCAGAGGCATCATGATCACAACACCCCACCCCAATTTCACCGTCCGCCCCATGAAGCGGGAGGAAGTCGCCCTCATCCGCGAGTGGGCGAACGCCGAGGGCTGGAACCCCGGCGTGCATGACGGGGACTGTTTCTTTCACACCGACCCCGGCGGGTTCTTCCTCGGGGTGTTGGACGGCGAGCCGGTCGCGTGCATTTCGTGCGTGGCCTACGACGACTCGTTCGGCTTCCTCGGCCAGTACATCGTGCGGCCCGGGTTTCGGGGCCGCGGGTACGGCATCGAAGTCTGGCGGGCCGGGATGGCTCACCTCGGCTCCCGCAATGTGGGGTTGGACGGCGTGTTGGCCCAACAGGACAACTACGCCCGGTCGGGGTTCCGGTTCGCTCACCAGCACATTCGGTATCAGGGGCAGGGCGGCGGCCAATCCTCCCCCGAAGTCGTTCCCCTGTCGTCAGTCCCGTTTGAAGATGTGCTTGCCTACGACCGCTCCTGTTTCCCGGCCCCGCGGCCGACGTTCCTGAAAGCGTGGCTCCAGTTGCCGGAGTCGATGGCCTTGGGTTATCGTCGGGAAGGCCGCTTGGCCGGGTTCGGAGTGATTCGCCGCAGCGCCGACGGGTTCAAGGTCGGCCCGCTCTTCGCCGACGACATCACGGCCGCGGACGCCCTGCTCGGCAGCCTGGCGCGCGAGGCCGGCGGCCAGCCGTTCTGCGTGGACGCCCCGGACGCGACCGCCAATCCCGCCGCCGCCGAGTTGGTCAGCCGCTTCGGCTTGCATGAGGCGTTCCGGACCGCCCGCATGTACACGCAAGGCCCGCCGAAATTGGACAACGGCCGCGTCTTCGGGATCACGACGATGGAGTTGGGGTAGGGGGTTTTGGCGAGCCATGAGCGTGAGCGATTAGAGTCCGGAAGCTCAGGCGGTCGCCGCGTGGCATGAAGTGATTGGTGAGGCGTGCGGACTCCAATCGCTCACGCTCATGGCTCGTCAAGACCGCCGCCCCTTGCTCTGTCCGCCCGCGCCCGCGTATGCTGGAAGCACCATGCGAATCCTCCCCGTCTTCTTGTTGCTCACACTACCAACGCTCGGCCTCGCCCAAGGGGTGAAGCCGAAGGAGGCGTTTGAGGCCGCCGTCGAGCAGGGGATCGAGTACCTCGCCAAGTCGCAGAACCCGGACGGGTCGTGGAACTCGGGCGCGGGGCGGCAGCCGTTCGGCATGGGCTTCGGCAACAACGCCGGCCTGCGGGACCCGGCGGTGACGGCCCTGTGCGTGATGGCGTTCCTCTCGGCCGGGCACGTGCCGGGGGAGGGGAAGTACGGGGAGCAGATCGAGCGCGGCGTGAAGTTCGTCGCCGGCCAGCAGCAGCAGAACGGCATGTTCGCGGCCAACCAGTTCGGCATGACGCAGATGTACTCGCACGGCATCTGCACGCTCATGGTCGCCGAGGTCGTCGGGCTGATGCCGGACCGCCAGCAGGCCGAGGGGCTGCGGGCCCAACTCGTCAAAGCCGTCCGGCTCATCCGCGACGCCCAGTGCGGCCGGGGGGAGAAGAACGGCGGCTGGCGCTACACGCCGGACGGCGCGGACGCGGACATTAGCGTTACCGGCTGGCAGGTGATGGCCCTGCGCGCCGCCAAGAACGTCGGGTGCGACGTGCCCCCGGAAATGGTCGAGCGGGCCGTCGGCTACATCAAGCGGTGCTACGACCCGCAAGTCGGCGGCTACCGCTACACGAACTACTCCCCGGTCACGGTCCCCTGCACCGGGGTCAGCATCCTTTCCTTGGAACTGTGCGGCAAGGAGTACCACGCCTCCAACGAGTCACTGCGGGCCGCCAGCTACCTGATCCGCAAGGAGAACATCCTCAACCAAGCCCGGCCGCACTTCTTCTACGGCATCTACTACACCTCTCAGGCGATGTTCCAAATCGGGGACGACCCCGGCCAGGCCGGCGAGAACCGCACGCCGAACAACTACTGGAAGATTTACCGCGAGGTGCTGCACTACCTGCTGCTCACCCAGTACCCGCCGAAACCCGGCGGCTTCTGGCAGGGCGGCTTGGCGGACGACACCATGGCCGGCATCAATTACTGCACCGCCATGGCCATCTTGGCGTTGACCGTCGAGTACCGCTACCTGCCCATTTACCAGCGCGGGCAGGAGTCGGACGAGCGCGAGGGGAAATGACCAATCTCAGAAGTGAGCCGAGCGGCGTAAGCCGCCGGGTGTTGGGCCGGAGCGCACCACCCGGGGCCTCACGGCCCTCGGCTCACCAATTGGTTGGTCATTCGGTCACGGGTCAATTGTTTCGCAGGTTGCTGTCCCCGAGTCGTTTGGTTACAATCTCCTTCCTATGCTCTCCATGACCGACAGAAGGGGAAGGGACTAGGCCGTGCAAATTAAAATCGCCACCCGCCACGGGCACCTCAGTGAGGCTCACCAAGCCGAGATCAACACCAAGTGCGAGAAGTTGCTGCACTTCTTCTCGCGCATCACCATGATCGAGGTGACGGTCGATTTGGCGGACAAAATCTTCAAGACCGTCGAAATCAAGGTGGACGCGGAACACAAGCACGATTTTGTCGGGCAGGACAAGCACGAGGAGCTGATGCCGGCCGTGGACTTGGCGTTCTCGCACGTCCGCCAGCAGATCAGCAAGTACAAAGAGAAGATCACGGACCACAAGTGACCCGATGAGTCCCGCTTCCGAGAGCCGCCGATGAAGAACTCCCTCATCCGGGACGCCCTCGTGCCCGCCATGGTGGCCACGACCAAGGAAGGGGCCGTGCGCGAGCTGGTGGGCGCCCTGCACGCGGCCGGCTTCTTCAAGCCGGGCGACGTGCCGGCCGTCGTCGGCGAGATCATGCGCCGCGAGGGCCTCGGGTCCACCGGCATCGGCCGCGGCGTCGCCATCCCGCACTCGCGGTTCGAGGGCCTGCCCCGGCTCGTCGGGACGCTCGGCCTGTCGAAGGCCGGCATCCCGTTCCAGAGCATCGACGGCCACGACGTCCACATGCTCTTTCTGCTCGTCTCCCGGCCGGACCAGCCCGGCCCGCACTTGCACTTGCTGGAAACCATCGTCCGCGTCAGCGAGAGCGACGAGTTCCTGGCGGCCATGCGGGCGTGCGAGACGAAGGACGAGATGTGGGCCTTGATCGAGAACACCCCCGACCCGTGGGCCCAGGACGACGAGCAACCCGAGGCGTGAGGCGCCCGCACCCGAAAGTCCCCCGGTGGAAGACGGCCAGCCGATTACCGAGAGCCGAGCGGTCCGCGTCCCGGTGGTCCTGCGGAACCCGTTGGGCCTGCACATGCGCCCGGCGGCGGCGTTCGCCAAGGCGGCCGGCAAGTTCCTGTCGGCCGTGCAGGTGTTGAAGGGGGCGCGGACGGCGAACGGCAAGAGCTTCACGAACCTGCTGATGCTCGCGGCCGGCCCCGGCACGGAACTGGTCGTGCAGGCCGACGGCCCGGACGCCGAGGAGGCCGCCCGGGCGCTGGCCGAATTGCTCGCCTCCCCCAGCCCGGACGGGCCGGACGGGGCGCACTAAATCGATAAAACGCCCACGGACGGCCGTCCGTGGGCGTTGGGCGACACTGACCAGGCTCGCGACTCTTCTCCCGACGGCGGGGCGGTTCAAGGCGGCATGCAAAACATTCGCGGCATCCCCGTGTCCTCCGGCGTGGCCATCGGCCCGGCCCTCGTGCTGGACGTGGACGGCATCCGCGTGCCGCAGCGCCGCGTCGCCCCGGCGCAGGTGGACGCGGAGGTCGACCGCCTGCACGGGGCCTTGGCCGCCGCCGCCTTCGAGTCCACGCAGACGCAGCGGGACATCACGCACAAGCTCGGGGCCAAGTACGGCGCCGTCTTCGCCGCCCACGCCGTCCTGTTCGAGGACCCGGCCTTCCTGGCCGAACTCGACGGCCTGATCCGCATGCAGCGGTTCACCGCCGAGTACGCCGTCAGCAAGGCCGTCAACGAGTTCGTCAAGACCATCGAGAGTCTCGGGGAGAACAGCTTCCTGGCGTGGCGGTCCGCGGACTTCTTCGACATCGAGCGGCGCATCCTCAAGTACCTGCTCGGCGACCGCAACGAGCCGCTGAAGAACCTGCGCGAGCCGGTGATCGTCCTCGCCCGCGACCTCACCCCCAGCGAGACCGCGTCGCTGGACAAGAACACCGTCTTCGGGTTCGCCACCGAGCACGGCGGCAAGACCAGCCACACCGCCATCATGGCCAACGCCATGGCCATCCCGGCCGTCGTCGGCCTCGGGCCGTTCCTGTCCGAAGTCGCCACCGGCGACATCGTCATCGTGGACGGCGGCGAGGGAATCCTGATCTTCGACCCGGACCCGGCGACGGTCACCAAGTACAAGAAGCTGCGCGACGCGGCCATCACCAAGTCCGGCTTCTGGGCCACGGAGCGGCACTTCCCGGCCGTCACCACCGACGGCACGGCGATCAAGATCTTCGGCAACATCGAGTTCCCGGACGAGGCGACCGTCTGCTCCTCCCGCGGGGCCGACGGCGTCGGCCTGTACCGCACGGAGTTCCTGTACGTCGGCCGGACCTCGGACCCGAGCGAGGAGGAGCACTTCCGGTCCTACCTGCGCGTGATCCGCGAGATGGGGGAGGGCCGGCCGGTCGTCATCCGCACGCTCGACCTCGGGGCCGACAAGTTCGTGTCCGTCCACGGGCCGAAGGAGCCGGAGAAGAACCCGTCCCTCGGCCTGCGGTCGGTCCGGCTGTGCCTGCGCGACATCCCGCTGTTCCGGACGCAACTGCGGGCCATCCTGCGGGCCAGCGCCTTCGGGGACGTGCGCGTCATGTACCCGATGGTCAGCACGCTGCCCGAGTTGCGCAAGTGCCAGTTCCTCCTGCGGGAGGTGATGGAAGACCTGCGCGAGGAAGGGGTTAAGTTTAATCCGACTGTGCCGGTCGGGACCATGATTGAGGTGCCGAGCGCGGCGATTATGGCGGAAGAATTCGCGCGAGAGGTGGATTTCTTCTCCATCGGGACGAATGATCTCATACAGTACACCTTGGCGGCCGACCGGACGAACGAACACGTCGCCGACCTGTACTCCCCGGCGGACCCCGCCGTGCTCCGCCTCATCAAATTCGTGATCGAGGCGGCGAACAAGTACGGCAAGGGCGTGAGCGTGTGCGGGGAGATGAGCGGCGACCCGCTGTTCACTCCGTTGTTGATCGGCTTGGGGTTGCGCCAGTTCTCACTGGCGCCGAACAACCTCCCCGCAGTCAAGGCGATGATTCGTCGCGTTGACCGGGCCGACGCCGAGCGGATCGCCCGGGAGGCCATGGCCTTCGAGTCGGCCCGCGACGTCCAACAATACCTGCTGCGGCAGCGTTTGAAATTAGACCCCGAAGCGGCTGGCGGGGGCGAAGAGTAGGGCCGAAGAGCCCGCCCGCCCATCCCGTCAGTTCCCCGGGCGTGACGAGTCACCGAGGATTGACCCCGTGCGGCCGCCGGTTTTCTCCCAGTCGCCTCCCTGACTGGCCCGGCTTTTCCGCACGCATTCTCCGGCCTGTCCCGCCCGACGCTTCCTCACCGCGAGGACGCGGCCCGTCACGCCCCCGTGCCGGCCGTGCCACCGATGGCGTTCGACAAAGTCCGAATCCGATTCTGCAAGTCCGGCGACCTCCGGTTGGTCAGCCACTTGGACTTAATGCGGGCCGTCGAACGCTTGTTGCGGCGCGCCGGCCTCCCCGTGCGCCAGACCGAAGGCTTCCACCCCGCCCCCCGGCTCATCTTCGCCCAGTCCCTCTCGCTCGGCCTCATCGGGCAAGACGAAGTCCTCGAAATCGAGTTCACCGAAGAAGTCTCCCCCGAGGACGTGCTGGCCCGCGTCCGCAAACAGGCCCCGCCCGGCCTGATCTTCCATTCCGCCGCCCGCATCCCCATCAAGTCCGCCGCCCGGCCGCGCCGCGCCGTGTACCGCTGGCCGATTGTGGGATGGGGTAGGGGAGCGCAAGACGAAAGGCAGCCCCCCCCCGGCCCCCCCCTGACAGGGGGGGAGGAAAACCGGCCGTTCGCGAGTGGCTTAAGCGAATGGGGAGCCGCCTCTTTCTCCCCCCCTGTCAGGGGGGGGCGGGGGGGGGGCGTTGCGCTGGAACCCGTTCCGGCTCCGGCCACGACCACAGACGCCCTCTCCGCCCGTCTCGCCGACCTACTCGCCCAACCCGAACTGTGGGCCGACCGCGAGAAGCCGCGCCCCCGCCAAGTGAACGTCCGGCCGTACCTGCGGGCCGCGTGGGCGGACGCCGACGCCGTGTGGTTCGACATCTGGCTGACCCAAGAGGGGACGGCCCGCGTGGACGAACTGGCCCGCATGCTGGGGCTGGGCGACCTGTACCTGACCGGCCCCGCCGTCGAGCGGGCGCAACTGGAAATCGCCGACGAGACCGACGCGGCCGAGGCCGCAAAAACCCCGACCATCACCCAACAGGTCCGCCCGTGGAACGGCGGCCCTCCCAAGCCGGCCGCCGCGGCGGTCCCCCGCGAAGTGTGGGGGGCCACGGAGAACGGGCCGATTGTCGAATGAGAAAGAGCCGGCGCCCGGCGGCGGTTTTGCGGCCTGAAGGGCCGCTTAACATAGCCCGGCCCGCAAGGGCCGGGTCAACTGCCGAATTGGTTTTTCGGTCTGAAGGACCGATTAAATGCGTCTCCTCTTCAGGAAACGGCCACCGCGGACGGACTGTGTTAATCGGTCCTTCAGACCGAAAAACTGGCGTCCGCCGTCACCCAGCCCTTGCGGGCCGGGCTATGTTAAGCGGCCCTTCAGGCCGCAAAACCGCCGGCGAAACCCGGCCGCCGACACGGGTCGGCTTTTGAACTTGGAACTTGAACCTTAACTCGGGACTCACCCCCCGAACACTTGAAACCACTGTCGAACACCAGACCACTGAGAGAGACCAATGAAGAAGGAAATGCTGATCAACGTGATGCAGCCCGAGGAGTGCCGCATCGCCATTATCGAGGACGGCGTGCTGCAAGAGCTGTACGTCGAGCGGGCGAGCAACGAGAGCTACGTCAACAACATCTACAAGGGCCGCATCGTCAACGTCGAGCCGAGCATCCAGGCCGCGTTCGTCGATTTCGGCATCGGCCGCAACGGCTTCCTGCACGTCTCCGACGTGGCCAGCGTCTACTTCAAGGACCAACCCCGCGACGAAGGCCGCCGGGACGACCGGCGCGATGACCGCCGGGACGACCGGCCCCGCCGCGACGAGCCGCGCCGGGACGACCGCCCGCGCCGGGACGACCCGCCGCGCCGCGAGGCGGCCCCGGCCAACGAATTCGGCTTCGACGAACAGGCCGAGGCCCAGGCGCCCGCCGCCCCGCCGCCGCCCCGCCGCTTCGAGCCGGTCGCCATCCCCGCCCACAAGGCGGCCGCCCCGCAACCCGAGGAGCCGGAAGACTTCGGGAGTGACATCCCCGTGGCCGAGGCCGTCGACGACGACGAGTTCGGCATCGGCCTGGACGTCGGCCCGGACGTGAGCAGCCCGACCGCCTTCCCCAAGGCCAAGCCGGCCGCCGACCCGGCCGGCCCGGCGGACGACGAGGACGCCGACGCCAAGCCGAAGAAGAAGAAGCCGGCCGCGCCCCGCGGCAAGAAGAAGGACGCCGACCCCGAGGCCGAGGCGAAGGCCGACGCCGACGCCAAGCCGAAGCGCAAGCGGACGACGCGCAAGAAGGAAGACGGCGACGACGACGGCCCGAAGACGATGCCGAGCGCCGAGCGCCGCGTCACCGGCGGGGACGACGAGTTCTACTTCGACCCGATGGCCCCGAACGACCGCTTCGGCGGCGGGGGCGACGCGAAGGAAGAGGCGGCCGAGGCCAACGAGGGCGAATTCGGCGAGCCGGAAGAGGCCGACGGCGAAGACGTGCCTCAAGGCGAGGAACTGTTCGAGGAGTCCGAAGGCGACGCCCCGGCCCCGCGCCCCGTGGGGGACGAAGAGTTCGTGGACGAGTTCCCCGTGCAGGACCGGCCCGAGCGCGGCCGGGACGGCGGGCGCGGCGGTGACCGCGGCGGCTACGGCGGCGGCGGGCGCGGCGGGTTC
>JAYTTY010000100.1:0-2671 GCA_043744795.1 Zavarzinella sp. | reverse complement strand
CGGAGAGGAGCGCGTTCAAAGACCGTCACCCAGTGCAGGCGGCCAATGGTCGGCGCTGACAGTCGTTGGACGCGCTCCTCTCCGCAAAGCCTCCGCGTCGCGGCTCACCAGAGTGTCTTTTCCCAGATGATCCCGCCGAGTTCACCCCATGTCCCGCTTGTTGATCCCACTCGTTGCCGTGCTTTCGTTCGTCTCCGCGGCCCCGGCCGAGAATTGGCCCATGTGGCGCGGCCCGCGCGGGGACGGCACCTCGCTCGACAAGGGCTTCCCGACTAAGTGGGACGCGGCGTCGGGCGCCAACATCGCGTGGACGTGCGAGATCCCCGGCAAGGGGCACTCGTCCCCCATCGTCTGGAACGACCGCGTCTTTCTGACGACGTGCCTGGAAGACCCCGACCCGAAGAAGCCGCAGGACCGCGTCCTCATCTGCATCGACCGCAAATCGGGCAAGATCGCGTGGCGGAAGACGGTCCTCACGGCCCCGAAGGAGCCGGTCCACAAGTTGAACAGCTTCGCCAGTTCCACCCCGGCGACGGACGGCACGCACGTCTTCGTCACCTTCCACCAGAACCCGAATGTCGTCGTCGCCGCCTACGACTTCCAAGGCAACGAAGTCTGGCGCAAAGTGCCGGGCGAATTCCAGTCCCAACACGGGTTTTGCAGCCCGCCGGTCATCTACAAGAGTCTGGTGATCGTGAACTGCGACCAGGACGCCTTCGGCAAGAAGAAGCCCGCCTACGTCGTCGCCCTCGACCGGGCGACCGGCGATGAAAAATGGCGCATCGACCGCCCGGAGCGCATCCGCTCCTACTGCCCGCCGTTGATCGCAGAGGCTGCCGGCCGAACGCAGATGGTGATGACGGGCGCGTGGGCCGTGGACAGCTACGACCCGGACACCGGCAAGCCCATCTGGCACATCCACGGCCCGACGGAGCAGTTCGTCGCCAGCATGATTTATCACAAGGGACTGTTCTTCCTGACCGCCGGCTTCCCGACCTACCACGTCATGGCCATCAAGCCGGACGGCGCGGGGGACGTCACCAAGACGCACGAGGTCTGGCACGAGGAGAAGGGCGCCGGCTACGTCCCCTCCCCCGTCGCGGCCGGGGACAACATCTTCCTCGTCCATGACAACGGCCTGGCCAGCGCCCGCGACGCCCGCACCGGCAAGCTCCACTGGTTCGAACGCCTCGGCAAGCACCACAGCGCCTCCCCGGTCGCCGCCGAGGGTAAAGTCTTCTACGCGGACGACGACGGCGCGACGTTCGTGGTGACGGCATCGGAGAAGTTCGACGTGGTCGAGAAGAACAAGATCAACGAAACCGTTTACGCCTCCCCGGCTTTTTCCGACGGGCAAATCTTCCTGCGCGGGGAAAAGCGCTTGTTCTGCATCGCGCCGAAAAAATAAGACATTTCACGCAAAGCTCGCAAAGAGGCAAAGCTCGCAAAGGGCCGACGAAAAATACGGTGCGCTCGCTGGGTGTGAGATCACCATTTTTTTCTGAGTCTCTTTGCGAGCTTTGCCTCTTTGCGAGCTTTGCGTGAAATGTCTTTGTTCTATTTCACCGCTTCCAACACCCCGCAGTGAACCAGCGTCGGCGTGATCGCTTCGGCCGGCTTGAGGCCGGCGGTCATCAGCCACTGGCGGTACTCGCTGGCCGAGTACGCCCGGCCTTCGGTCAGCGTGAACAGGGCCGCCGAGTACATGGCGATGGGGAAGGGGCCGCCGAGGTCGTCGTCCAGGTACACGTCGTGCACCAGCACGCGGCCGCCGCCCGGGAGCGAATCGGCACACCGCTTCAGCAGGCGCAGGCACTCGGGGCCGTCCCAGTCGTGCAGGATGTTGGAAAGTAGCATCACGTCGGCCGCGGGGACCGGGTCCGTGAACATGTCGCCGGGCGCCAACTCCAGCCGGTCGGCGACGCCGTAGCTCACAGCCATTTCGCCGGCCACCTTCAACACCTCGGCCCGGTCCCAGACGACGGCCTTCAAGTGCGGATTCTTCTGCAAGCAGGCGATGGCGTAAATGCCCGTGCCGCCGCCGATGTCGAGTAGTGTCTTCGCCCCGGACAAGTCAACGGCCTCCGCGAGGTACGGGGCGACGTTCTTGGCCCGGCCGGCGAGGGCCATCGTCAGGCGGCGGGCCGAGTCCGTCTGGTCCATCGCCGATTCCAATCCGGGCCGGAAGATGAAGGCGGCCCCGGCGTCCTCCTTGCGGTTGTCAGCCGGCTTGTTGGTCTTCAGCCGCTCGGCCATCGCCCGAACTTGCGGGGCCTCTGCCACCAGCCCGACATACCCGCCGACCGCGAAGTATTCGCCGGGGACGAGGTGCTCGCGGGCCGCAGCCGTCAGCGAATACTGGCCGTCCGCCGTCGCGGAAATCAGTTTCATCGACCGCACTGCCGTGAGCAGCACGTTCAACGCCCGGTCGGCCAAGTCCGTCTCCTTGGCCAACCCGCGGAACGACTTCGGCCCCGCGGCCAGTCGGCCGAACAGGTCGAAGTCCGTACAGGCGACCGTGAGCAAGTCCGTCGCGTAGCCGTTGCGGAAGTGTTCGAAGATCGCCGTCGGGTCGGTCGCCGGCTTCGTGAGTGCGTCGAGAGGCATCGTGTATCCCTTGTAAATTCAATGAAAGACATTTCACGCAAAGCTCGCAAAGAGGCAAAGCTCG
>JAYTTY010000099.1:0-2672 GCA_043744795.1 Zavarzinella sp. | reverse complement strand
GCACGATCGCCTGACTGACCACGTCGCGCGGAGCCAGTTCACCAGCCGGGTCGTAGTTCTGCATGAACCGTTCACCCCGGCAATCGCGCAGGTAGGCTCCTTCGCCGCGCACCGCTTCCGAGATCAAATGCCGCGAACTGCCGGCGATGTACAGCACCGTTGGATGGAATTGCATGAACTCCATGTCCCGCAGCTCGGCCCCGGCCCGCCACGCCGCCGCCATGCCGTCCCCGGTCGCCACGGGCGGGTTCGTCGTCTCGCGGTACACGACGCCGCACCCGCCGGACGCGAGGATCACCTGCTTCGCCCACACCAGCGTCTTGCCCACGCCGGCCCGGTGGACGACGGCCCCGACGCACCGCCCCTCGTGCGTCAACAAGTCAAGCGTGAACGTGTCGTCCCGCAGCAGCACATTCGGGCTTTGCTTCGCCTTGGCGATCAAGGCCCGCATCACCTCGGCCCCGGTCGCGTCCCCGAGCGCGTGGACAATCCGCCGGTGACTGTGGCCGCCTTCCCGCGTGAGCGCGAGGTCGCCGTCCTTGAGGTCGAACTTCACGCCGAAGCGGACCAAGTCGTTGATCTGGCCCGGCGCCTCTTCAATGACTTTTTTCACGATGGCCGGGTCGCACAGGCCGGCGCCGGCGACGAGCGTGTCGTCGATGTGGTTCCGAAAGTCGTCCTCCGGGGACCGCACGCCGGCGAGGCCGCCTTGGGCGTAGGTGGAGTTGCTCTCCTCCAAGCGGTCCTTGGTGACGACCATCACGGCTTGGTCGGCCGGGATTTCGAGGGCCGCCCGGATGCCGGCGATCCCGGCCCCGACGATGAGGATGTCCGTGAACTGGTGGTACGCCGAGCGCGGGTCGAACGACACGAGGTAGCGGCTGGGGGTCATGGGGCTTTTTGTATGAACGCCCGATGAAAGCCCACGGACGGCCGTCCGTGGGCTTTCATCGGGCTTCGGATTGTTGTTGACTTCGGTCTCGACTTCGCCTAACCTTAAGAACGACTATCGAAGACCCACCCTCCCGCCGGACGGCGCGCCCGAAAGCCGCACGGATGTTTGCTTTGGCGACCGAGGACGGTCCTCGCTCGCCCGCCCGCCTTGGTCACCCGCCCGCCTCCGCACCTTTTCCGTGAGAGTGTCCATGCGTCCGATTCCGTCTCGCCGTTCGTTCATGCAGATCGGGGCCATCTCCGGCCTCGGCATCACGCTGGACGGCTTCCTGCGCCACCAGGCCGCCAACGCGGACACCAAGACCTACGACACCAAGGAAGGGAAGGCCAAGTCGGTCATCCACATCTTCCTGCCGGGCGGGTCGGCCCACCAAGACTCTTGGGACCCCAAGCCCAACGCCCCGATCGAGTACCGCGGGGAAATGGGCGTCATCAAGACCAAGCTCGACGGCGTGTACCTCAACGAGCACATGAAGAAGACCGCCGAGATCGCGGACAAGATCGCCATCTGCCGGTCCATGACGCACGGCGAAGCCGCCCACGAGCGCGGCACGCACAACATGTTCACCGGCTACCGGCCCAGCCCGGCGCTGCAATTCCCGTCCTTCGGGTCGGTCGTCAGCCACGAATTCGGCGTGCGGAACAACCTGCCGCCCTACGTCTGCATCCCGTCCATGCCGAACACGTTCGCCGGCAGCGGCTACCTGTCCAGCAAGTACGCCCCGTTTTCGCTCGGCAGCGACCCGGCGAACCCCGGCTTCACCGTCCAAGACTTGGCCCTGCCGGGCGGCGTGGACGACAAGCGGTTCACCACGCGCAAGAGCATGCTGACGGCTGTCAACGACCACTTCGCCACCCGCGAGAAGTCGGACAACATCGCCGCGATGGACACGTTCTACCAGCAGGCCTACTCGCTGATCTCGTCCCCCAAGGCGCGGGAAGCCTTTAACATCAACGCCGAAGACGCCAAGCTGCGCGACACCTACGGCCGCAACGCCGCCGGCCAGCGCTTCCTGATGGCCCGGCGCATGGTGGAAGCCGGCGTCCGCTTCGTCAGCCTGACCTACGGCGGCTGGGACATGCACACCGGCATCAAGGCCGGCATGGCCGGGCAACTGCCGATCTTTGACCAAGCCTACGCGGCCCTGATCACCGACCTCAGCCAGCGCGGCCTGTTGGACAGCACGCTCGTCATGGTGTCGAGCGAGTTCGGCCGCACGCCGAAGATCAACGCCACCGCCGGCCGGGACCACTGGCCCAAGGTGTTCAGCGTCGCCCTCGCCGGCGGCGGCATCAAGAAGGGCGTCGTGTACGGCACGTCCGACGCGACGGCCACCGAGCCGGAAGACGACCCGCTGACGGTGCAAGACCTCAGCACGACGGTCTACCACTGCCTCGGCGTGAACGCCGACAAGGAACTGATGGCCCCGGGCAACCGCCCCATCGAAATCGTGGACGGCGGCGAGATCGTCAAGGCCCTCTTGGCGTAAGCCGTATTATTGGGTTCCCGGACGCGACATCGGGGCACTTCGGCGTTCGCCGGGCGCCTTTGTGTCGCGTTGTTTTTGGGGCGGGCATTTTGGGAAAACCCCGTTTAGCCGCGACGCGGAGTCTTCGGAGCGGAGCGCGGGCCGGACCCAATTGTGACCGCACGCAAGTGCAACGGCGAGCGTCGAGGCGTCAGCCCGACGTGTCAACGGCGAGCGTCGAGGCGTCAG
>JAYTTY010000098.1:0-10422 GCA_043744795.1 Zavarzinella sp. | reverse complement strand
AGAGCATTTTCAAGTACCCTATTGCGCTTTCGCCCCGGACGTGACATCCTGCGGCTTTCCCCTTGCGGAGCCGCGGATGAAACCGTTCTCGCTCGACCTTCGGGAGCGCGTGCTGGCCGACTACCGGGCCGGCCTCTCCTTCGCCGACCTCGGCCGGAAGTACACCACCAGCGCCGAGTGGGCCCGGAAGTTCATCCGCCGGCACGAGGCCACCGGCGAAGTCGCCGCCCGGCCGCCGGTCCCCAAAACGGTCCCGTTCCACCGCCGGCACGAGGCGGCCCTGCGGGCCGCCGTCGCCGGGCAACCGGACGTGACGCTGGCCGCCTTGCGGGCGCGGCTCGGCCTCGCCGTCAGCATCGGCACGCGGCACAACGCCCTGCGGGCGCTCAAGCTGTCGGTCAAAAAAAACGCTCGTCGCGGCCGAGCAAGCCCGGCCGGACGTGGCGGCCGGCCGGGCTGAATTCCGGGCCGCCCAGCGGGTCGGCCTCGACCCGGACCGGGTCGTGTTTCCCGACGAAACGTGCGTCAAAACGGACATGACCCGCTTGTACGGCCGGCGCCCGCGGGGCGAGCGCCTCGTCGAATACGTCCCGCACGGCCACGGGCTGACGACCACCGTCGTCGGGGCGTTGCGGGCGACCGGTTTGGTCGCCCCGCTCGTGGCGGACGGGGCGATCAACGGGGCCATTTTTCGGGCGTGGGTCGAACAGCAGTTGGTCCGCGTCCTGCGGCCGGGCGACATCGTGGTGATGGACAACTTGGCGGCCCACAAGGTCGCCGGCGTCCGGGAGGCCAGTGAAGGGGTGAACGCGGCCGTGGTCTACCTGCCGCCGTACAGCCCGGACCTGAACGCGATCGAGAACCTGTTCGCCAAGGTCAAGAACGAGATGCGGACGCGGAAGCCGCGGACGAAAGACGCATGCGACGACCTGTGCGGCGAATGCCCGGACTGGTCCCCCGCCGCCGAATGCCAGAATTACTTCCGGCACGCTGGCTATGTGCCGCAACACAGTAACTGAAAATGCTCTAGAGTAGAGTTCGCGACGATGTAGCAGGCTGCTCGAAATTGTTCGGTCCAACGGACCGATTACCATAGCCCAGCCCGAAAGGGCTGGGTCAACCACCCGCCAACGCCCGCGGTCTGAAGGACCGATTATCTTTGGGTTTCAGCCTTCGGTTCCCTAACGGGCATTGAGCGGATAATCGGTCCTTCAGACCGACGGTTCTCGATGGCTCGCCAACCCAGCCCGTTCGGGCTGGGCTATGATACTCGGTCCGTTGGACCGAAAATCCGACGAGTCCGCTACGGCATTCTCAACTCCGCTCTCAATGACGCCGGAAAACCGTCTGCCCGCGTCGGTACGTTCGCTAGCAGAACCGTTCTTTCTCTGCCTTTCATGAAGGCGGAGATAACTCTTTTTGTCACTCACCGGCGCGGCGGGACTGGGTGTCCGGCTTCGTAAATGTAGATTCGCCCAAATTCCCCCAGGGCGGTCAGCGTGCGGCCCTCATTCGAGAACAGGGCCGTTTGCGGGTGCGGGCATTTCAGCGAGAGAGTTTCCTTGCCGGTCGCCGTGTCGAAGAGCATGATCGTGTTCGTCAGGGGAAACGCGGCGGCGACGCGCTTGCCGTCCGGGTGGAACGCGACGAGGGAGAGACCAGCTTCCGTGCCTTCGAGCGTCACGACGCGGGTCGCCGTCGCCACGTCCCAAAGGATGACCGGCGCGCCGGCCGTCGCCAATTGCTTGCCGTCGGGCGAGAAGGCGACGGACGAGACGATGCGGGAATCCGTCCGCAAGTCGGCCGACACTTTCCCGGCGGCGATGTCCCATAAGCGGGCCGCCGGGTCGTGACCGACGGCGGCAATCACGTTCGCATCAGTGGGGTGAAACGCGATGGCGCTGACCTCCGCTTCTCCGGCTTGGAGTTTCACGGGGACGGCTTCGCCGCTCAAGGCGTGAACGAGAATCGTGCCGTCGCGGTGGCCGGTGGCGAACGCCCGGCCGTCGGGCGAGAAGGCGCCGCAGGTCGCCTCCGGACCGTTTGCGGCAAGGATGGTTCGCGGCGGCGCGGCAGCCCCGTCGGCGTAGAATTCGACCTCGCCCGTGTGGAGAACGAGGGCGACGGCGTCGCCCCGCGGCGAGAAGCAAATCGCGTTGGGCAGCCCCGGCTTGCCCGTGGGCCGCGCGACTCGTCGTCGTTCCGTCCATGTGGGCAAGTCATACAGGACGATGTCCCCGCCCTGTTGAAAGGTCGCGGCCCGGGAGCCGTCGCCGGACACGGCCAAGCGGCGGGCAAATCCGGGGAGGTCAACCGCGCGGGACTCGGCGTCGGCTCGGGCGTCCCAGACTTTTACGGTACCCAATAGGGAGCAGCCCGCGACGCGGAGCGGTTTGCCGCCCGTGAAGCCGACGTACCGAAACGGGTTGCCGTCGCCGCGGATTGTGCGGAGGAGTTGGCCGTCCCGCATGTCGATGAGCCGGAGTAGCGAATCGGACCCGCCCACCGCCAATTCGTCGCCGACCGGGCTGCACGCCAACCCTTGAATCGTGGCGTCGCCGACGGCGACCACGAGTTGCCGGGCGCCCGTGTCAGCGTCGAAAATGGTGACGGTGTTCTTCCTCGCCACTGCCAAGCGGGTTCCGTCGCGCGACAGCGCGAGACGCCAGAAATCGCCCGCCGCCGACAGCGGCGGCAGGCGTTGGCCCGATTCCAGATCCCACCGCTCGATCCGGCCGTCAACAATTCCGTAAAGCCGCTTCCCGTCGGGCGACACGGCAAGGTCCGGCGTCAGGAGCGTCGGCGGGTTCCCGAGGCGGTGAACGACTTTGCCGGTCGCCGCCTCCCAAAGGAGCAATTCCCCCGGTCCCTTCGGGCCGACCACGCTCAGGGAGACAACCCGTTTGCCGTCCGGGGTGAACAGGGCGTTCGCCACCATGTCCCGGTGTTCCCGGAATACGAAAGCCGGCCGGCCGGTGTCCGCGTCGTGGATGGCGACCGTCGCGTCGAAGCCGCCGCTGACGAGTTGCTTGCCGTCCGCGCGAAACTGGACCGACCGAACTCCCTTGTGAGCGGAGCTGATCGTCCGTTCGACCGCGCCGGTCGCGCACGACCGGATGACGATGTCGTCGCCCAAGCCGACGGCGAAGCGCATTCCGTCGGCCGTCGAGGCAATCGTCGTGTGGGAGGCGGCGGGGACTGCGTAGAGTTCCGCCCGCGTGAGGCGGTCCACGTAATGCCATTCGAACCCGCGGCGGTCGGGTTGATTGGGGCCGGCCGGCACGAACGGCTTCAGCAGTTGGCGGGCGCGCGGAAGTCGGCCGCGCTCCCACTCGCGGTGGGCCAAGATCATCGTGGCGTCATAGGCTTCCGCGGCCTTCCACTCGGCCAAGCGCTCGGCGCCCTCGCGTTCCCGGCGTTCCCCGTTGGCGGCCTCCACGGCTTCCTTCGCGCGATTGTCGGCGTTGCCGCGTTGGACGTGTTCCTCCGCCCGCGCCCGCTTCGCTTCCCGCCATTGGAACAACACGAGCGCCAATCCGACGGTGAACAGGAGCACACTCGTCAGCGTCAAGGCGGCCAGCGCCGGCTTTCGCCGCGTCCACTTCGCCGCCCGTTCGACGACGCCCGCCGGGCGGGCCAGAACGGGGCGGCCCTCGAGAAACCGGGCCAAGTCCGCGGCGAGATCGCCGGCCGTCGCGTACCGCTTCCCCGGGTCCTTGCGGAGGCATTTGAGGCAGACGGTCTCGAGGTCGCGCGGCACGGTCGGGTTCAGCCGGGACGGCGGGATCGGCTCCGTGTCGCGGACTTGGCGGAGGGTGTCGAGGACCGTCTCCGCCTTGAACGGCGGCCGGCCGGTGAGGGCTTCGTACAGGATCGCGCCGAGGCCGTAGATGTCCGCGGCGGGGGCGGCGGCGGCCCCGCTCGCCTGCTCCGGGGCGATGTACGCCGGCGTCCCCAAGATCGCGCCGGCGGCCGTGTGGGCGGCGGGGTCTTCGATCTGTTTCGCCAAGCCGAAGTCGGCGATCTTGGCCGTGCCGTCGCCGGCCAGCAGGACGTTCGTGGGCTTCAAGTCCCGGTGCAGAATGCCCTTCGCGTGGGCCGCTTGCACGCCCCGCGCCAACTGTTCGACCACGCCGGCGGCCTCGCGCGCCGGCCGCGGGGCGCCCGCCCACTTCGCGGCAAGTGTCCCGCCGTCGGCGTACTCCAGCGCGCAATAAATCAGCCCTTGGCTTTCGCCGACCTCGAACACTTGGATTACGCCGGGGTGCCGGAGTTGGGCGATGGCCTCGACTTCGCGCCGGAAGCGAATTTGACGCTCGCTCGCCGACGACTCGAACCCCGCCGCGAACCCCGCCAGTTGCAACAGGTCGGGCCGCAGCACTTTGATGGCCACCTCGCGGCGCAGCTCCGGGTCGTGCGCCAAGAAGACGACCCCGAAGCTGCCCCGGCCCAACTCGCGCCGGATTTCGAAGCGGCCCAGCCGCGTGCCCGGCCGGGGGAACGGCGGCGCGCCGGGCGCCGCGGCCCAGCGGTCTTTCACCCACAGGCGGCGCACCAGCCGGCACCAACTCGCGTCCTGCTCTGACACCGCTTGCCCGCCCCAGACCGGCGTGGACCCCCCGGCGGACGCGGTCGCCCAGTCTTCCGCGAGCGCCTCGTCCAGCACGGACAGAGAGAGTGAGCGGCGGTCGTCGGTCACGGCCGCGTCGGGCGTCGTCATTCCATGCTCTCCCACACTTCTCGCAGTCGGTCCATCGCCCGGGTCCAAAGTTTGCGGGCGGCTTCGGCCGACCGCCCCATTTTGTGGCCGATCTCTTCGAACGACATCTCCCCCTCGAACCGCAGCCGGAGGACGTCGCGGTACTCGTCGCCGAGGCGGCCGACGGCGAGTTGCAGCCGGGCGGCCTGCTCCACGTCCGCCATCACCGCGCTGGGCGTCGGTTCGTCCCCGGCCCACCCCGGCTCCGCGGCGGAACTGTCCCCCGCCGCGAACCGGACTTCGTGGGCGATGTCCCGCTTGCCCGTGCCGCGGTAGCGCCGGGTGAAGTTCGCGAGGTTGTGCCGGAGGATCTGGCGCAACCAGCCGAGCAGTTCTTTCTCCGTCGAGCCGCGGAACTGCGCGAAGTCCCGCTGGGCCTCCATGTACGTCTCCTGCACGATGTCGGACGCGCCGCCCTTCACCCGCAACTCGGGGTCGATGAGTTCCGCGGCGATGGCCATGAGGTAGCCGCGGCACGCCTGCAACACCTTGCCCATCGCCTCCCGCGACCCGGCCCGGGCCGCGTGAATCATTTCCTCCGCCTCGTTCGGAGTTGTCATCGCGTCTTCCCCTAGGCGCCGCGAATCGGCCGACCGGACGCGAATCCGGCGAAGAAAGCTTAAGTATGGCTTAGCGGCGGCGACAAACGCCCGCAAAACCGCGTCATTCACGGGATGAGCGTGGACGCGGCGGCGGAGGGCAACGGTTCGCCATGCCGTGACCCGGCGCGGCTTCCGACTTGAGCGGCTGTGGCTTACGGCGCCCGGCGGCCCTGCCCGCGATGGCGGAGCAGATGGCCCCTGTGCGGGCATTTACCGACGCGACGCCTTCTCGCGTCGCTTCACCATCGTGATCGCGTTGCCGGTGGCGTTGTGCGACACGGCGTCCATGAACGTGCGAATCAAGAGCAGGCCGCGGCCGCCGATCCGCTCCAAGTTCTTCAGATCGCTCGGGTCACCGAGCATCGCGGGGTCAAAGCCGCTGCCCTCGTCGCGCACGGTGTAGGTGGCCGCGGCCGGCGTAAAGCTCACGTCGATGTGCACCCGCCTCGCCGAATAAGGCTCCTGCGTGCGGCGTGTCTTGATGATCCCGTGATAGATGTCTTCGTCCTGCTGTCGGGAGTCGGAGCTGACTTCGAGGTTGCCGTGGTAAATCGCGTTGAGGCAAGCCTCCTGCAAGGCGACGCCGATGCGCATGCGCTCGGTGGCGTCGTGCATCCGTTGCAACTCGGTGACATCATTCACATACCCGATGATCGGGGCAATGAAGGACGGGTCGTTGTCGATGACGAAATGGAGGTCCAAGCCCGTCAACCGCTCGAAGGCCTTGGCGGTTTGCCGGTGGATGCTGGTCACGTCGAAGATGCGTTGCAGCGTGGGGAGAACGTCGTCGGCGAGGTGCGTCTTGGGGATGTAGCTCGCCGCCCCCTTGCTGAGGGCCGAGGCGGCGATTTCCTCGCTGCCGTGCGCGGTCATCAGGACGACCGGAATCCACGGGTATTCGTCGCGGACCGCCTCCACCAGTTGCAAGCCGTTCAGGTTCGGCATCTCCAAGTCCGTCAGGACGAGGTCCGGCTCGCTCCGGCCGATCATCTCCAAGGCCGCCGCCCCGTCGGGCGCGAGGTCCACTTGGTACGGCACCTCTTCGAGAAGCAGTTGGATGTGCAGCGCCTGCGTCCGACTGTCTTCCACGACCAGCACGCGTTTCATGGGTGGCTCCTTTCAAGTCCCGAAGGCCCCTTCCCCGGGCGTCTGACGACGCCGAACACGAGGGCGAGGAGAGGCCCGTTACGCGACCAACTCAATCAAGCGGCCCGCGATGTCCTCGACGGGCAATATGTCGTGGGCCAAGCCGGCCGCGACCGCGGCGCCGGGCATGCCGAAGATGACGGAGCTTTTTTCGTCCTGCGCGATGACGTGGCCCCCGAATTGGCGGACGCCGCGCAGGCCGGCCACCCCGTCTTCCCCCATGCCGGTCAGGATGACGGCGACGGCCGCCGGGCCGTACGCCTTGGCGACGGCGTCGAACAAAACACTCCCCGACGGACGAAAGCCGCCGACCGGGGGCGCTGCGCCGAGGGCGGCTTGACCGTGGGGTGTTACGCCGAGGTGCCGGTCGTCCGGGGCCACGTAGACCGTCCGCTGTTTCAGCGTCTCGCCGTCCTCGGCCACCTTGACCCTCAGGGGTCCGGCCTTGTTCAACCAGTCGGCCAAGCCCGCGACGAAGCCGTGGGTAATGTGCTGGACGATGAGGATCGGGGCCGCGAATTCGCCCGGCAAGCGCGTCAAGATGCACTCTAGGGCGGCCGGGCCGCCGGTGCTGGACGCGACGGCGACCACCCGCGCCCGCCCGGGGCGGGCGGAAAAGGCGACCGCCGGCCGCCCCGCCGCCTTGGCCGCCCGCCAGTGCCGCACGACCTTGACGTGGGCCATCGCCTTGACCTGCGCGATTAAGTGCGCCGCCTCGTCGTCGAAGCCGAGGGCGGTCGGCCCCACCGGCTTGGCCGTGACGGCCAACGCGCCGGCGCGCAGGGCGCTCATCGACAGGTCCACGTCCGAGACCGACCCGCTGGCGGTGACGATCACGATGGGCGTCGGGGCCTCGATCATGATTTCTTTGGTCGCCTCCAGGCCGTCCATGCGCGGCATGCGGATGTCCATGGTCACGACGTCGGGGCGCAACTTGCGCGTGAGGGCGACCGCCCCCAACCCGTCGGCCGCCTCGCCGACCACCTGAAGATCGGGGTCCGTGGCGAAGATAGCCGCGAGCAGGCCGCGGGCGGTCGCGGAGTCGTCGACGATGAGGACGCGGATCATGGGCGTTCCAAAGGATCATGCCGGGCGAAGGGATTCCGCCCGCCTACACCATCTGGCTGATCGTCTCCAACAGATTTCGCTGATCGAACGCGCCCTTCACCAAGTAAGCGTTGGCGCCCGCCTCGACGCCGCGCGTCTTGTCCGCATCCGTCCCGCGGGCGGTCACCAGGATGACGGGCAACTCGCCGTGCCGCTTCGACGCGCGGATCGCGGCGGTCAGTTCGAACCCGTTCATCGCGGGCATGTCGACGTCGCTCACGACGAGATCAACGTCGGCCCCTTGAAGATATTGCCACCCGGCTTGGCCGTCCGACGCGGTGACAATATCGTAGCCGGCCGCCTCCAAAATACTCTTCATGAGCGCGCGGGTGGTCATGGAATCTTCGACGACCAAGAGCCGCCGCCGGGCGGCCGACGGCGCCGCGACCGCCGGCCGGCGGCCCGCGCCACTCCCGGCCTGCAAGGCGCCGCGCACCAGGTTGGCGGCGTTGAGCACCAAGGCAATCCGGCCCGACGGCAGGAGCGTCGCGCCGGCCACGAACGGGACGCGCCGAATTCGCGGCCCCAAATTTTTAATGAGAATTTCCTGTTCGGTGAGCAGTTCGTCCACGGCGAACGCCATCCGCGCCGGGCCGGCGGCGACGATCAACACCGGGATTTTGTCGCGCGTGTCTTCCGGGGTGAACTGGGGGTCGAGAACGGACCCCAAGGACGCCAAGGCCAGCGGGACGCCGTCGCAGGACAACGTGTCGCGCCCGGCCACCGTGCGGATGTCGGCGGCGTGGGCGTGGGCCATTTTCTGCACGTTCGTCCCGGCGACCGCGAAGGTTCGCCCGCCCGCGCGGACCAAGACGGCGCGCAACGTCGTCAAGGTGAGCGGCGCGGTCAGCGTGAATCGCGTGCCGCGGCCGGCGGTGAACGACAGGTCAACCGTGCCGTGCAAGGCCTCGACGCGGTCCTTGACGACGTCCAACCCGACGCCGCGGCCGGACACGTCGGTCACGATCGCGGCCGTCGAGAAGCCGGGGTGAAAGATCAGCCGGGCCAATTCCGCGGCGTCGGCCGGCGCGTCGATCTTCCGGCGGCCCGCCTGCGCCCGGACGCCCTCCAAGTCAATGCCCCGGCCGTCGTCCTCGACCGTGATCTCAACGAGGGAGCCGCGCAAGGCGGCGGTGATCCGCACGGTCGCCCGGCGGGGCTTTCCGGCCCGGACCCGGTCGGCCGGCGGCTCGACGCCGTGGTCGATCGCGTTGCGGACCAAGTGCCGCAAGGGGTCTTTCAGCCCCTCCAAAATGGAGCGGTCCAGCTCGACGGCGCCGCCGTCAATTCGCAAGTCAATGTCCTTGCTTAGCGCGTGGGCCAAGTCGCGGGTCATGCGGTCCAGGCCGGCGCAGGCGTCGGCGAACGGCAACATGCGGACGCGGCGCACTTCGTCGTCCAGCGGCCGCGTCACTTGGTCGAGCAGGCGAGAGTCGCCGGTCATCGTCACCGTCAGCCGGTCCAAGGCGATGTCGAGCGCGCGGAGTTTTTCGCCGGCCTGCCGCAGTGTCCCGGCCACCCGTTTCGGCAGGGCCGCCGCGCCGCGGTCCGCCGCGCCGCCGGCCCCGGCGGCGAGCGCTTCCTTGGCGAAAAAATGGTCGACGCGCTTCCACTCGGCCTTCCACTGGGCCACCGTCTCGCGCAGCGCGACCAAGTCGCCGACCCGCGCTTCGACGCGGCGCTGGGCGACCTGCAACTCGCCGACGCGGGCCAATAGCGTGTCAAGTTTTTCCGCCGCGACCCGCACAACCCCGGAGGCCTCACCGGGATCGCGGGCCGCAGGGGCGGGGGCCGGGGCGGCATTCGCGGCGATTAGAGCATTTTCAATTTCCATCTGGCGGCCGGCGTGTGGTGGGACCGGCGTCCCGCCGGTCACTTTTGTCCCGCCGACCGGCGGGACGCCGGCCCCACCGCCACACGGAAACTGAAACTGCTCTAACGCCGCCGGTTGCGCCTCCCGCGGGGCCGGCGGGGCCGGTTGTTCTTCCGTCACGCGTTGCCGGTGTTCCGACAAGTTCGGCCGCGGTTCCGGCGCCCCCGCGCCGTCCGCCGTCATCTCGGCCGCCGCGGCCAAGTATGGCAGCAACGCCGCCAGCGGCGCGTCGGCCAGTTCTTGTTGTTCGCGCAAGCGCATGCCCGCTTCTTCAAAGGCGTCCACCGCGGCGAACAGCAGCGAGAAAAGCTTTGCGTCCAGAACCCGGGCGCCGTCTCGCACGCCGGACAGAATCCCTTCCAAGTGGTGACACGCCGCCTCGATCGGGCCGACGTTCACGGACCGGGCCGCGCCCTTGAGGCTGTGCGCCGTGCGGAAGAGCGTTTTGAAGCGCTCGGCCTGTTCCGCCGCGGGCGGATTTTTCTCCAGCGCCATCAAGTCTTCGTTGAAGTGGCGCACGTGCTCCTCAAGTTCCTCGCGGAACGTCGCCATCAGACGTTCCATGATTTTGCCGATTTCCATGCAAAGCATCCCGATTTGGCCGTGAGCGGCGTTATTGTCCGACCAGCGCGCTTAACTGGATTCCCAAGTGATTGAGGTTTTCGGCCGCCTGGGCGGCCTGGCGAGTGGCGACAGTGTTCTGCTTGGCCACCTGGTCGATGTTCCGCATCGCCTGGTTGATCTGCCCCATCCCCGTCGCCTGCTGGCTGATCGACGCGACGATTTGCGTCGTCGAGCGGGCGACGTCGGCGAGGGTGTCGGCGAGGGCCTTGATCGTGTCGCCGGCCTGCCCGCCCACCTTGATCGCCCCCGCCACCCCGCGCGTCACCTCCTCCGTCGACAGCACCGCCGTGTTCGTCGCCTTCTGGATCTCC
>JAYTTY010000097.1:0-2679 GCA_043744795.1 Zavarzinella sp. | reverse complement strand
CCGGTCGGTGGAGTCAAACCGACCGGCGGGACGCCGGTCCCACCGCTACGGCAAGATGAACTCTGCTCTAATTCCGTTTTTCCGAGCATTCCCGAAATCATCATCCCATTCCTCGCCGGAGTCGTGTCCATGAAACGCCGAGCCTTCACCCTAATCGAACTCTTGGTGGTCATCGCCATCATCGCCATCCTGATCGGGCTGCTGCTGCCGGCCGTCCAGAAGATCCGGGAGGCGGCCAACCGGATGAAGTGCGCCAACAACCTCAAACAGATCGGCCTCGCGCTGCACAACCACGAGCACACGCTCGGGTACCTGCCCCCCGGGGGCATCCTGAACACGTTCTCTGGCCGCGACACCGAACGGACGGGGTTCGTTGACATCCTCCCCTATCTGGAGCAGGAGAATTTGGGGCGCCTCTACGATCCGGCTCTGATCTGGTCGCACGCCAACAACCGCACGGCGATTGGGACTGAGGTCCGGCTCTTTTTCTGTCCCAGCAATCGGAGCACCGGCACGTTCACATTCAATTCGATCACCATCGCGGCGACTGACTACGCCTTCAACGCGGGAATGGACAACATAATCGACGGCCGCTTCGAGTATCACCCGCTCCCGTACCGCGGCCCGTTCATGGTCGCCCTGACGTCACAGCGCGGAACCCGCTTCGCCGAGATTCAGGACGGTCTCAGCAACACGTTCGCCGCGGGAGAAGTGGCCGGCGGGTCGGCGAAGTTCACCGCCCGGGAAGCCCCGGCCGTTCGGGTCGATCAAGGCTGGGCGTTGGGCGTGTGCGATGGAACCTTCCGAGGGTCGAACATCGCCACCGCGGCGAACGTTCGGTACAACTCAAACCCGCCCCAAGTGGCGGCGGTCGGTCGGATCGACGACGAGCGATTGAACCGGCCGGACGTGCTGTCGTCAATCGACTATGAATCGACGTTCACGGATTCCATCAACGGCTTCAGGAGCTTGCACACCGGCGGCGCGAATTTCCTCTTCTGCGACGGCGGCGTGAAGTTCATCCGGGATGGCATCACACCGGCAACGTACCGTGGTCTGTCCACGATGGCCGGCGGCGAAGTCAACGCGGGAGACAACTGATGCGATTCGCCCTCCTCGCCCTGGCCCTCGGCGCCTTCTGCGGGTGCGGCCCGGGGGACTCGTCGCTCACCGGCGCCGTCACGCTCGACGGCCAGCCGCTGGCCGACGGCTCCCTGTTGCTGACGCCCGCGGACATGAGCAAGGGCACGGCCGCCGGGTGCGAGATCAAGGGGGGCAAGTACGCCCTCACCGGCGCGCAGGCCCCGGCCCCCGGCAAGTACAAGGCGGAAGTCCACGCCAACCGCAAGAGCGGCAAGCAGGTACAGAAGGCGATGGGCCAAAAAGGCGAGCTGATGGACGAACTCGTCGAGGCCATCGCCCCGCGGTTCAACAAGGCCACCGAGCTGACCGTCGAAGTGAAGCCGGGGGCCAACACCGCCGACTTCGCGGTGTTCTCGAAGTGAGGCGGGCCGCCGTGGTTCCACCGAGACCGTGCTTGAGCGGCGTTCAGAAGGGTGTAGCGGCCTCCTCGGGTTTTCGGTCCAACGGACCGATTAACATAGCCCGGCCCGAAAGGGCTGGGTTGACGAACCATCGAGAAACCTCGGTCTGAAGGACCGATTATCCCCCCAGGTGCGTCCGGGCCGCGAAGACCGAAACCCAAAGATAATCGGTCCTTCAGACCGAGGTCATTGGCGGGCGGTTGACCCAGCCCTTTCGGGCTGGGCTATGGTAATCGGTCCGTTGGACCGAAAACCCCGAGCTATCTGCGACATCGTCCCGAACTCCGCCCGAACGCCAAGACGATTCCCGTCCCATCTCTTAAACCAACCCTCGCTTTGGCTTCCCCGCCCGCGAGACGTGCCGATGAGCGAACCCGCGTTGAAATGCCCGCACTGCGGCAACCCCGTCGGCTTCTCCCCGGCCGTGGCCGGGCGGGTCGTCTCGTGCCCGCACTGCCGCGGGCAGTTCCAAATGCCGGCGACGGCCCCGGCCGGCGCGCCGGCGCCCAAGCCGAAGTCGGAGCCGATCCCCGAGCGCGAGTTGGGGTTCAAGGCCGAGGCGTTGCCCTCGGGCGGCGGGTCGGCGGCCGTCCAGCGCGTGGTGAAGGCGGAGATGGGGAGTTACCGGGCGGCGACGGCCCTGGCCAACGGCTTCGCGGTCGCCGGGACGTTCGCCGTCCTCCTGCTCGCCGTGCTGGCGGCGTCCATCTACGTGATGCCGCAGTTCCGCGAGACGGAGGGGCAGGCGAAGTCCCTCACGACGGCCGTCCTGGCGATGGTGTCCGTGTTCGTGTTCACCTTCTTGGGGATCTTGGGGCTGCTGTTGATCCGGGCCTGCGTGCTGGTGGGCGTGGACGCGGCCCGGACCTTGCGGGCCGTGGAGCGGGACACGTTCGCGGGGCGGGGCGGGTAAATCAGAGAAGACATTTTTTAGCCACGGATCGAACACGGACGAAACACGGATAAAGACAAAGGCGGAAGAGTTTAACCACAGAGGACACAGAGAGCACAGAGGAAAACCAAAGCAGAGGAAAGGCATTTTAAAAATGTCTTCTCTGTTCTCGTCTTTCCTCTGTGCTCTCTGTGTCCTCTGTGGTTCAAACTCTTCTCATCGGCCTTGATCCGTGGTTCTTCC
>JAYTTY010000096.1:0-10506 GCA_043744795.1 Zavarzinella sp. | reverse complement strand
AAACGCGGCATGGTCGCACTATTGCGACTTCCGCCTGAATTCTTCGCTCTCGCCTGACCTACCCCTGTAAGGGGCCGGGGGGTGAGGTTGCCTTTCGGTCAGGCCGCTTCGTTGCCCGTCCCCTGCTCCTTGATCCGCCGGACGGCCTCCTCGGCGTCCCAGCGGATCGGGTTGTCCTCGAAGGCGGCGGCCTGGTGGTAGTACGTCAGCGCCCGCGGCTTGTCGCCGTGGGCCTCGTAGGCGCGGCCGAGGTCGTACAGCGTGCGGGCGCCGCTCTTCTCGGAGTCCATGAACTTCTTCAGGGCCTCGATGGCCAAGTCCGGGCGCTTGTACTCGTCGAGGTACAGGCCGCCGAGTTGCCGGAGCGTCCACTCCCAAGCGTCGCGCTCGTCCTGGCCGGACGGGGCCATCTCGTTCACGTCTTCGAGCATCCGCATGGCGTCGTCTCGGTCGCCGCGGCGCAGGTGGCACCGGGCCAGTTGCACTTTGCCGATGAGGTTGGCCGGCTCCATCACGGCCGCCAGCGTGGCGAGGTGCGTGGCCCAGTCGAGGTTTTCCAAGTCGGTCGTGGAATCGAGGAGTTGCCTGGCCTTCTTGACGCAATACTTCGTGTCGAAGTACGTCCGCACGTCCTCGGCCTTCTCCTTGAGTTCGGCCGGCTCGACCGAGTAATAGTACTTGTCCTTGCGGGCGTTCAGGTCGGCGTCGGCCCCGCGGGTGAGGGCGTCTTCCACGGTCCGCAGGGCCAGCATCACCTGCGTGTTATTCTCGTAGAGTTGGGCCAGCGTCCGCAGCGTCTCCTTGCCGCTCGTCTCGGCCTGCGCGGAGAGCAGCACGTTGCGGATCGCCTCGGGCCAGTCTTGGCGGGCGCTGGCCTCTTCCCCGAGCTTCTTCAGGGTGTCGAAGTAAATCTTCTTCTGGTCGGCGGCGAGGTTGGCCGGGCCGACGGCTTGGCCCACGTCCCGGACCTTGCGGCGGTAGTCGCGGGCGGCGTCCGCGTCCCCGTGCTTCTCGCTCAGTTCGGCCAGTTTGAGGAACAGGCCGGGGGAGCGTTCCGGCTGGCCGTGGGCGGCGACGCGCAGGAGGAACATCGCGTGCCGCCAGCGGTCCGGCGAGTCGGCGAGGGCCAGGCCGCGCTCCTCGGCGTACTCGTAGCTGAAGTCGGTCAGCGGCTCCGCGGCGGCCTGCTTGTACTCGTCTTCCGTCAGCGGGTCGAACAACTCGGCCCGGAAGTCCAGAACGACGTGGTCGGTCGGCGTCGCCCGCAGTTGCCGTTGGACGGCCCGGACGGCCTCCATGCGGCGGCCGGGTAATTGCAGTTGCACGTCCCCGACTCCGGCCTTGAGCGTCGGGTGCGCCCGCAGCGCCAGTTGCCAGGCGTCGAACAGGATCGCGTCCCGGAACACGTCCTTCGGCGGCCACGCGGCCGGCGTGAGCAGCGTGGCGAGGCGGTCGCACGCGGCGTCCAGATTCCGGGCGTGCGTGTCGGAGACGACGCGGTAATAGTCGGTGTTGGCCTTCATCTCCGGCCACTGGTCGGCGACGAAGGCGAGCAGGCCGTTGGCCTCCTTGATGTGCTCGGGCGTCGGCGGGTGTTCGCCGAGCAGGTAGTTGGCCGCCTCGGTGACGCAGAGGTTGGGGTTGAGCAACCGCTTGGTGGCGTTGTCCAGCTTGTCCACTTGGATGTTGCGGTGCAGCCGGACCAACCCTGCCTTGGCGGTGTGGTTGCCGGGGTCGAGTTGCAAGGCCCGGTTAAACGCCGCGAGGGATGAGCGCACCTGCCCGACCTCGTTGTGGCTGTACCCGCGCAGGGTGTACTTAAACACGCGCAGCGGCTTCATCACGCGGATCGTGTAGAGGCAGTACAGGCCGACCGGCAGGATCAGCGGCAGGGACGGCATGTTCCGCGGAAACTTGACCAGGTACAGCCCGAGGCCGAGCGTGGCGCACAGGGCGGCGATCTCGACTTCGGACTCCTCGGCCACGCCGGCGAAGATCAGCAGGTAGAAGAACGGGATGCCGAGCAGCAGCAGGACGCCGAGCATGACGCGCGGGTCGAGTTCCGTCTTGGCGGTGCGGTTCGTGAGGAAGTCGGCCTGGTCGATCCAGTAGTAAATGCCCACTCCCACGCCGGCGCACACGAGCAGCGCCAACCCCAGCCGGTAGTAGCCGGCGGTCGCCTGCCGCAGTTCGCCGAGGACGTACCCCAGCACGGCCCCGCCGAGGGCGCAGTACCCGAGGACGGACATTTCCGGCGGCGTGTCGGCCCCGTTCAGCAGTAGCTTCTGGGCGTACAGGTAGTCGGCCGTCCCGGCGCCGAGGCCGAGGATGATGCCGGCGTAGATCAGGACGGGGTTTTCCAGCAGCAGGAACAGGAAGTACCCGGCCGGGTTGCGGATCAGGCCGGGCAGCGTGCGGAACTGCCGGGCGGCCCCGATGACGAGGCCGGCGGCCAGCCCGCCGGCGAGGAACACGGCCAGCCGGCCGGTCTCGGCCCAGTCGAGGTTTTGCAGGGAGACGAACAGGAGCAGGCCGAGGAAGACGCCCTTGAGGATGTACTCGGACTTGGCCCATTTCATGGCGGCGACACTCGGCGGGGCGGGGCGAACACTCTGGGAGTGAGGATAGCAGATGTGGCAATAAACGTCTCATGGCCGCGGGGGTTGGGGCGGCGTAGGTTGAGGGTGAGTCGAAAGGCTACCTCACCCCCTAACCCCCTCTCCGCGGCGGAGAGGGGGCCGGGGGGTGAGGTGGCCTTTGCGGTGATTGCCCGCCAATGAAACCTTTCCGTACTGAGGAACCCCGCCATGCCCCTGTGTCACAACGTCTTCTTCACCCTCAAGGACCGCTCGCCCGGGAAGGCCGACGAATTGGTGGCCGCGTGCAAGAAGTACCTGACGGTGCAGCCGGGCATCGCCCACTTCACCTGCGGGAAGCTAGTGGCCGACCTGACGCGGGACGTGAACGACACCGACTGGGACGTGGGCCTGCACATCGTGTTCACGGACCGAGCCGCCCACGACGCCTACCAGGACGACGCGACGCACAACCAGTTCATCGCCGAGTGCAAGGCGAACTGGGCCAAGGTGCGGGTGTTCGACTCGCTGGTCGAAAAAGTTTGAGGGGTGGCCGGCTTTGGTTTTCAGCCCCAACGGGGCGCTCGGTTGTAGCCAGGCCCGGAAGGGCCTGGAACACATGGGCAAAAATGATTTCAAGCCCCAACGGGGCGGCCGGAACTGGGACGCAGTTCCGGCCGCCCCGTTGGGGCGTGAAGATTGGTGGTTGCCTTTAACCCGGCCCTCCCGGGCCGGGCTACGTCCGAACGCTCCGTTGGAGCTGAAAACCAAAACCGACCGCTCCTCGCCTGCTTATTTTTTCTTCGGCTCTTCCTTCTTCGGCTCCTCGCCCGGCGGGTATAGGGTCTTGATGATGGCGGCCGAGTCGCCGTTGTACAACCGGACGGCCCCTTCCTCGCCGCCGGCGGCGACGAGCTTGCCGTCCGGGCTGGCGGCGACGGCGTACTGGAAGTCCGTGCCGCCGGCGTAGTTCTTCTGGTTGCCGCCGTTGTCCACGTTCCACAACTTCACGGACGTGTCGCCGCTGGCCGTCAGGAACGTCGGGGTCTTGCCGACGAACACGAGGCGGGTCACTTGCTTCGTGTGGGCGTTGATCGTCCGGGCCTGTTCGCCCTTCTCGTAGTCCCACACCTTCACGTTGTTGTCGGCCCCGCCGCTGGCGAGGAACTTGCCGTCCGGCTTCCAGCCCACGTCCAGGACGTGGTGCGTGTGCCCCTCGAACGACTTGAGGAGTTTGCCGGAGGGAATCTCCCACACCTTCACGAACTTGTCGGCCCCGCAGGTGGCCAGCTTGGTGTTGTCCGGGCTAAAGCTGACGCCGAAGACCGTGTCGCTGTGCGTCGGCTTCATGTCCAGCAGCACCTTGCCGGCCGCGTCGAGCAACTTCACTTCGCCGTCCTCCGTCGCGGCCCCGCCGCCTGTGGCGATGGACTTGCCGTCCGGGGAGTAGGCGACGGCCACCACGCGGTCCGCGAAGCCGGCGACTGTCTGCTTGAGTTCGCCCTTGTCCGCGTCCCAGAACTTAATTTCCTGGTACGACCCGGTCACGAGTGTCTTGCCGTCCGGCGAGAACGCCAGCGACTCGATCAGCGAGATGTGGGCGGCGACGGCCGGCTTGCCGTCGGCGGTCTTGAGGTTCGGGTCCACGAGCGTCTTGATGAACTCGCCGGTCCCCTTGTACAGGTGCAGTTGGTTGCCGCGGCCGGCCGCGACAGTGCCGCCCGCGTTGATGCCGACGGCCCGCACTGGCTTCACGATGGCCGGCGGCAGGGACAGCACGACCTTCGGCTTGGCGACGGCCATGCCGACCGGCGGCTTGGCCCCCTGGTCGATCCACGCCTTGATGAGCGCCAGTTCCGGCGGCGTCAGCGGCGTCTCGTCCTTCGGCGGCATGATCGGCTTGATCTGCCGACTGCACATCTTGTACAGCGGACTCTCGGCCGACTTGCCGGCGACGATGGGCGGCCCCTTCTTGCCGCCTTTCATCAGCTTCTCGTAGGTGGACAAGTCGAGCTTGCCGTTGATCTCCTTGCCGGAGTGGCAGACGAAACACTTGTTCGCGAAGACCGGCTCGATGTCCTTCTCGTAGGCCACCGGGTCTTTGCGGTCCAGCTTGACCTCGGGGATCGGGTCCAGCTTGGCGTCCTTCTTCTCCTGGGCGAGGAGCGGGGCGGCGAGGAGGAGGGTTAGCAGGAGGCGACGCATATGTAGGGTTCCAAGTTGATGGTGATGGTCAAAAACGTCTGCGATGTTTCGTGTTCAAGAACGCGCTCGCCGCGAAAGGCAACCTAACCCCCTAACCCCCTTCCCTAAGAAGGAAGGGGGAACCAAGCCGGCCGCCGAAGACCGGAAGTTACTGACAGCGACTTTCACCCACTAGCTCCCCCTTCCTTCTTAGGGAAGGGGGCCGGGGGGTTAGGTTGGCGGCAAGCCCGACGCGCTCCACTCCGCAAAGCCTCCGCGTCGCGGCTAACAAAGCCGCCGGTTGGTCACTTCTTCTTCGGCTCTTCCTTTTTCGCCGGCGGCGGCGGGGCCTTCTCCACGTTTAGGTTGAACTTCCCCTCCTGCGGGATCGGCACGCCGTCGAACGTCGCGGTGGCAGTCGCCACGATGTTTTGCAGGCTCACCGTCGGCACGTCGGCGGCGGCTTTCAGGACGGCTTTCACTTCCGTGGCGCCGGCGGGGATGGTCACGTCGTCGGCGGTGACGCCCTTGGCGTTGGCGGGGAGCGTGAACTTCACTTTGAAGTCCCCGGCGTACTCGAACTGGCGTTCCACTTTCACGGTGACTTCGGCCGTCATGCCGGCCTTGAGTGTGCCGGCGGGGGTGGCCGTCACCTTGGCCAGTGACAGCGGCAACACTTTTAGCAACAACGGCATGGAAGAAGTTTCGACCGTTACCGGCTTCTTGGCCTTGCCCATCGGGTCTTTGTCGTACTGGATCGGGGCGGTCGCCTTCAGCACGATGCAGTACGTCCCCGGCGGGGCGGTCGGCTTCACGTCCAAGATAAAGTTGCCGTCGTTCTTGTCGGGGGCGACGGCCGGCAGCGGCTGGCCGTTGTTGGCCGTCACCGGCATGGCTTGCGGGTTGGGGCCGGTCACGATCTGTTGGAGCGTGATCGCCACTTTGGCGTCCGGGGAAATCCGCGTGACGGTGAACGGCACCGTGATCTTTTCCCCCTGCTTGGCCGTCAGCGGTTGCGGGAGCTTTTCGCCCGCCTTGATGAAGGCGTTTTCCGGCTGGAGCGTGATTTTGAAGTACGCCTTGTCCCGCACGGCCAGCATCAGGGCTTGGTCCATGCGAGTGATCGTGGGCGCGTTGCCCTGTGCGGCCATGCCCCAGACGATGGTGGCCGACCGGGCCTCGTGGACGACTTGCTTGCCGTCAATGGCGGCCGTCCCCTTCACGGCGAACGTGCCGCTGAAGGTCGCGGCGGTCGGGGCGGCGGCCAGCACCAGGGTGCCGGCCTTTTGGCCGACGCCCACCACCTGCGGCGGGCAGGTCACGCCGGCGGGCAAGCCCTCGGCCGTCAGCGTGATCGGGCCGGTGAAGCCGTCTTGCCGGAACACGAACACATCGAGGTACTGCGTCCCGTCGGCCCGAAGCACGGTCACGTCCGGCTGGGACTTGCTGGACGGCATGACCACGAGCCGGAAGTCCGGCTTCTCCTGGGTGATCCGCAGGCGATACGAGACGTGCGGCCCGAACAGGAAGCTCGACTCCCGGCAGGCGACTTGGATCAGATACTTGCCGTCTTCCGGGGCGGTGAACTTGAACGGGTCCGGATCGGACGAGCGGGTGAAGAACTGCGTGGGGCTGAGGGTCTCGGGGTTGTCGTCCTTTTCAATCATGTCGGCCATGGCCTTGGGCGCCCGCACGGTGAAGAGGAAGTCCGCGTCCCCGCCGATGCGGTCGGCCCACAAGTCAATGAGGTACGTGTCCCCCTTCTTGGCGGTGATCGCGTAGTAGTCGCGGTCGTTGCGCTTGTCCACGCGGCCGGCGATTTCGCACGGGGCCGGCACGTCCATCGCCTGCTCGGGCTTGTCGTTCGGCTCCTTTTCCAGCACCACCTTGTCTTGGGCGAATGAGATCAAGAGCGGGTTGGACACCCCCGTCGGGGAGGCCAGTCGGTACTCGAAGCCGTCGGCCGCGGCGACGCGGGGTTCCACGCGGCCGTGGTACGTCAACTTGTCCGGCGTCGCCGGGGCGGTGATCGTCACGGTCAGCTTGTCCACCGGCCGGCCGTTGACGGTCACGCCCGGCTCGGGCGTCCCGCCGGGGAGGTTGCGGCCGTACAGCGTGACGGCCGTCGGCTTGCCCGGCTCGACCATCGGCGGGAACACGGCGTCCAGCCACGGGTTGGTCGTGACCGTCAGCCGGTAAAAGTGCATCGGGCTGCCAGTCGTGTAGGTGAACTCGGCGAGGCGGACGAAGTAGTCCCCGTCGGCCGGGGCGACGAAGTCCGTGACGGCGTCCGGCCCGGTCTGCGTCGCCAGTTTGCGGCTAGTCTGGTCGTACACCTCGACGAGCGGGCGGGCCTTGCTGTCCAGCGAGCCGGCCATGCACGCGAGGACGATCCGCTGCCCCTTCTTGGCGGTGACAATGTACAAGTCCACGTCGGCCGGGGCGGCGAACGTGCCGTTGACCGTGGTGTTCATGTCCAACTTCATCGCCTCGGGCACGTCGTTGTTCGGCTCCTTCTCCATGACTTCGGGGAGGTCGCCGACGACGAACGTGCGCGGGTTGCTGACGCCCCACTTATTGACGGCCCGCACGTCGTACTGGCCGGGCGGCACGGTCGCGGCCACGGTGACGGCGAACTTCACGCTCGTCGGCGTCCCCCCGCCCTTGCGCTTCGGGGTGTCCTTCTTCGGCTCCTCCTTCTTGGGCGGCGGCGCTTTCGGGTCTACCTTCGGCTCCGGCGGCACGAACGGCGTGGCCGTGAGGCCGGGGTGGCCGAAGATGAGGGCGTCCGCGTCTTCCAGGTCGGTGCCGCTGAACGTCACCTCGGCGACAGCCGTACCGGCCTTGGCGCCCGGCGGGGAGACCGCCTCCAGGCGCGGCAGCGGCAGGCCGGGGTTTTGTTGGGCCGTCGCGGCGGCCGCCAGCCCGAGGGCGGCGACGCAGCAAAGAAACCGACGCATGGGACCATCTCCGGGTCGAGAGCGGAAGACGTTGTCGCTTGGGGGGTGACGAACGCAAACAAAAAAGGCGCAAGGCGGGTATGAGAATCCTACCGCACGGCGAAAGGTCGGTCAAGGAGGAAGCGGGAAGCGAAGAGACCCCCTCCAACTCCCCCTTGCCAAGGGGGAGAGCAAAACCGGCACTCACATGATGTATCAGTTTTCGCGAAACGACCGATTTCCTCCCCCCCTTGGCAAGGGGGGCCGGGGGGGGGCTTAACCCACAGAAAGCTTCCTCTATTGCATCGCCTGTCTCGGCTCACCAGTACGACACCTGCCCGCCGGGGACGTGGATATTCATGTCCGTGGCGTCCTGTTCGTGCCAGCCGGGGGGCGGGCCGCGTTCCAGGAGTTGGTCGGCGACGGCGTTCAGCGTCTGCTGGCTGTCGAGCATCACCAGGACTTGTTGGACGGCCTTCCCGGTGCGGAGGGCTTTGCAGTACCACGCGGCGCTCTTGCGGAATTGCACGCTGGCCATGCGGTCGCCGCGCCACGCCACCATTCGGCGGAAGTGCGTGCGCATGAACTCGACGCGCTCGGTGTACGTCCCGCGCGGGCCGGGGCGGCCGGTCTGCATCCAGTGGGTGAGTTGCCGGAAGAACCACGGGTTGGCCAGCGCCCCGCGGCCGACGGCGATGCCGGCGCACCCGGTCGCCCGCAACATGCGGTCGGCGTCGTGGATCGTGCGCACGTCGCCGTTGCCCAGCACCGGAATCTTTTCCACCGCTTCCACGACGGCCCGGATGCCGTCGTGGTCCACCGCGCCGCCGAAGCCTTGGGCGCGCGTGCGGCCGTGGATGGTGATGGCGGCCACGCCGGCTTTTTCAAACTCGCGGGCGAAGAACGGGGCCGTCAGTTGCTCCGCGTCCCACCCGAGCCGCATCTTCACGGTGACGGGGACTTTCACCGCCTCCACGACCTTGCGCACCAAGTTGATCGTCGCCCCCGTGGTGTCGCACATCATGGCGGAGCCGCCGCCCCCCTTGACGACCTTCCGCACGGGACAGCCCATGTTGATGTCGATGACGGTGGCCCCGTAGTTCTCGACCCACTTGGCGCCCTCGACCAACTCGTGCGCGTCGCTGCCGTAAATCTGAATCCCGAGCGGCCGGTCCTCCGGGGAGGTGGCGAGCAGCTCCAGCGTCTTCTTCGACCCCATCAGGATCGCCCGGCAGTTCACCAAGTCGGTCGTGCAGAGGCCGACGCCGCCGACCTCGCGCACGGAGAGCCGGAACGGGAGATTGGTGTACCCGGCCAGCGGGGCCATCGTGAACCGGGACGCCAGAGGGACGTTGCCAATGCGGAACGGCTGGTCCCAGCCGGGCATCACCGGCGGGGCCGGGATTTCGGGGACGGTTTGGGTGACGGTCATGGGGGTTATGATATTGGCGAGCCGACGCTGACAGGCGTCGGGTGTTGCGCTGAAACCACCCGACGTATGACATTCGTACAATCTCCGGGAGTCGAGACTCCCCCGAGAGGCCGCGTCCCCGTGACCCCATCCGCCCGTTTGTTCACGCTCGTCACCGCCGTCTTCGCCGGCTCCGCCGGCTTCGCGGCCGACAAGCCGGTCTCCGTCACGGTCGAGTCCTCACTGGCCACCGAGGCGGGAAACATTCGGCAGTTCGCGTTCGACGGCGACGCGGCCACCGTGTTCCAATCCGAGAAGAACGCGACGGCCAAGGATCACCTGACGCTGACCTTCGACGCCCCGGTGACGGTCAAGGAACTTCGCGTCAGCACCGGGCAGCCGACGGGCGACAAGAACCGTTTGGCCGCCGGCGTGCTGGAAGTCTCCGCGGACGGCAAGACGTTCGACAAGGCGGCCGCTTTTGAAGCGGGCATGGCAACGGCGAAAATGAATGGCAAGAAGATCATTGCCCTTCGCGTGCGGCCGACGGAGGACTTGGATTACCCCTTGGTGGTCCGCGAAATCGCCGTCGATTCTGACCCGGCGGTGACGCCGTTCAAATACCCCATCGAGGTAAAAGTCAACGCGGACGACGCCCCGGAGATGCGGGAGTGGGCCGAGAAGGTGGCCCGCGTGTGCGAGCAACAATACCCGATGCTGTGCGAGGAACTGTGGAGCGACGGCTTCCAGCCGCGCACGGTGATTCGACTGCGGCTGGACAAGACCTACCGCGGCGTGGCCGAGGCGGGCGGCGGCAACATCCGCGGCTCCGTCGCCTACTTCAAGGCCAAGCCGGACGACGTCGGGGCGTTCGTCCACGAGACGGCCCACTGCGTGCAAAATTACCCCGGCGCCCGCAACCCCGGCTGGCTGGTGGAGGGGGTCGCGGACTACGTGCGGTTCTTCAAGTACGAGGCGAAGAAGCCGCGAAAACTCTCCCCGGACCGGGCCAAGTACGACGGCAGTTACCAGACGACGGCCGCATTTCTCGCGTTCGTCGCCGAGACGCACGACAAGGACGTGGTGAAGAAGCTGAACGCGAAGATGCGGGCCGGGGAGTATTCGGAAAAACTGTGGGCGGACCTCACCGGCAAGACCGCCGCGGAACTCGGCGACGAGTGGAAGGCGTCGCTGAAATAAGCGGAGACCCGTTAATGTCAACGGCCCAACGTCTTCCGGAATTTCCCCCGAAGAAGTTACATACCACAGCCCGGGGTCGCGCTTCGCGCACCCCATCGGCATCAAGTTAAGGAAAAACGCCGAGAAAAATAAGGACTTGCGCCGATTGAGGCAAAGCAATAACCCCTGTTTTCTCGGTATTGGCGAAGCCCGGTAG
>JAYTTY010000095.1:0-2694 GCA_043744795.1 Zavarzinella sp. | reverse complement strand
GTCGTCGGGGAACAAACGACCGGCGGGACGCCGGTCCCACCGCACGCCGGCCGCCACACGGAAACTGAAAAAGCTCTAGTAACGACTTCCCGTTACGGCCGGTCCCCGCCCCTTGCTTGCGCCGCGGGCGATGACTGACCGAGTGGGGAGCGATGATTCGCCGGAAGCCCGCGCGGGTATGTTTCAGTGGCGCTCAACGCCCGTGGGCGTCAATGATGGCTTCACGACGCGGCCGACGGATCGACGTGGAAAATAACATCACCAAGCGACGCCTCACACCAGAATTCTTTCACGGTTGTGAGAATACTTCCCGCTTTTCAAAAACCGAGCAAGATACGATCCGTTTCCGGCTCGGTCAAACCAAATCACCCCGGATTGCCACGCTTTCGCCAAATGGGTCGCGCGCAATGGCAGACAATTTGGCAGACCTTCACAATCGGGCGTGAATGTTCAAAAGGAACGGCCCGTCCATTCCTATTCAGGATGGCTCCCGACATCTGATGCCGCCCGGCTCGTTTGGTCATTGGTCATTGGTCATTCGGCCGTAAAATAGCCGCATGACCCCGCGACGCCTTTCGCTCTTCATCCTCCTGCTGTCCGTGTCCGCCCTGCGGGCCGATTTCATGGCCCTGCAGGCGGTCGTCAAAGACCACTGCGCCAAGTGTCACGGGCCGACGGCGTCCAAGGGGGGCGTCACGCTGGCCCCGTTGGACAGCCCGATTGCCGTAACGAAGTACCGCAAAGTGTGGCGAAGTGTCGTCGGCCAAATCGAGAAGGGGAAGATGCCGCCCGAGGGGGAGAAGGCATTGCCCAAAGACGTGGCGGCCAAGGCGGTCGCGTGGGTGAAGACGACGCTGGACGCCGCCGACAAGGCCGACCGCGAGCGGCCGGACCCAGGGCGGCCGGTGATCCGCCGGCTCAACCGCGGGGAGTACAACCGCACGGTCCGCGACCTGACCGGCATCGACTTCGACGTGGCCAGTCAGGTCGGCATGCCGGACGAGACCGTGGGGGAGAACTTCGATAACCTCGCGGAGGCGTTGACGATCCCGGCAACGCTGATGGAGAAGTATTTCGCCGGCGCCGAGTTGGTGTTGGAAAAACTGTACACGCAAACGAAGAAGCCGGACCCGTTGCGGGACAAGATCCTAGGCGTCACGAAAGACCCGCGTGAGGTGATTCGCCTCTTCGGCGAACGGGCCTATCGCCGGCCGCTGACGCCGAGGGAAATTGACCGTTTCGCCAATCTGTTCACGGAAGCAAACGCCCCGTTGGAAACCGGCATGCGGCCGGTGTTGAAGGCCATGCTGGTCTCGCCGAACTTCCTGCTGCGCGTGGAGCGGGAGCAGTCGGCCGAGGCGGGCGCCGTCTACAAGGTCAGCGGCCCCGAGTCGGCCGTGCGGCTGTCGTACTTCCTGTGGTCGTCCATGCCGGATGAGGAATTGGCGAAGTTGGCCGCGGCCGGGGACCTGGCCAAGCCGGCCGTGTTGGAGGCGCAGGTGCGCCGGATGCTGGCCGACCCGAAGGCCAAGGCGCTGACGGACGAATTCGCTTGGCAATGGCTGCGGCTCGGCAAACTGCGGGACGCCCGGCCCTCGCCGGAGTTCTTCCCGACGTTCACGAACAAGATGCGGCAGTCGATGACCAACGAGGCGACCGCGTTCTTCAACCACCTGCGTGTCGCGGACAAGAGCGTGCTGGACCTGATCGACGCCGACTACACGTTCGTCGATCAGGAACTGGCCAAGCACTACGGCCTCGACCCCGTGACGGGCCCGGAGGCCAAGATGGTCCCGCTCAAAGACCGCAACCGCGGCGGCCTGCTCGGCATGGGGGCGGTGCTGGCGATGACCTCGCACACCTCCCGCACCAGCCCGACACTCCGCGGCAAGTACATCTTGGACGTGTTGCTGGGCACGCCGCCCCCGCCCCCGCCGCCGGACGCCGGGACGATCGACGAGAACAAGAACAAGGGCAAAGACCCGAAGACCTTCCGCGAGCAACTGGCCCTGCACGCCTCGCGGGCCGCGTGCGCCAACTGCCACGCCAAGATCGACCCGCTCGGCTTCGGCCTCGAAACCTTCGACGCCGTCGGCCGCTGGCGTCCGGCCGCCCCGGACGTGGACGCCTCCGGCAAACTCCCCACGGGCGAGCAGTTCACCGGGCCGGCCGAACTCAAAAAACTGCTGCTGACCCGCAAAGGCGTCTTCCTCGAAAACCTCACCAGTAAGATGCTCTCCTACGCCGCCGGCCGCGAGCTGGCCGCCTCCGACGAATTCCTGATCAAATCCATCGCCGCAGATTTGGAGAAGCACGACTACAAGTTCTCCCGCTTGGTGTTGGACATCGCCCAAAGCGTCCCGATGACGCACCGCCGCAATCTCGGCCCGAACGACGAGGTGAAGTGATGACGGCCAACGACGACCGTTTCGCCGCGACGCGGAGTCTTCGGAGCGGAGCGCGGGCGCCGAAACCCAGTGACACGTCGGGCCGCGGCTCGGACACGTTTGAACACCCGGCCCGGCCCGCGGCGGGTTCGTGATCCGCTCGTTGGGCCGCCGCCGGGGCCGGCCCGGCCACGAGTCGCCGGGGGAGGCGCGGGCGTTGCACGACTTCGCGGGGTCACTGCCGTTGCCCGGCGTCAAAGCGGCGGCGGTCGGCGCGCGGGACGACGAGGCGGCCCGGGCGGCCGCG
>JAYTTY010000094.1:0-2697 GCA_043744795.1 Zavarzinella sp. | reverse complement strand
GACCGGCGTCCCGCCGGTCGGTGAGACTCCAACGACCGGCGGGACGCCGGTCCCACCGCAATACGGAAACTGAAACTGCTCTAACCGCCGCGGAGAGGGGGTGAGGGGGGGTGAGGTTGTCTTTTGCGGCGATAGCGAACGGGCCATGACAATGGGAACCGCGATTCACACCCGCAAGAACGCCGCCCCGAGGCACTCGATCAAATCGGTGGCGATCAGCGACACTTGCCCAGCCTTCTCGGCCGCGATGTCGCCGGCCAGGCCGTGGACGTGAACCCCCAAGGCGGCGGCGTCAAAGGGCGTCATTCCCTGAGCAATCAAGGCGGCGATCACGCCGGTCAGCACGTCGCCGGTGCCGCCGGTGGCCATGCCGGGGTTGCCGGTGGCGTTGCGGTACGTTTGCGTCCCGTCCGTCACGATGGTGGCGTGACCCTTGAGGACGAGGACGACGCCGTACTTCTTGGCGAATGACACGGCCAGGGTCTCGCGGTCGGCTTGGACGGCCTTGGCGTCGGCGTGGATCAGGCGGGCGAACTCGCCGGGGTGCGGCGTGAGAACCGTCGGGTGTTCGCGGTCGCGGAGGGCGTTCCCCGAAGTCTTGGCCAAGGCGTTGAGGCCGTCCGCGTCGATCACCAGTGGGGCGGCGACGCAGCCGAGCAGGCGGTCGATCAGGTCCGGCATCGACTCGGACTGGCCGAGGCCCGGCCCGGCCGCGACGACGGTGGCCCAAGTCGAGAGGTCCGCCAAGTCGTCCGCGGACGCGGCCGAGAAGCGGCCGCGCAGGTCTTGGGACAGGGCGGCCGTCATGTAGCACGGGTTGGCCGCCGCCACCAGCGGCTGGATCTCCATCGGCACGGCCACCTGCACCAGCCCGGCCCCGGCGCGCAGGGCCGCCGACCCGGCGAGGACGGCCGCCCCGCTCATGCCGCGGGAGCCGGCGACGAGCAGCACGCGGCCGTAGTCCCCCTTGTTGGCGTCGGCGATTCGCGGGGGAAGTTTGGGCGGGGTGGTCACTGGTACTTCTTCCATGTGTCCGCGAAGCAGTTCGCCAAGTCGGCCGCCACTCGATCATAGGCGTCTTGGTCCGCCCAAACCGCTTTCGGGTTTAGAATTGCCGCCGGCACGCCGGGGCAGACGGTCGGGATGCTCAGGCCGAAGGCCGGCTCCGTGGCGAAGGGGACTTTGGCCAACTCGCCATTTAAGGCCGCGTGCAACATGGCGCGCGTGTGGGCCAAGTTGATGCGGCCCCCCACCCCCGGCCCGCCGCCGGACCAGCCGGTGTTCACGAGCCAAACCGGGGCGGCGTGCGCCTCCAACTTTTGCCGCAGGAGTTCCGCGTACACCTTGGGCGGCAACGGCAAGAACGGCGAGGCGAAGCACGTGCTGAACGTCGCCTCCGGCTTGGTGACGCCGACTTCCGTGCCCGCGACCTTGGCCGTGTACCCGCACAGGAAGTATTGCATCGCCTGCTCGGGGGTCAGCCGGCTGATTGGCGGCAGGACACCGAAGGCGTCGCACGTCAGGAAGAAGACATTCGCCGGGTGCGGGCCGACGCCGGACAGCTCCGCGTTGGGGATGAACGTCAGCGGGTACGCCGCCCGCGTGTTCTCGGTGTACCGCTGGCTTGTGTAGTCCGGCTCCCGCGTGCGACTGTCGAGCGGGACGTTCTCCAGCACGCTGCCGAAGCGGATCGCCCGGAAGATTTGCGGCTCCTTCGCCTCCGACAAGTCGATGGTCTTGGCGTAACAGCCCCCCTCGATGTTGAACACGCCCATGTCGGACCAGCCGTGCTCGTCGTCGCCGATCAGCCGGCGGTCTGGGTCGGCCGAGAGCGTCGTCTTGCCGGTGCCGGACAGGCCGAAGAACAACGCGGTGTCCCCCGCCGCCCCGACGTTGGCGGCGCAATGCATGGACAGCACGCCCTTCCACGGCAACAGTCCGTTGAGGACCGTGAAGATCGACTTCTTGATCTCCCCCGCGTAATGCGTCCCGGCGATCAGCACTTCGCGGCGGTCGAAACTGGCCGCGATCACGACGGGGGATTTCAGCCCGTTCGCCGCGGGGTCGAAGCGCAAATTGGGCAGCGAGTACACGACCCAATCGGGGGCGAAGTGTTCCAATTCTTCCGAAGGCAGGCGGCGGAACAAGTCTTGGGCGAACAACGCTTGCCAGGCGTGTTCCGTAATGACGCGCACCTTCAGGGCGTGGGCCGGCTCCGCGCAGGCGACGGCGTCCGTCACGAACAGCGTTTGTCGGGAGGCGTACGCGCGGGCCTGCCGCAGCAAGGCGTCGAAGTGTCCCGGGGCCATCGGCTGGTTGGCCGCCCAGTCGATCTTCGCTTCCGTACTCGGCTCGCGGGCGGTGAACTTGTCCTTCGGCGACCGGGCCGTGCGCTCCCCGGTGAAGGCCGCCAGCGCCCCGTTGGCCGCCAGCGACGCCTCGCCGCGGGCGAGAGCCATCTCGACCAGCACGGCCGGCGACACGTTCGCGTGGACGGCGTGGGCGGTGATGCCGAGGGGGGCCAAGTCAACCGGCATACATGCTCCTGCGTGGGAATCAGAACCCGTTTCGCCGCGACGCGGAGGCTTTGCGCAGCGGGGCGCGGGCCGCCCGCCGGCAAAAGCTTCGCGTCTGTCAACGGCGAGCGTCGAGGCGTCAGCCCGGCGTGTCTTCTTCTCCAAAACCAGACACGTCGGG
>JAYTTY010000093.1:0-10575 GCA_043744795.1 Zavarzinella sp. | reverse complement strand
GACTGTAGCCCGCGGGTGAGGCTTTGCGAGCCCCGGGATGTGGATCGGCCTACAACCCGAACCCGCGCGTAAAGCCGCGCGACCACCGGCGGCCGCCGCAGACGGGGCACTTTCGCCGGAAGAACACCACGTATTCGATTCGTGTCAATACGGCATCAAGAATCGCGGCCCCGCCCAGCGCGAGGGCAAAACTCACTGGGATCGAGATGACAAAGAACCACCACGGGGGACCGGCCTGATCGGCCGGAGCAGGCGGGATGCCGAGACACGCCTTGAACCCGTGGACGGTCGCGATCATGATCCCCAACGATACGATCATTAGAAGCATCGGGTACATGCCGCACGTCACTGTTGGCAAGCAACCCCGAGGTTCTTCGTACTGACAACTGCGGCAGCGATAAATCACCGGGACGCTCCGGGCGTGTCGTATTCGCTGGATTGACTGTCATCGCCCGCCCGGAAGTATCAACTCCTGCACCGCATACCCCGCGTCATGCATCCCCAAGCCGCGATATGTGGCCAGCGCCTTCGCATTTTCCCGCTCCACGTAGAGCCGGATTCCCACGACATCGCCGGCGTCCTTGGCCCGGTCGATCACGGCCTTCATCAGTCGGCGAAAAAACCCTTGCCGGCGGCAGTCTTCCCGCACGTAGACGCTTTGGATCCACCAGAACCAGCCGTCCCGCCAGTCGCTCCACTCGAACGTGACCATGAGTTGGCCGACGACTTCGCCGGCGGTCTCGGCCACGAGGTAAAAACCCTTCTTGGGATCTTCAAACACGCGGCTGACGCCCCGGGAGACGGTCGCCCCAACGAGTACCTTCTGCTCGGTTTCCCACGCCATGCGACGGTTAAAATCGGCAATGGCGGCGGCGTCTTCGCGGTCGCCGACGCGGATCACCACTTCGCCAGCCGTCCGATCTTCGCTCATTAAACTCTCACAGGCGTCTGAATTTGGGTAATTCGCTGGGCAGACCGCCCAATCCGAGTGAAACTTTCCCTTAGCTGGTGTGTTTCATTCGGTATCCAGCCCCGGAGATGAGTATATGTGGATCCGAAAAACCCTCGCCGGTCTGACGTTGACCATCGGCGTCGGCCTGCTCGTCTCGACGGCCGCCACGAACGCCGCGGACGGCGACGCCAAGGCCGATAAGAAAAAGGCCCGGCTGGCGAAGCTGCTGGAAGCCAAGAAGAAGACCGAGGCCGAGAAGCCGCCGGAGCCGAAGGACGGCGGCAAGGCCGTGGTCATCGCCAAGACGCCGCCGGCCGCCCCGGCGAAGCCGATGGCGACGGCCGACCTCGCCAAGCTGATCGACTCGGGCATCGACAAGCAACTGCAAGGCGCCAAGATTCAGCCATCCTCGCAGACCTCGGACGCCGAATTCCTGCGCCGGGTCAGCCTCGACATCACCGGGGTCATCCCGAGCGTCGAGCGGGCCGCGGCCTTCCTCGACGACCGCTCCCCGGACAAGCGGGCCAAGCTGATCGACGAACTGTTGGCCGCCCCGGAGTACGGCAAGCACATGGCCGACATCTGGGCCACGCTGATGTACCCCATCGACTCCGACAACCGCTTCGTCGCCAAGGCCCCGATGCGGGAGTGGCTGGCCGAGAAGTTCAACCAGAACATGCACTGGGACACGATGGCCTACGAGTTGATGACGGCCACCGGCGACTACGACAAGAACGGGGCCGTCGGCTACGCGATGGCCAACCGCGGCGTGGACAAGATGACCGACAGCGTCGGCAAGCTCTTCCTCGGCGTGCAGATCCAGTGCGCCCAGTGCCACAACCACCCGTTCACCCACTGGAAGCAGGCCGAGTACTGGGGCCTCGCCCAGTTCTTCTACAAGGTCAACGTCAGCAACCCGCGGGCGGCCAAGGACGGCGGCACGATCTCGGTGAGCGAAGACGGCCGCGTGAACCGCAAGATCAACGCCTTGCCCGAAGCGGCCAAGAGCACGGCCCCGAAGTACCTCGGCGCCGACCAGGTGAAGTTGAACAGCGCCGACCCGTACCGCCCGGCCCTCGCCCAGTGGATTTGCACCCCGCAAAACCCGTTCTTCGCCAAGGCGTTCGTGAACCGTCTGTGGAGCCAATACTTCGGCCGCGGCTTCGTGAACCCCGTGGACGACCTGAGCGAAGAGAACGTCCCGACGCACCCGGAACTGTTGGCCGCCCTGTCCAAGGAATTCGGGGCCGGCGGCTTCGACGTGAAGCAGACCATCCGCGGCATCTGCAACTCGCAGGCGTACCAGCGGAGCAGTAAGCCGACGGGCGACAACCGGGACGACAAGACGATGTTCAGCCACCAGGGGATCAAGGTGCTGACCGCCGAGCAACTGTTCGACAGCCTCATCAGCGTCATCGGCGCACCGGCCGCCGGCAAGAAGGACGGCATGAACAAGGCCGTCATGGTCAAGGGCGCCCCGGCCGGCCAACGGGACCAGTTCGCCCTGTTCTTTATGGGGTCGGACAACGCCAAGCCGACTGATTACGAGGCCGGCATCCCGCAGGCCCTGCGGCTCATGAACAGCCCGCTGATGGCCAGCGGCCGCTTGACGGCCGCCGCCAACCGCATCGCGGAAGTGGCCCGCCCGACGACGACCCCGGACAAGGCCGTCGAGAAACTGTACCTCGGCACGTTGTCCCGCCGGCCGACCGCCGACGAGCAGAAGAAGATGAAAGACCTGATCGCCAAGCAGGCCGACCCGCGCCAGGTCTACGCGGACGTGATGTGGGTGCTGTTGAACTCCAGTGAATTCGCGCTGAACCGCTGACCGGATCGGTTCCCCCTTCCCTTTTAGGGAAGGGGGTTAGGGGGTTAGGTTGCCTTTCGCGGCGAGCCGGTTCTGAAAGGCAACCTAACCCCCCGGCCCCCATCCCGAGGACGGGAAGGGGGAGCAAGTGAGTAAATGCTGTTGTTCTTGGCCTGAGACATTTGAACACCGCCCTCCGAACTCAACATCAAAGGCGACCGACCATGTTCCATCATCCCTTGCCCTCGACCACCCGCCGCGACTTCGCGAAGCTCTCGGCGATGGGCGTGTTCGGGGCCTCGTTCTCCGGGTGGATGAACGTCCTCGCGGCCCGTGCCGGCGAGGTCGCCGCCAACCCGAAAGCCAAGGCCAAGCGCTGCATCCTCGTGTGGCTCGACGGCGGCATGAGTCACAAGGACACGTGGGACCTGAAGCCCGACAGCAAGGGCGCCGGCGACTTCAAGCCGATCAAGACCACGGCCCCCGGCGTCCAGATCAGCGAGCACCTGCCGAAGCTGGCCAACTGGATGAACCAGGGCGTGCTGCTCCGCGGCATGAGCACGGCCGAGGGCGCCCACTCGCGGGCCAAGTACAACCTGCACACCGGCTACCGCGAAGGGCAGGGCGGCTTGGTGTACCCGTCCATCGGGGCCATTGCTTCCAAGGAAATCGGCCGGGCCGACGCCACGATCCCGAACTTCGTCACCATCGGCAACCGCGGCTACGGGGCCGGCTTCCTCGGGCCGAAGCACCAGCCGCTGCTCGTCAACGACCCGACCGCCGGCGTGAAGGACTTGGCCGCCCTCGTCGGCGGCGGCCAGTTCGACACCCGCGTCGGCCTGCTGCAAGAACTCGAGTCGGCGTTCTACCACGACTATCAAGCCGACTCGATCAACGACCACAAGACGACCTACGCCCGGGCCGTCACCATGATGAAGTCGAAGGAGGCCAAGGCCTTCGACCTGTCGGCCGAGCCGGCCGCCTCCCGCTCCGCGTTCGCCAGTGACAACTTCAGCCAAGGCCTGCTGATGGCCCGCCGGCTGATGGAAGTCGGCGTCCCGTTCGTGGAAGTCGGCTTGGGCGGGTTCGACACGCACCAGGACATCTTCGCCCGGCTCAAGGACAACCTGTTGCCGAAACTCGACGGCGGCGTCTCCGCCCTGCTGAAGGACCTCAAGGACCACGGCCTGCTGGACTCGACGCTCGTGGTCGTCATGGGCGACTTCGGCCGCACGCCGAACATCAACGCCCGCGGCGACAAGCCGGGCCGCGACCACTTCCCGAAGGCGTGGAGCCTCGCCATGTTCGGGGCCGGTCTCAAGCACGGCACCGTCCACGGCAAGACGGACAAGGAAGGCGGCACGGTGGAAGACGGCAAGACCAACGCGATGGACTTCCTCGCCACCGTCTGCACCTTGCTCGGCATCGACTACGCCAAGGAAAACGAGACCCCGACCAAACGGCCCATCCGTATCGTGGACAAGGCCGGCAAGGCGGTCACGGCCGTGATTGCTTAAAAGGCATTCACCACAAAGGCACAAAGGTCACACAAAGTTTCACAAAGAAGACGGAAGAAATTCTTCTCTCTTCTCTGTGTTCCTTTGTGTGACCTTTGTGCCTTTGTGGTGAATGCCTTTTGATTCTTCCCTCCTATAACGACTCCTTATCCAAATCCGTGCCGGAGTCCCCCTTTGAAGATCCACGAGTACCAGGCCAAGGAACTGTTCGCGGCCGCCGGGGCGAACACGCCCCGGCACATCGTCGTCCGCACGCCGGACGAGGCGGCCGCCGCGTTCGAGCAGCTCGGCGGGGCCGGGGCGATGGTCAAGGCCCAGATCCACGCCGGCGGCCGCGGGGCCGGGCAGCTCAAGGGCTACGCGGACAAGCTCGGCGGCGTGAAGTTCGTCTCCTCCAAGGAGAAGGCGAAGGCCGTCGCCGCCGCGATGTTAAGCCACTCGCTGGTCACGATCCAGACCGGGCCGGAAGGGCAGCCGATCAAGACGCTCATCATCCAAGCCGACGCCGAGCCGGCCAAGGAATACTACTTGGCGATGGTCCTCGACCGGGCATCCGGTGTGCCGGTCTTGATGGCCAGCACCGAAGGGGGCATGGACATCGAGAAGGTGGCCCACGACACGCCGGAGAAGATCATCAAAGTCCCCGTCAGCCCGGAAGACGGCCTTCAGCCGGCCCAAGCCCGCAAGGTCGCGACCGACCTCGGCTTCACCGGGGACCAAGTCGGCAAGGTCGAGGCCATCATGCTCGCCCTGTCCAAGGTGTTTCTGGAGAAGGACGCAAGCCTCGCCGAGATCAACCCGCTGGCCGTCACCAAGAAGGGGGACGTGGTCGTCCTCGACGCCAAGATCGACTTCGACGACAACGCCATGTTCCGCCACCCGGACATCGCCGCCCTGCGGGACTTGGACGAGGAGAACCCCGTCGAGATTCGGGCCGGCAAGGCCAACTTGAACTTCATCCAACTCGACGGCAACATCGGCTGCCTCGTCAACGGGGCCGGGCTGGCGATGGGGACGATGGACATCATCAAGTACCACGGCGGCTCCCCGGCCAACTTCCTCGACGTGGGCGGCGGCGTCACCCCGGAGGCCGCCATCGAGGCCTTCCGCATCATCTTGTCCGACGACAAGGTGAAGGGCGTCCTCGTCAACATCTTCGGCGGCATCGCCAAGTGCGACCTGATCGCCGAGGCCCTCGTGAAGGCCGGCCGCGAAGTGGGCTTCAAAGTCCCCGTGGTGGTCCGCCTCGAAGGGACCAACGTGGACAAGGCCCGTGAAATCCTGAACGGCGTGAAGGCCGAACTGCCCATGATCCAGTCCGCCGCCGGCCTGACGGAGGCGGCCAAGATGGTCGTCGCCGCCGCGGCGAAGGCGTAATCAGGAGGACGACGCATGCCGGCGACAGCGACGGAGCGGATGACCGTGACGGAATTCCTTGCGTGGTCGGATTTGCCGGAGAACGAAGCGAATTTTTATGAATTTCTTCACGGAGAGGTCGTACAAGTGCCGCCCTTGATGGAACACCACGGCACCTATTGTTGGCTGGTGGCCCGTGCATTGACGCTTTATCTGGCCACTAAGCCAATCGGGCGACTATGTACGAACGACACCGGGCTGTTCCTTTCCGACGACACCCTGCTCGCCCCGGATGTCATACTACTCTTAGGCCTGCCGGACTTGGCTGCCATGCCGCAATCGTATGTGCGGACCCCTCCCGCGCTGTGCGTCGAAGTACTGTCGCCGTCGAACCGACCGTCGGTAATGAACGACAAAGTCGAGCAATACCAGCGGTGGGGAGTGCGACTGGTGTGGCTCATCGACCCGGCCGCCCGCTCCGTTCGGGTGTTCCAGTTGAACGAATTGCCGAAGGAATTGGACGAGACCGACACGCTGACCGGCAACGGCGTCCTCCCGGACTTCTCGTGCCCGGTGGCCGACCTGTTCCGGGTGCCGGGGGCGGCGAACTGACATCGGAGGAGCGGATGACTTCCACGACGACCAGCAGGATGACCGCGGCCGAATTCTTCGCGTGGTGCGACCTGCCCGAGAACGCGGGCCGGGTGTTCGAATTAGACTGCGGCGAGGTGATTGAAATGTCTCTGCCGCGACCGCTCCACGGCGTCGTTAGCACACTGGTGGGCCGGGCGCTCAGTTACTACCTCGACGCCGGCAAGCCGGGCGAAGCGACCGCCGATGCCGCCCTGTGGCTTTCGGACGACACGATCCGCGGGCCGGACGCGATGTTCTTCGACCGGGAACTGACAACTGACGAACTGTCGGCACGCGCCTGCGAAGTCGTGCCTGTGTTGTGCGTGGAGATTTTGTCGCCGTCCAACAGGCCGAGTGAAATGGCCGACAAGATTGACCAGTACCTCGGCCGCGGCGTCAAGCTCGTCTGGGTGCTGGACCCGGACGCCCGCACCGTCCGCGTGATCCGGCCCGACGAGTTGGAAAAAACGCTCGACGAGACGGACACCCTGACCGGCAACGGCGTCCTCCCGGACTTCTCCTGTCCGGTGATTGATTTGTTCCGGCGGCCCCGGGCGGCGAACTAGACTGACAACCCAGGACGAACCCTCTCCCTCGTCCGTGTGCGACAGTCAACGTGAGGAGCAGCATGATGCGGCGATTGACATTGGGCCTCGGCCTCTGTTTGGGCTTGATTCTGGCGGCTGGGTGCAAAGACGCGACGGCGACGTTCCGCTCGACAGCGGCGGCGCCGACGGCAGACGCCTTCGCCCGGCCGGCCGCGGGGCCGACCGGCCGGGCGAAGGCCGACGAGTTCCTGAAAACCCTCAGCGAGGGCAAGGCCACGCCGGCCGACTTGACGGCCGCCTTCAAGAAGTCGATCTCGCGGCCCACGGCCGAAGAGGCCGACACCGACGTGAAGAACTGGCTGAGTAAGTTCGAGAAGTTGACGGTCGAAGACGTAACGGAGACGAGTTTCGGCAACGCCACCGTCCTGCGCGGCCGGGCCAAGACGCCGGGGAAGGTTGATGCGCTCAGCCTGCGCATCGTCCGCGAGGCGAACGGCTATAAGGTCGATTGGCTGCACCGGGCCGACCGCTTCTTGGCCGGGCCGATGCCGAAGGCCGACGACCCCGAGTTGGCCGCCGCGGCGGACACGGCCCGGAACTTCCTGGAGACCATGCTCGGCGGCGACCTGCGGCAGGCCCAAGCAATAATGGACCCGAAGTGGCTGGCCTCCATCGAGGCGCCGAGCGACACGGACAAGAAGAACGGCTTCGCCTACAACGTCGGCTTCGTGACCCAGAAAATGCGGGCGTGGCGCGGCGAGACTGTCGGCTACGCCCTCCCGGCGGCCGAGTTGACCGGCAACAAGGACACGGCCACGGTGACGGCCGAACTCGAAGCCGGCGGCCAGAAGAAAACTTACTTGGTGAAACTGGTGAAGGACAAGGCGACCGGCCAGTGGCTCGTCGATGACTTCGCCAAGGCGTGACGACCCGACGGAAGAAATACCCAACCCCGGACCCCGGACTGACATGAGCATTCTCGTCGATAAAAACACCCGCGTGATCTGCCAAGGCTTGGGCAAGGCCGGGACGTTTCACGCCATCCAGTGCCGGGAGTACGGGACGCAAGTGGTCGGCGGCATCACGCCCGGCAAGGGGGGCACGGTCAAGGAAGGATTCCCGATCTTCAACACGGTCGCCGAGGCCGTCGCCGAGACCGGGGCCGACGCCAGCATGATCTTCGTCCCGCCGCCGGCCGCCGCCGCCGCCATCATGGAGGCCGCGGACGCCGGCATCAAGGTCATCATCGCCATCACCGAGGGCATCCCCGTCCTCGACATGGCCAAGGTGATGCGCTACCTGAAGACCAAGCCGAACTCTCGGCTCATCGGGCCGAACTGCCCCGGCGTCATCACGCCCGGCCAGTGCAAGATCGGCATCATGCCGGGCTACATCCACAAGCCCGGCCCGGTCGGCCTCATCAGCCGGTCCGGCACACTGACCTACGAAGCCGTGTTCCAACTCACGGCGTTGGGCCTCGGCCAGTCCACCTGCGTCGGCATCGGCGGCGACCCGATCCCCGGCACGACGCAGATCGACTTGCTGGAACTGTTCGAGAAAGACCCCGGCACGGAGGCGATCCTGATGATCGGCGAGATCGGCGGCAACGCCGAGGAGCGGGCGGCCGAGTACATCGCCAAGCACGTCACGAAGCCGGTCGCCGCCTTCATCGCCGGCGTGACGGCCCCGCCCGGCCGCCGCATGGGCCACGCCGGGGCGATTATCTCCGGCGGCACCGGCTCGGCCGAAGACAAGATCAAAGCCCTCAAGGCCGCCGGCATCGAAGTCGCCCCGACCCCGGCCGACTTGGGCACGGCGATGCAGGCGGCGATCGCCAAGAAGAAAAAGTGATTGCGGCCGTGCGCGAAAACCGGCCGTTTTCGTCTATCTCTGCCAACCTTCGCCAACTTGGCGGAGTTGGCAGGCCTTCACAATTCAATATTTGCCGGAAAATGCAGGGGTTTTTGACAGTCTCTGCCATTTTGCCAACGGCAGTGTGCGCGCGACCGATTTGACGAAATCCGGCCAATTTTGGGCGATCCGGCCGGCGCGGGCGCGAAACAGATTGTATGTTGCGGCCGCGAAAGTGTGCCTCACGCCCCGGCTTTCACCCGGCTTGGGTAGGCGTTGGCCGAGGCGGCGAAGACGTGAGTCGATCACACGCTCATGAGGCCTAACGATGTCACCGGAACTTGCCGTCTTGCTGGAGAAGATCGGCGGGATGCCGATGTATTTTGGACTCGATTTCAGCGACATCAACGCGTCCAGCAGTGACGGGGACAACGCCCTGCACATCGTCGCCGGCTGGGGCGACGTGGCCGGGGCCAAGTTACTGATCGACGCGGGCATTGAAATCGACAAGCGTGGGGACCGGGGATACACCCCACTGCACCAGGCGTGCATTACCGGTGACCCGGAAACGGTTCGACTCTTGGCAGACAACGGCGCCGACTTGTATGCACTGACGGAGGGAGACACGCCGTTCATGCTTGCGAGAGCCTTCAAGCACGATCACATCTGCGACTTGTTGAAGCCTTACTTGGAAAATGTCGGACGTGACGACCCCAATATTTGGACGCGGGTGCGGATCGCACATTTGAAGCAAGAGGTTGAGCGACTCGAAGGCACTCTGGCTCAAGAATCCGATCCGGCGATTCCACCCGCGGTGTAAGCCGCGACGCGGAGGCTTTGCGCAGAGGAGCGCGTTCAAAGACTGTCTCCGAAGTCGGCGACCGCCGGCCATTGGTGGTAATCGTCGGACGCGCTCCTCTGCGCAAAGCCTCCGCGTCGCGGCTTACACCGCGGGTGATTGCCGCGGACGTGTGGCCTCGGCCCCGCGCGGCTAAACAACTGCGGACGCCGCACAGTCACCGAGAGTTCCCATGCGCATCGGCCACTGCCAGCTCGTCTCGAAGCTCGGCGACTTCGACGGCAACCTCGCCAAGGTGGTCGAGGGGTTGAAGCGGGCTGATCGGGAGCGGGTGGAGGTTGTCAGCTTTCCGGAGTGTTACCTGACGGGGTACACGGACTCCGCGGAGCAGGCCCGGCAGGGAGCGTTCGCGCTCGACTCAAAGCAGATGATGAAGGTGCTGGAGAAGACGATGGCCGCCGAGGCCACGTTTATTGTCGGGTTCAACGAACTCCGCGGGAAAGACCTGTACAACACGGCGGCGGTCATCCACAAGGGGCACGTCCTCGGCACGTACAGCAAGTGCTCGGCGTACATGCCGTTCCACAAGCAGGGGCGGGAGTTCCCGGTGTTCGAGCGGGCGGGCGTCAAGTTCGGCGTCATCATTTGCTCGGACGGCGGCTTCATCGAACCCGCCCGCATCCTGGCCCTCAAGGGGGCGAAAATCATCTTCGCCCCGCACTACAACGCCATCGGCCCCGCGGGCCTCATCGGCCACTTCATGCACGTCCGCGCCGACCACACGGCGCGGGCCGTCGAGAATCGCGTCTACTTTGTCCGCGGCAACAACGTGGCCCCCGGCATCGACCCGTCTTTTGCGAAAGAGAGCGTCGCCTACGGGGACAGCTACGTCATGGACCCGGTCGGCGAAATCGTCGTCCGCAGCCGCCGGCACCAGGAGGACTTCATCTTCGCGGACGTGGACCCGGCGTTCGCCGTGGACGGGGCGTGGGGCGTCGGGCGGTCACTGTGGAGCGCGCGGGAGTTCGGGAAGTTGTTGACGGAGGCGGCGGGGAGGAAGAAATGAGGAAGGGGGGCCCCCGAATTCCCGGGGTTCGCCGAGCCTCACCCAC
>JAYTTY010000092.1:0-2709 GCA_043744795.1 Zavarzinella sp. | reverse complement strand
TAGCCGCCAAGACGCCAAGGACGCCAAGAAGAGGAAAACGAAATCTTGATTTGGTCTTCTTGGCGTCCTTGGCGTCTTGGCGGCTAAAAATGCTTTCTAAATCAGTGGTTAAACACAAACTCACGCCCCGTCAGCACCGCCCAGAAGACGTCTTCGATCGCCTCGCGGCGGTTGTCATACTCGCCCATCGCGGCGGTCAGTTTCTTCAACTCCTCGGCGGTCGGTTGTCGGCTTAGGGCCAACGCGAACACCTGTTTCACCACGTCGGCGTCGTCGGTCTTCGCGGTCAGTAAGCCGGTCACGCGGGACTTGGGGCCGCGCAGCTTGTCGTTCAACAGTTGGCCGTTGTTCAGCATCAGGGCTTGGCTCACCGTGGAATCCTGCTGGCGTTCGCAGGCGCAGGTTTGCGTGCGGTCGGGGCGGCCGAAGGCGTCGAGGAATTGGGAGGCGACGCGGCTGTCCGGGAGTTGCAGCGCCCGCACGCCTTCGGGGTAGTTGGTGGTCCCGGCGGTGCCGCCCTCGACGCCGGTGTAGACCAGGTTGAACGGCGTCGGCACGTTGGTCACTTGCGACAGGGCGTCCAACATCACCTCGGCCGACATGCGCCGCAGCAGGTAGCGGGAGTAGAAGCGGTCGTCCCCCTCGTTGCCGGGCGTCGGCTTGGCGGACCGCTGGTAGGCGGCCGAGTTCAGGATCAGGCGGGTGACGTGCTTCACGTCGTACTTCTTGTCGATGAACTCGGCGGCCAGCGCGTCGAACAGTTCGGGGTTGGTCGGCGGGTTGGTGTCGCGCAAATCGTCCTCGGCTTCGACCAGGCCGCGGCCGAGGAAATTCTTCCAGACGCGATTCACCAACGCCTTGGCGAAGTACGGGTTCTTCGGGGCCGTTAGCCAGTTGACGAAGTGGGCGCGGCGGTCGTCCGCGGAGTCGAGCGGCATCGCCTCGCCGTCGAGCGGCGTCGGCGGCATGGCGACGCCCCGGCGCGGGTGCAGCGCGTCCCCGGTGACGTTGGCCTGGACGATCACCTCGCCGGCCCGCTCGCCGTTCTTGAGGCCGACTCTGCTAAACAGGTTGGCCATCCGCCAGTACTGGTCCTGCGTCCATTTCTCGAGCGGGTGGTTGTGGCAGCGGGCGCAGGTGATGGACGTGCCGAGGAAGGTGACGGCCGTCGATTCCGTCAGGTCGGCCACGTCCTTGTGCAGGACGTAGAAGTTGCCGCCGCCTTGGTGCAGCGAACTGCCGCTGGCGGTCAGCAGGTCGCTGGCGAACTGGTCCCACGGCTTGTTGTCGGCGACGGCTTGGCGCACGCTGCGGTAGAACGCCCACATCGCCGGCTGCGGCAGCTTGCGCGTGGAGATCAGCAGCACGTCGCTCCACTTGTACGTCCAGTAGTCCACGAACTCGGGCCGTTCGAGCACGGCGTCGATCAGCTTCGCCCGCTTGTCCGGCGCCGTGTCCGCGAGGAACTTCGAGACTTCCTCCGGCGTCGGCAATATCCCGGCGGCGTCGAGGAATAGCCGGCGGATGAACTCGGCGTCCGTGCAGACCGGCGATGGCGGCAGGTTCAATGCCCGCAACTTTCGCAGCACATGCTCATCAATGAAGTTGTTCTTGGGCGACGCGGCGAAGACCTTTTCGTCCACCGTGTTGGCGAACGGGGCGGTGACGGTCATCGTCGCCACGCGGTTGCCGAAGATGGCGCTGATCGCCGCCTCGCCATATCCGCCGACGGTGACAGCCCCGTCCTCGGCCACGTCGGCGGCGGTCGCCTCGCTGCTGACGAACTTGGCCAGCCGCGTCACGTCCGTCACGCGGCCGTCGGCGTAGGTGGCCCGCACGACGGTCCGCAGCGTGTCCTTCGGCTTCAAGACCGCGTGTTTGGGGAACACTTCCAGCGCCATGATCTTCGGGTCCGTTTCCGAAAGTCCGGCCGCCCCGCCGCGGACCCATTCGAGCAGCGTGGCCGCCTGCCAACTTCCCTTCTCGACGCGCGTCCCACCGCCGTGCGGCACCATGCGCGTCGCCTTCAAGAGCAGCAGACTGTTCTCCGGGCGCGTGCCGTCCACGCGGCGGGAAAGGGCTTGCCGCGTCATCACGAAGTGGTCGGTGTCGCCGTCGTAGCCGCGCAGGCTGAGCTTGAAGCCCCCCTTCCCCGCCAGCGCCCCGTGACACGCCCCGGAGTTGCACCCGGCCCGCGTGAAGATCGGCAACACGTCGTTGCGGAAACTCGGCGGCGCCCGGTCGGTCGCCTTGGCGACGGTCACTTTTACCGAGGCCACTTTCCCGTTCGCCGAGGCCGTGATGGTCGCTTCCCCGTTCGCCAACGGCGTCACTTCGCCCTGCGCGGAAACGGCCGCGACGCTCGGGGCCGACGACGTGAACGACGCCTTGCCCGTCCGGTCGGCCGTCACCTGTTCGCCACGGACCTCGGCGACGAGCAACTGCTGCACGGCGCGCGGGCCGGTGAGAGAGACCGACGGCGGGTAGATGCGCAGGTCTTGGGCGTGGAGGGCGGAGGCGATGAAGAGCGTTGCGAAGAGCGTGCGGAACATGGTGCGGACCGGGGGGAGGGAGTTCAAACAAAACCCGTTTAGCCGCGACGCGACGCTTTGGGAGTGGAGCGCGGGCTTCCTGACATCAAGCGCTACCCGATTGCCAACGGCGAGCGTCGAGGCGTCAGCCCGACGTGTCTGGCCTTCAAGAAAGACC
>JAYTTY010000091.1:0-10585 GCA_043744795.1 Zavarzinella sp. | reverse complement strand
AACCAAAGCCGAGGAAAGGCATTTATAAGAATGTCCTCTCTCTTCTCGTCTTTCCTCTGTGCTCTCTGTGTCCTCTGTGGTGAAGTTCTTCTCTTCGTCTTCTGCCTTTATCCGTGTTCGATCCGTGGCTAAAAAAGGTCTTCGCCTTCTAAACTGATGGGATGAACCCATCCGTTGTCGGCATTGATCTGGGCACCACGTTTAGCCTCGCGGCCTACGTCCAAGACGGCGAGCCGGCCGTCGTGCGGGACGCCGCGGGCGTCGCCCTCGTCCCCAGCGTCATCAGCTTCCACGACGACGGCTCCGTGCTGGTCGGTTCGGCCGCCCGCGACCGGGCGCTGAGCGACCCGGACCACACTATTTTCAGCGTCAAGCGGCTCATGGGCCGCACGCTCGCCGACCTGCGGAAAGACTTGAAACTTCTCCCGCACCAGATTGTGGAACGGGACATGGCCGACGGCCGCAAAGTGTTGCACGTCCGCATCGGCGGGCGGGAACACTCGCCGGAAGAATTGTCCGCGATGATCCTCCGCGAAGTGCGGCGGCGGGCCGGCGACCCGACCAAGGCCGTCATCACCGTGCCGGCCTACTTCGACGACAGCCAGCGCCAGGCGACGCGGGACGCCGGCCGCATCGCCGGGCTGGACGTGCTGCGCATCGTCAACGAGCCGACCGCCGCCGCCCTCGCCTACGGGCTGGACCGCCAGAAGACCGGGACCGTGGCCGTCTTCGACCTCGGCGGCGGGACGTTCGACTGCTCCGTCCTGAGCATCGACGACGGGGTCTTCAAAGTTCTCAGCACCAACGGGGACACCTACCTCGGCGGGGACGACTTCGACCACGCCCTCATGGAAGTCGCCGCCCGCGAAATGGGCGTCGATCTGTCCGTGCGCAACCCGCAACTATTGCAGGAACTGCGGGACCAGGCCGAGAAAGTGAAGATCGCCCTCTCCTCCGCCGAGTCGGCCGAGTTCGCCGTCGGGGGGTATCGGCGGGCGTTCTCGCGGGCCGAGTTCGAGCAACTGATCGCCCCGCACATCGACCGGGCCTTGGAGAAGTGCCGCAACGCCCTGCGGGACGCGGACGTGAAGAAGGCGCAAGTTAATGACGTGGTGATGGTCGGCGGGTCCACGCGGATTCCCTATGTGCGGAAGCGCGTCGGCGAGTTCTTCGGCCGCACCCCGCACACGGACTTGAACCCGGACGAGGTGGTCGCCCTCGGGGCGGCCGTGCAGGCCGACATCCTCTCGGGCGGCCGGCGGCACATGCTGCTCTTGGACGTAATCCCCCTCTCCCTCGGGCTGGAGACGCTCGGCGGCGTGATGGACAAGGTCATCCACCGCAACACGACCGTCCCGGCCCGGGCGACGACGCGGTACAGCACGTCGGCCGACGGGCAGACGGCGATTCTGCTGAACATCTACCAGGGGGAACGTGAACTGGTCGCGGACTGCAAGTGGCTCGGGGAGTTCAAACTCTCCGGCATCCCGCCGATGCCGGCCGGCTTCCCGCAAGTGGACGTGACGTTCCTGGTCAACGAGAACGGCATGTTGACGGTGAGCGCCAAGGAGAAACGCAGCGGCCAAGAAGCCGGCGTGACCGTGCAAGCCGCCCACGGCCTCTCTACCGCGGAGGTGGATCATCTGGTGATGGACAGCGTCGCCAACGCCCACGCGGACTTCACCGCCCGCCGCCTCATCGAGTACCAGAACAAGGCAAAGGCCGACTTGAAGCACACGGACAAGGCCTTGGCCGAAGTCGGCAACGCCCTGACGCCCGACGAACGGCAAGCCGTGACCGCCGCCCGCACCGCCGTCTTGGCCGCCCTCGAAGGCACGGAACCGGACGTTTTACAGGATGCCGTCATAACCCTCGGCCGCGTGACGACACCGCTGGCCGAGTTACTCATGAACGGCGTCGTGAAGAAGGCGCTCGCCGGCAAGACGGAAGCGGATGTGACGGCCGGGAACGTGTGACTTGGGCCGTCACTTCTTCGGCTCGATCGCCCCGCCGTCCCACTCGATCTTGCACTGCGGCAACGCCGCGGCCAGTTTCTTGACGCCGGCGGCCGTCACTTTCGTCCGCTTCAAGTCCATGGACCTGAGACCGCTCAGGCCGGACAAATGCGCCAGGCCGGCGTCACTGACCGCGGTCCCGGCCAGGGACAATGTTTCCAGATCGGACCGCGTCTTCAGGTGGGCCAGGTCGGCGTCGCCGACATCAGTGAAGCCGACGTCCAGCCATCGCAGGGCGGCCAACGCCTTGAGGGTCGCCATCCCGTCATTTCCCACCGCCGTAGCTTGCAGCAACAACGTGTGGAGTTTCGGCAGGTCCTTGAGGCGGGCCAGGTCGGCCCCGCGCACTGCACTGGTGTTCAGGTTCAGAAACTCCAGATTTGTCAGCGGCCGCAAGTGCACCAAGCCCGCCCCGGTGATTTTCGGGTGGTGCAGGTAGAGCCGGGTGATCGTCGTCAGCGGCGCGAGTCTCGCCAAGTCGTCGTCGGTGACGGTCTTCGGAAACCCGATTGCTTGGACGGAAAAACGGCCCGGCGGCAGGTCGTTGGCCGCTTGGACGAAATGCAACTGGCCGCCCGCCTCGAGGTGAACGTTTCCGCCAATCGACAACGCCCACTCGGCCGCCCGGCGGACGGGGTCGGCGGCCGGCGCCGCGGGCTCGGCGAACCACGCCCCCGCGGCCTCTTTGATCTCGATCTTGCGGAACTGCACGCGGGTATTTCCGTCGAGGTGTTGCAACGCGAGGTGGCCTGCGGCGCGGAGGCCGGGCCGGGGTTCCGTGTAGTCCACCGTCGTCTTGCCGTTCACCAGGACGCGGATGCGCTTGCCCTGAACGATGATTTCGTGGGTGAACCACGTGTCGGGCGGGACCGGCGATTCCGAAACTTTCACCAGCCCGTACAGCGAGCCGGTCTGGTGCGGCTGACTGGCCAAGTTGGTGATCTGCGCTTCGTAATCCCCGTCCGGGGTGACAGGCATACTGGCCCGGACATAAATGCCGCTGTTGCCGGCGGCGTTGATCTTGACTTCAGCCCGCAGGTGGAAATCGCCGAAGTCGCCGCGCTCGGAGTGCAGGTAGCTGCCGTCCCCCTCGCACGTAATGGCCCCGTCCACGACCTTCCACTTGCCGACGCCCTTGGGGGGGACGTACCACCCGGCCAAGTCCTTGCCGTTGAAGAGTTGAACCCACTCGCTGGGGGGCACCGACGACGGCTCAATCGTGCCGCCGTCCCATATGATCGTGCACTGCGGCAGCGCCGCGGCGAGTTTCTTGACGCCGGCGGCGGTGACCGATGTCTTGTCGAGATACAGGGCTGTCAACCGTTTGCACTTGGCCAAATGCTCCAGTCCGACATCACCGACTTGTTTGCATCCTCCCAGCCGGAGGTCGCCCAAAGCGGGAAGATCGACCAGCTTGCCCAACCCGGCGTCGGTAATGTCGGGTCCGAGGTAGAGATGCACCAATGTCAGGATTCCCCTGAGATGATCGAGTCCCGCATCGGTAACTTTCGTCGAGGCGACATCCAGCCACGACAGAGGCATTGATTTCAGAAGGGCAAGCTCCGCGTCGGTGACACGGGTTCCCTCTAAGTGAAGTTCCGTTAATTTCCGAAGGGTGCTGAGTTGCTTGACACCTTCGTCTCCAATTTGACCGGTTGAGAGGCCCACACTCGTTAACTCCGGCATTCCCGCCAAAAGTGCCGCGCTCTGGTCGGTAAGCAGCGAGTTTCCGACCGACACATCTCTGAGTGTCGTAATGTGTGTCAAATGTTCGACGCCGCGGTCGGTAATCAGCGGGCATCGAGAGAGTCCCAATTCCTTCAATTTGCCGACGGCCGGCAGATGCGCCAGCCCCTTGTCCGTGAGACGCGGCGCCGCCTGAATGCCAAGCCGTTCTAAGGCGGGCAACGCCCGAAGTTGGTCGAGTACATCATCGGTCACCCATTCTCCGTCGAGTCTGAGCGCCGGCAACGAACGCAGTCCGTTGAGCAACTCGGGCGGCAACGGGCGGCCGACGGGGAGATTGGTGAGGGTGACCTGCTGAATGGTCAATTTGCCGGGCGGGAGCTGTTCGACTTTACTGACCATCGCGGCATTCGGGCGGTCGTCCGTTTTGACGTACACATAGGTGTCCCCGTTCCCGACGGCGCAGACCCACTCCGCGGCGCGCCGAACGGGATCGTTCGCGAGATCAACGTTCGGCACATTCTTCTTCGCCACCGCCGGCCCGTAGGCCGTCACGCGCAGCGTCACCTTGCCGGCCTTCGTCATCTCAAACTTATCGGTCTCCAGCTTCACGCCGTCGGCGCTGAGGACCGCGACCTTGTAACTGCCGGGCGACACCGCTTGGCTGCGCTGGCCGGGCTTCAGCGTGTACTTTTCCTTCCCGTCCGCGTCGTAGATTTTCAGTTCGCCGTTCTTGAACCGCACATCCGCGTCGCCGTCGACTTCCACGGTGAGCGTGCCGTCCTTCGTCTCGAACACGAGTTTGTAGGCCGCGAACCCGCCGCCGATCAGGAAGAGAGCCGCCGCCGCGATCACCAGTTTGAGACCGTTGCCGCGCCGCGGCTCACTCGGCTCGGCGGCCACGGCCTTCTTGGCGCGCGGAACGGGGCGCTCCGTCTTGACGGATTGCTTGGCCGGCTTGGATCGACTCACCACCGGCGGCGCGGCCGGGGCCTCCTCGTCCAGCCCGCCCCACGGGTCGATGGCCGTGGCCGACGGCGGGGACGAGGACGGCATCGCCTCCACGATCGGCCGCGAAGTCCGCATCTGCAAGGCGACCAAGGCTTCGGCCACGGTCCCGGCGTCGGCCGGCCGCTTCTCGGGGGCCTTTTCCAACAGTTTCAGAATCAGGTCGGAAAGCTCTTTCGAGATGGCCGGGTTGAGTTGGTTCGGCGGCGTCGGGTCGTCGAGCGCCAAACTCGTGAGAATGGCCATCGTGTCGCCGCCGGTGAAGGGCCGCTGGCCCGTCACCATCTCGTACAGCATCACGCCCAAGCTGAACAAGTCGGCGCGGGCGTCGATCGGCTTGCCGCGCGCCTGCTCCGGGGCCATGTAGGCCGGCGTCCCCAAGATGGCCCCGCTGGCGGTGAGATTGACCGCCTCGTCCTGACTGCGGGCCAGACCGAAGTCGAGAATCTTCGCCCGGCCCTTCGGGGACTCCAGCCACACGTTGGCCGGCTTGATGTCCCGGTGGATCAGCCCTTGGGCGTGCGCTACCGCCAAGCCCAACGCGACTTCACTGGCGATGCGCAGCGCCTCGGGGAGCGGCAGCGGCTTGCGCTGGCCGGCGGCCCGCGCGAACTGGTTGGCCGGGTCCGTGTCGCCGGCGCCCTCGCGCTTGAGGCGGTCGTCGAGCGGCTCGCCCTTCAGGAACGGCATGGCGAGGAACGGCGTGCCGTCCCCCTCGCCGACGTAATAGATGGGGATGATGTGGTCGTGGTCGAGGCGGGCGGCGCTGCGGGCTTCGCGCAGGAAGCGGTCCTTGGCCGACGGGTTGGCCGCCAGTTCCCGCTTGAGCGTCTTCAGGGCGACCTTGCGGCCCAGCCGCGTGTCGTCGGCCAGGTAGACCGTCCCCATGCCGCCTTGGCCCAGAACCTTCAGGATTTTGAAGTATTCGAGCTTCTCCGGCATCGGGGCCTCAACGGCCGTGTGCGACACGTACCCGCCCGTCTCGCCAAAGGGATCAGCCAGCTTTGACGCGTCAGACTTCGAGGCGTCCGAACCTTTCAGCCGGGCGATCAGCCGGCCGACGAGGCGATCGGCGTTGGCGTCGTCCATCGTCTGGTGGTTGCGCAGGGAGTCGAGCAGCGTGTCGTTGCTGTTGGCAACCGCCTCGGCCAGTTCCGCCAACCGGCTATCGTCCGCATACTCGACCGCGAGCCGTTCCGCCTCATCGACGGGCAGTTGGCCGAGGACGAGCTTGGCGAGCAGTTCGACATCCGCGTGCGACCGTGGCGTCGGCATGGGAAAGACCCCGAAAAGAGGACGAGTCCGTGTGATCCAGCAAAGAGTAGAGGCTCGATCGGCCGAACCTGTCCCGAAAATGCGCAAGAGTAAGCGGAAACAATGAGCCGGGCGCGAGCATCGTCGCTTTTCGCTCCGCGAAAAGTAACACGCCCCGCCCGATGCGCCTGTCACCAATGGGGGGCCAAGACTTTTCGCGGAGCGAAAAGCGACAATGCTCCGCACCCCACGCCCTTGGATCAACGCTTCCACATGTCCAAGTCAAGTGTCCAACCCGGCCATTTCTTGCCGTAAGCGGGCCAGCACGCGGCCGCGGGCCAGATAGACCGCGTTGGGCGTCACGCCGAAGCGCTTGGCCACCTCGACCCCCGGTCGGCTATCCACCGTCACCTGCCAGAAAATCAGCCACGTCTGCTCGGGGAAGTCCGTCTTCACGACCTGCAAGACGCGGTCGATCACGTACCGCCGGTATTCGGCCTCGGTCGCCTCCGCGACGCTGTCGGGCGACGCGAGTTCTTCCAGTTGTTTTACCGAAAGGGCAAAGTCGCGCGTCTGCCGCTTCCGCCACGCAAGGGTCTGCCGGTGAAATACCGTCCACAGCCACGCCCGGAAACTCTTCGACGCGTCGTAGCGGAACTCCGGCAGTTTAGCGGAACAGGATGGTGTAGACTTCCTGCAACAAGTCTTCGGCGTCCGCCGCCGGCACACCCAGCCGGTTCCCCCACCGCAGCAACACGGGCGTAAACACCGCCACGAACCGCTGCCAATGCGGCTCGTCCGGCTCCCGGCACAGCCGCTCCAGCAGCGATACGGGGGTGTGGGTCATGGGGACAGATTATTGAGTGTCGGCGGGATTCGTAGGCGGTCACTCCCATTCGATGGTCGCCGGCGGCTTGCTGCTAATGTCGTACACGACGCGGTTGACGCCGCGGACTTCGTTGATGATCCGCGTCGAGACTCTTGCGAGCAAGTCCGTCGGCAGGCGGGTCCAGTCGGCGGTCATGAAGTCGCTGGTGTCCACGCAGCGCAGGGCGACGACGCTGTCGTAGGTGCGCTCGTCCCCCATCACGCCGACGCTGCGGACGGGCAGGATCACCGCGAAGGCCTGGCCGGTCTTGCGGTACCAGCCGGCAGCTTGCAGTTCTTCCAGGAAGATCACGTCGCACTTGCGCAGGATGTCGAGCTTGGGCTTCGTCACCTCGCCGAGGCAGCGAACCGAGAGGCCGGGGCCGGGGAACGGGTGGCGCCAGACGACGGCGTCGGGCAGGCCGAGTTCGGTGCCGAGCTTGCGCACCTCGTCCTTGAACAGGTCGCGGAGCGGTTCGACCAAGTCGAAGCCGAGTTCCTTGGGCAGGCCGCCGACGTTGTGGTGGGCCTTGATCGTCGCGGCCGGGCCGTCCACGGCGCCGCCGCTCTCGATCACGTCCGGGTAGAGCGTCCCCTGGGCGAGGAACTTGGCGCCGGGGATCGACTTGGCCTCGTGCTTGAAGACCTCGATGAACTCGCGGCCGATAATCTTCCGCTTCTCCTGCGGGTCGGCCACGCCGGTGAGGGCGCCGAGGAAGCGGTCGGCCGCGTCGGCGACGTGCAGGTCGGCGTGGAACCAGTCGCGGAAGGTGTGCCGGACGCTGTCGGCCTCGCCCTCGCGGAGCAGGCCGTTGTCCACGAAGATGCACGCGACTTGCGAGCCGACGGCCTTGAGCAAGAGGGCCGCGACGACGGACGAGTCCACGCCGCCGGACAGGCCGCAGATGACGCGCTTGTCGCCGATCTTAGCCTTCATGTCGGCGACGGCTTTTTCGATGAACGTCGTCATCCGCCACAGACCTTCGCACCCGCACACGTCGTGCAGGAAGTTCCGCAAAATGCGGCCCCCCTCCGGCGTGTGGCTAACCTCCGGGTGGAATTGGATCCCGTAGAACGGCTTCGTCTTGTGCTTCACGGCCGCCAGCGGGCAAGTGTCCGTGAAGGCGAGCGTCTCGAATTGCCCGTCCACGCTGCGGACTTGGTCGCCGTGGCTCATCCAGACGATGGTTTCCTTCGGCACGCCGGCCAGCAACTTGTCCGGGTTACTGATGTGGATCGGCGCTCGGCCATACTCGCGGTGTTCGGCCTTCGCCACGTCGCCGCCCATGAGCTTGCAGGCGAGTTGCAGCCCGTAGCAGATGCCGAGGATGGGGATGTCGAGCGCGAAGATGCCGGGGTCGATGGTCGGGGCCTTGTCGTCGTACACGGACGACGGCCCGCCGGAAAAGATGATGCCCTTCGGCTTCAGTTCCGCGAACCGGCTGGCCGGCAGGTCGTGCCGGACGATCTGGCAGAAGACGTTCAGTTCCCGCACGCGCCGGGCGATCAGTTGGGCGTACTGCGAGCCGAAATCGACGATCAGCACCAATTCCTTCGACATGCGTTCTTCCCGTTACTTGCCGCCGAGTTCCGTCGCCCGCTTCGTCGCCGCTTCCACGGCGTCCATCACCGCCGCCCGCATCCCGCCGCGCTCCAGCGCGTGCAGGCCGGCGATGGTCGTGCCGCCGGGGCTGGTGACGGCGTCCTTCAACTGGCCGGGGTGCTGGCCGGTTTCCAACACCATGCGGGCCGCCCCCAACACCGTCTGGGCCGCCAGCGTCTGGGCCACGTCCCGCGGCAGGCCCATGCGCACGCCGCCGTCGGCCATTGCTTCAATCATCACGTACACGAACGCCGGCCCGCTGCCGGACAGGCCGGTGACGGCGTCCAGTTGATATTCGGGAACCGCGAACGCCTTGCCGACGGCGTTGAACAACCGCTCCACGAGGGCCGAGTCTTCCGGCTTGGCCCCCGGCCCGACGGCGAACCCGGCGGCGCTGGCCCCGAGCAAGCACGGCGTATTCGGCATCACGCGGACGAGCCGGTGGTTCGCCAGCAGCCCGTCGGCCAGTTTCTTGAGCGTGACCCCGGCCGCGATGGAAATGACGACGTGCGACTCCTGAATCTCCCCGCTGATCTCCGCGAGGAGGGGGGCCATCATCTGCGGCTTGACGGCGAGGACGAGGACGCGCGAGTTCTTGACGACCTCATGGTTGTCGGCCGTCACCGCCCCGCCGGTCGCCGCGCGGAACCGCTCCCGCGCCGCCGGGAACGGGTCGCTGGCCCGCAGCGTGGCGGCCGTGACCAAGCCGGCGTCGAGCCAGCCCTTGGCCAACGCCGTGGCCATCTGCCCGGCCCCGAGGAAGCCGACCTTGAGCGGGGTCGAAAGGGAGTCAGTCACCGTGGGACCTGCGGCCCAAGGGCCGCCCGCGAGAAGAAAGGTATGATTGTACTCCGGCGACGACGAAAGGGAAGGCGCGAGGGCGTTTTGGAGTTCACAATCGCGGGCCTGCAGTCAAGGTGTCTTGTCTTCGTTGGAGTCCCGGCTTCAGCCGGTCTTAGTTTTCGGCCTGAAGGGCCGTTTAACATAGCCCAGCCCGAAAGGGCTGGGTTTCGGGCCATAGATCGTCTGCGGTCTGAAGGACCGCTTATCGGTCGAAGGTCTGCGAGGGCCGACGCCTTAATCGGTCCTTCAGACCGCAGAACCATTTCTCGCACTGTTCCCAGCCCTTTCGGGCTGGGCTATGTTAAACGGCCCTTCAGGCCGAAAACCAAGACCGGAGGGCTGCGAACCGTCACCTCCCCCAAGCCAATAATCAAGCGCTTGGTGATGTAGCCGCCGAATGTCGTCAAAACACCCGGCTCCATGCCGCCGTGGTTCATTTGCAAAACATCGGCCCCAGTGCCGACGTAATACACGACGGGCAACAGGTCGAACGCCCGCATGACCTTGGTGATGTTGGCGGTGCGGCCGTACTTGGCCTGAAGTTCGGCGAGGAACCCGTACCGCGACACGATGTTGAAATCCTCATGGTTCCCGCGGGTGAGGCGGACCCTGTCCGGGTTGGCCGCCTTGAGCCGGAACAGCGTGTACAACACCTCGACGCCGTACGCCCCGCGGTCGGTGAAGTCGCCCAAAAAAAGGAAATGGTGCTTCGGCCCGCGGATCTTAAACCCGTCCAGGATTTCACGCTGGTTCAACTCGTCCAGCACGCCCATCAACGAGCGCACGTCACCGTGCAAATCCCCCATCACAATCGCCACGGCGTCGTCGGGCAACACCAACTTCGCCGCGAACGGCTGAAACGGAATCTCGTCCCCGCCGTACCAACTGCGGGTCGCGTCGAAGAACAGCTTGGCGTCCGGGCCTTTGCCGACCCACGTCTTCCCGTCGCCGAGCGGCCCCTCGCGCTCGCCGCGCAGAAAGCCGTCCAACGCCAGTTCGAAGTCGGTAAACGCCGGCAACGGCAACACCTTGTTGTCCGGCGGTTGCCCCTTGAGGTCCCGGTTCGCCGGCAACTTGGCGCACGCCGCCCGCCACTGCTTGAAGTCCGGCATTGCCGGCTCGGCCGCCAGGAGCGACGGGACGAGGACCAGCGTCAGCAAGGTGATTGTGCGAAGCATGGGGGGTGTCCTGTCCGGATGAGCGGCGTGCGGCGACAGGGCCAATTTTATGCGAAACGGGGGAGCGATCTTGATTTGTTCGCCGCGGCGAGAAGGCATCGCTTCTGAAACGAGCCGAGGGCCGTCAGGCC
>JAYTTY010000090.1:0-2722 GCA_043744795.1 Zavarzinella sp. | reverse complement strand
GCCGCGACGCGGAGTCTTCGGAGCGGAGCGCGAACTTCCTTCAAGCGAACGCAAGCGAGACGGGGGGGCGAAAATTGGGCGTCAGGCCTCGCTCCGCTCCGAAGACTCCGCGTCGCGGCTAAACGGGTTCTCCCTATTCCGATTAAACCACTCGCCCCATGAAAACCGATGACAACGGTTGATCCGGTCTCGTCCGGGTCGCGGAGGGCGGGGCCGTGAGACAGGCGAGCGTTATCGGGCTGCTGTTGGCGGGGGTGTCCGCGTGGGCACAGACGCCGGCCGCGAAGCTCGGCGCGCCGGTCGCCCCGCCGATCATCCGCGCCGCCGGGGCCGATTTCTGGGACGACGCGGCGCAGCCCTCGGCCCGACTTGGCGTCCTCAGCAGCGCGGAAGTCGGCAAAGGGCCGGCCGACGCCGACGACGCGGAGCGGTTCAACTGGGGCACGCCGCGCAAGAAGGGCGCCACGCTGACCGGCCGGGACAAGGACGCCGACCCCGACAGTGACAGGGGCCGCCGCCGCACCCCGGCCGAGACGGCGAGCCGGACGCGGGCCGCCGAGGCGCGCGACGACCGGGCCGCCCGCCTGCGCGACCAGGACGCCAAACTGATGAACTACAACCGCGACGACGAGGGCCGCGGCCGCCTCGGCGGGTGGTGGGACGACAACACGCGCGGCCTGCGCGACGAGGTGCGGGAGTGGGGGGACAAGGACAAGGACCGGCTCGCGTTCGAAAGTGATCGGCTCTTCCAAGACTTCGTCTCCCCCATCTCGAACCCGATGCTCGCCGAAGACCCGCGCTCGCTGACGGAATTGCGGCCGCTCTTCATCTACCAGACCATCCCCAAGACACAGCCCCTGTACCGCGGCGGCAACACCGAGTTCTTCGGGTTGCAGGCGCGCTTGGCCTTCACGGAACGCTTCTCGGTCGTGTTGAACAGGCTGGGGGGCAACATGTTCAACCCCGGCGACGGGTCGCCGCTCGCCTCGGCGACCGGCTTCTCCGAGATTTGGATCTCCCCGAAGTTCGCCTTCTGGCGCGACGCCGAGACGCACACCATCGGCACGGCCGGCCTGATGTTCCAGATGCCGTTCGGCGGCGCCAACGTCTATCAGGACACGGGCAGTTTGTCCCTCGTCCCGTACTTCAGTTACGGCACCCGGCTGTGGAAGACGCAGGCCGGGACGTTCACGATGCAGAACACCGCGGGCTACTCGTTCGGCCGCAACGACCTGCGCAGCGACTACCTGTACGACACCGCCCAACTGAGCTTCGACCTGCTCGACGGCCACCGCTTCTTCCCGGTCGTCGAGATGTCGTGGTTCCACTACACGAAGAATGGCCAGCAGCGGCCCTTCTTGGGGTTCGAGGGGCGCGACCTCGCCAACGTCGGCTCCCCGGTCAGCGGCCGCAACTACCTGAGCGTCGCCCCCGGCTTCCGGTTCAACCTGACGCAGGCGATGCAGTTCGGCCTCTCCGCCGAGTTCCCGCTCTTCGGCACCCGCGACCTGATGCAGTTCCGCCTGGGCCTGGACTTCATCTGGCGGTACTGAAAACCAAGACTCACCACAAAGGCACAAAGGTCACACAAAGACGCACAAAGAAGACGGAAGAAGATTTTCTCTCGTCTTCTTTGTGCGTCTTTGTCAGCCTTTGTGCCTTTGTGGTGAATGGCTTTCGACTTTGCCGTATTCCGCGTTAAACTAAGGCGAATCGCCCCATTCTACCTCGGGCGCCAAGGGGTTCGTCGCCATGCGATTGCTTGCGGGTGTGTTGGCCGTCTGTCTCGTCGGCCCCGTGACGGCCGGGGAGTTCAACAAGAAGCTGTCGGCCGGGGACGCCGCCCCGGCGTGGAAGAACCTGCCCGGCGTGGACGGTAAAATGCACGCGCTCGCGGACCTCAAGGACCGCGACCTCGTCGTGCTGATCTTCACCTGCAACAGTTGCGCCTGCTCGGAAGAGTACGAGGACCGCATCGTCGCGTTCGTCGACGCGTACAAGGACAAGGCCGCCGTCGTGGCCGTCAACGTGAACGTGATCGCCGAGGACAAGTTGGACGCCATGAAGAAGAAGGCGGCCAAGAAGAAGTTCACCTTCCCCTACCTGTACGACGAGTCGCAACAGATCGCCAAGGACTACGGCGCCACCCACACGCCGGAGTTCTTCGTGCTGACGAAGGACCGCAAAATCGCCTACATGGGGTCGATGGACGACAAGACCAACGTGGCCGACGTGAAGGACAAGTACCTGGAAGCCGCCGTCGATGCCGTGTTGGCCGGCAAGGCGCCGCCGAAGGCGGAGACGGCGCCGCGGGGGTGTCTGATCCGGTTCAAGCGGGCGCGGAGCGAGTGAGGGATTTCGTTTTGATTTTGGTTTTGGTTTTGGTTTTCAGCCCCAACGGGGCGTCCGCTCGTAGCCAGGCCCGGGAGGGCCTGGAACATCGGGCCAAAAATGTTTTCAAGCCCTGAAGGGGCGGCCGAAACTGGGACGCAGTTCCGGCCGCCCCTTCAGGGCTTGGTCGTTGAAGGGGCAATATCCCAGCCCCTCCCGGGGCTGGCTACAACCGGCCGCCCCGTTGGGGCTGAAAACCAAAACGGCCATGTGCTTCGAGCGGAGTTCATATCGGCATAGCGGTGGGACCGGCGTAGCGGTGGGACCGGCGTAGCGGTGGGACCGGCGTAGCGGTGGGACCGGCGTAGCGGTGGGACCGGCGTAGCGGTGG
>JAYTTY010000089.1:0-2734 GCA_043744795.1 Zavarzinella sp. | reverse complement strand
AGCTGTCAACCAAACACAAAGCTGCGCTGGCTACCCTGCTGACGCCGAAATTCCAGACGTTTGAAAATGTGCCATTATTGATCGTGTGAGGTATAAGCGGCCCTTCAGGCCGAAAACCAAAACAGCTTTTCATTCTCGCCCAGATGCCCGGATCACGCTCGCCTGCGAGGCCAGCGGGGGCGCCCCCGTCGTGTCGGCTTGGCCGTTTAACAGGGGCGGGGTGGCGTGTTCGGCCTTGGGTTGGCCGGCCCGAATCACCAAGAGGCGCTGCACTTTCCGCTCGTCCGTCTGGCCGACGCAGGCCGCGTGGCCGAAGGTCCTTTCCCAGTACACGTCCGTGCCGATCACCAAGTACTCGGCCGGGCCGAGCGGGAGTTCGAAGGCGCCGTCCGTAAACTGGTCGGCCGAGAATTCGCGGTCGGTGGTCAGGTCCGTGGAGAACGGCTTCGGGTCGCGGTACTTCCCCTCGGGGACGCATTTCAGCAGCACGCCGCCGTCCTTGCCCGGCCGCACCGAAAGCTGGAAGCCGAGTTGGGCGTCGTCGTGGGTGAACTTGACCGCCGGCCGGGCGCCGGCCGTGAACGTGAAGTCGGCCTTGGCGGCGGGCTGGCCCATGACCAGCGAGATCGGCTTGTCGGCGTGGAAGCTGCGGAAGCGGTGGCCGCGCTCCGTGCGCGGGTCGGCGATCAGGCCGCGGAGCGGGCCGGGCGTCGTGGCGCTGACGGTCCCGGCGCGCAGGCCGTTGTCTTTCAGAATGTCGCGCGCCTCGGACGGCAGCACCTGCTCGTCGATGCGGTCCCACACGCGGCGGTTGACGGCCTCGTCCCCGGCGGCGCGCTCGATCACCACATACTCGACGTGGGCGCTGTCCGAATCGGGCTGGGAGTGGAAGAGTTGCAGGCGGTCCGCCCACCGGCCCCGCACGGCGTCCGCCGTGAAGCAGCCAGCCAGCAGCGGGAGCAGGAGTGTCGCCCCGACGGTGCGGACCCGCGAAAACATAAAAGGACATCCTTGTCCCAAACGCCGCCAAATCCGTGGCGTGGAGGGGAGTAATACCGGCCGCCCGTCCCCGGGTCAAGCGAAAACTTCGGGGAATGCCCCGCCGGGGGCCGGGCGGGGAAAAAAACGGGCGGCCGCCGCGGGACGGCGGCCGCATTTCGGGATTTCTGTCCTACGCTTGGGGTAATTTTTATGTAAGATCGGCCACTGGGCGAACCGCCCAAGCCCCCCGCGAGCCGCCCCTCGCCGGGCTTGCCGCGGCGCCCGTTCCCGACCGCACGACGGCGTCTCTCATGGAAAAGATGATTGACACAATCATCCGCAAGGGCACCGGCCCCGTTTCGTCCAACCGGGACGCGTGCCTTGTGCACATCTACCCGACCGGGCCGTCGATGGGGATGCGGCACGTCCTGACGGACAAGCCCATCATCATCGGCCGCGGCGACGACTGCGACATCCGCGTGCTGGACACGTCCGTCTCCCGCCGCCACGTCCGCCTCGAAAAGATCGGCGAGGAATACTACGTCCTCGACATGCAGTCCACCAACGGCAGTTACGTCAACGACCGCCAGTCCCTGCCGGGGGAGCCGATCCCCATGCGGGACGGCGACTACCTGCGCGTCGGCAACTGCATCTTCCGGTACTTGGCCAGCGGCAACGTCGAGGCCGACTACCACGAAGAAATCTACCGCCTCACGATCATCGACGCCCTCACGCAGATCTCCAACAAGCGCTTCTTTGACGAGTTCCTGGAGCGGGAAGTCCTGCGGACGGTCCGCCACAACCGGCCGCTCTCCCTGCTCCTGTTCGACATCGACCGCTTCAAGCAGGTGAACGACGACCTCGGCCACCTGGCCGGCGACTTCACCCTGCGCGAGATGGCCGCGTGCGTGAAGCGCGTCGTCCGCCGGGAGGACTTGTTCGCCCGGTACGGCGGCGAGGAGTTCGCCCTCGTCCTGATCGAGACCGGCCTGCCCGACGCCCTGCAGGTCGCCGAGCGCGTCCGCGCCCTGGTCGAGGCCCACACCTTCCGGTTCGACGACAAGGTGTTCAAGCTGACCGTCAGCCTCGGCGTCGCCGACTGCCAACTGGACGGCACCGCCACCCCGCGCGAGCTGATGCGCCGGGCCGACGAAAACATGTACGCCGCCAAGCGCGGCGGCCGCAACAAAGTGATCGGGTAATCATGACGCACATCGTCTCCGGCCCCGGGGTCCCCGTCGGCCCCCTCCCGTTCAGCCAGGCCGTCAAGGCCGGCGGGTTCGTGTTCGTCTCCGGGCAGGCGAGCGTGGACGCCGCCGGCAAGATCGTGGCGGACACGTTCGAAGGCGAGATGCGCCGGTCGATGGAGAACGTCCGGGCCGTCCTCGCCGCCGCCGGCCTCGACTTCTCCCACGTCGTGCAGGTGAAGGGCTACGTCAACGCCCCGGCCGACCTCCCCGAGTACAACCGCATCTACCGCGAGTACTTCCGGGAGCCGTACCCGGCCCGCAGCACGATCGTCAACTGCCTGGGGACGGCCCTGAAGTTCGAGATTGACGTGGTGGCGTTCGGGGGGTGACGCGCTCGCGAAAGGCAACCTCACCCCCTAACCCCCTCTCCGAAGCGGAGAGGGGGAACCGGCACCCATTCCCTCGGCCGCCCCGCCCGGTGTAAGCCGCGACGCGGAGGCTTTGCGGAGAGGAGCGCGTCCCGCGGCCGTCACCCGTGTCCGCCGGCGTCGCGTGTCGGTGAC
>JAYTTY010000088.1:0-2734 GCA_043744795.1 Zavarzinella sp. | reverse complement strand
CGGGGGGATCATGCCGGGAAGCCGGAAAAGCGCAAGGCCAAAATCAGCCGGGGAAATGCCTGTTCAGAACCTGCCACCGGGCGGTTTAGTTCAACTTGTTATTAGCCTGCGAACCTTCGCAGTCTATCACCGACCGTTGTCGGGCGGTACAACATTCTCGAAAACAATTCGGGAATTCCGCAACCGATGTCCGAATCTCATCTTCCGTCAGTTCATGCCACTTCAACACGTCGGTTCGCTTCGCCGTCTATCACACTAACGGCACCCTGCGAAGGTTTAGGTCCCGTCATAAACTGTCGAGCGGGCTTTTCGTCCCCGTCGCCCCGCGGTTGAGGACGTGCGTGTAAATCATCGTCGTGCTCACGTCCTCGTGGCCGAGCAGTTCTTGCACCGTCCGGATGTCCGCGCCGCTCTCCAATAGGTGCGTCGCGAACGAGTGCCGGAACGTGTGGGAACTCGCCTTCTTCGCAATCCCGCTGGCCCGCACGGCCGCCGTCACGGCCCGGCCGACGGCCGTCTCGTGGGCGTGGTGCCGGCGCTTCCCGCCGCCCCGCGGGTCAACGGAGAAGCGGGCCGCGGGGAACACGTACTGCCACTTCAATTCGCGGGCCGCGTTCGGGTATTTCCGCGCCAAGGCGTGCGGCAAATAGACCTCGCCGAAGCCCTGCCGCGAATCCTCGTCGTGCAGTTCGCGGACCCGCTGCAACTGTTCCATCAACTCGCGGTGGACGCTCGTCGGCAACATCGTCCGGCGGTCCTTGTTCCCCTTCCCCTCGCGCACCGTCACTTGGTGGAGGGTGAAGTCCAAGTCCTTCACCCGCAGCCGCAGGCACTCCAGCAGACGCATCCCCGTGCCGTAGAGCAGCAGGCCGATCAGCCGAGGCGTCCCGTCCATCTGCCCCAGGACGGCCCGGACCTCGTCGCGGCTCAACACGACGGGCAACCGCCGCGGCCGGTTCGCCCGCACGGCGCCGGCGATCACCCCCGGGTCCGCTTCCAACACCTTCTGGTACAAAAACAGGATCGCCGAGAAGGCTTGGTTCTGCGTGCTGGCCGCCACGTTCCCCACGACGGCCAGGTGCGTCAGGAACTGGTTGATCTCGGCGGCCCCCATCTCGGCCGGGTGCCGCTTGTTGTGGAACAGGATGAACCGCCGCGCCCAGTCGTGATAGGCGTCTTCCGTCCGGATGCTGTAGTGCCGCACGCGGCAGGCGTCCCGGAGTCGGTCAAGGAGCTTCGGCTTTTGATGCGTGTCGGGCACGGGCTTTCCTCCACAAGCAAATGTACCCGGTTGACGTGAACCACCGCAAGTGAATTCTTGGCGGTTTCCCCCGCCCGGCTTGAAGGTCATGGGGCCAAATGGAATGGTCGGAGGATCACTTGGCCGCGGGACGTGTCCTCATGGGAAGTCGCGGTTCCGTCAACGCGCCATTACAGTTGAGTCGTCTGCGCGCTTGGCGCCCGCTAGCCGGGAGTGGGCAATCTCGCCGGAATGGGGCGAATCGGTCGCGCGCAATGGCAGACAATTTGGCAGACCTTCACAATTGGCCGGCGACCGGTCATTGGTCATTGGCCATCAGTCATTATCATTGGGGCTAGGAGGCCATCAGATGCAGCTAGTCCTGATCCCCGGCGACGGCATTGGGCCGGAAGTGACCGACGCGGTGAAAAAAGTCATCGCGGCGACCGGCGTCAAGATCGACTGGGTCTTCGCCCCGGCCGGGTTGGACGCGGCGGCCCAGTACGGGGAGCCGTTGCCGGACTCGACGCTCGACCTGATCCGCAAGCACCGCGTCGCCCTCAAGGGGCCGTGTACGACGCCCGTGGGCAAGGGCTACCGCAGCATCAACGTCCGCCTGCGGCAAGGGCTGGACCTGTACGCCAGCGTGCGGCCCGTGAAGACATTGCCGGGCGTGAAGACGCCGTTCGAGGACGTGGACCTGATCGTGGTGCGTGAAAACACTGAGGGCCTGTACGCCGGGCTGGAACACCAAGTGATCCCCGGCGTGATCGAGAGCCTGCGGATCATCACGCGGACGGCGGCCGAGCGGATCGTGCGCTACGCCTTTGAACTGTCCCGCAATCAAGGCCGGCACTTGGTCACGTTCTGCCACAAGGCCGACGTAATGCGCCTGAGCGACGGCCTGTTTTTGAAGTGCGCCCGCGAAGTGGCCGACGAGTACCCGTTCATCGGCTTTGAAGAGAAGCTGATCGACACGGTCTGCCTGGAGATCGTGCAAGACCCGACGAAGTTCGACGTGCTGGTGATGGAGAACCTGTTCGGCGACGTCATCAGCGACTTGTGCGCCGGCCTCGTCGGCGGGCTGGGCGTGGTGCCGGGCGCCAACCTCGGCACGCGGTACGCCGTCTTCGAAGCGGTCCACGGCAGCGCCCCGGACATCGCCGGCAAGGGGCTGGCCAACCCGATCGCCTGCCTGCGCTCGGGGGCCATGATGCTCGACCACGTCGGCGAGCGCGCGGCCGCCGCCCGCATCGAGGCCAGCGTCCACAAGACCTTGGAAAAAGGCGTCGGCCTCACCCGCGACCTGGGCGGCGACGGCACGACTGACACCGTGACGCGGGAACTCATCGCCAACCTGGCGGCGTGACGCCGGGCAGGAGCGCCCGCTTTGGTTTCGTTGGAGTCCCGGCTTCAGCCGGTCTTCGGCGGCGACTGGAAACCGACTTGGAGGGCTTTCGCGGGCGACAGGCCCGAAGACCGGCTGAAGCCGGG
>JAYTTY010000087.1:0-10679 GCA_043744795.1 Zavarzinella sp. | reverse complement strand
GTACGAGGCGCGGTTGGAGCGTTCCCCGACGCTTCGCAAGTACGACATCACGATCAAACCGAGCGGCAGGTAAATCAAGACCTGCCGCTCGCCTAAGGGCCGTCACGGCGCCGATTTTCCACGCCATCCACGCGCACTCGGCCTCGGCCAGCCCGGACCCGAATACCAGTCGGCGGCCCGTGGTGTGGACTTCGACGGCGAACACCTTGCCGGCTTCCTCGTCGTCGGAGGCGAGGACCCGTTGGACGCGCAGGATTTCCGCGCGAGGGATGAACCGCCGGCGCACGGGGCGGAGGACGCGGTACTCGTAGCCGACGCCGTCGGCCGACGCGGTGAGCCGTTCGACGCCGAACAGCGAGTTCGCCAGCATAGACGCGACGAACGCCCACGCCGCCCAGAACGGGACGGCGAACAGGAACAGGAAGACGTGCGGCGCGGCGATGACGACGCCGACCAAGACGACGCACCCGACCGTCCAGCCCGCGAGCCAGCAGCCGAGGAAACACCCCGGCGGCCCGGCGGCCCCGCGTTTCTGCCGGTAGGTAATGGTCAACCCCCCGTCGGTCTCAACGACTTCGGCGGCGGGCGTCACGGGCTTGGCGGGCGGCGGCACGGCGGTCTCCTGCGGCGGAAAGCCGGTTGCCGCCAGAGTCAGGATACGCCCGGCCGGCCACTCGCGTCATTGACGGGCGTCGCGGTTGAAAAGTGGCCTGACAAAGTGAAAAAACCGCCGCGAGGCGGTCGTGTTGGAGTCCCGCCTTGAGGCGGTCTTGGACCTGACACCCAAGGGCCGCCGGGCGGGCGAGTCTTCGAGGCCCGCCCCACTGGGCAAGAGTCTTCGCCCCCCGGGGTCGGACCGTCGAAGACTCGGCCCTCTTGGCATTCGTGGGTAGCGGGTTCACGTCGGCTGAAGCCGACGGCTACACAATCCCGATTAACGCGCGAGGTGTTCGGGATCTCGCCCGCGTCACGCCTCCGCCGGGAACAGGCTCAACGGTTCGGCGTCACCTGCCAGTTTCTTCCGCCAGGCGTCCGGCACGGTTAGCGCGCCGGCGGCCCGCAAGTCGTCCCCCGAGATCGTGGGGCCGGCGCCGATTTGTTCCAGCAACGCGGCCTGGGCCGGCTCCAAGTCTACGAGGCGGCCGAGGACGTGCAGGACGTTGAGCAGTTCCGTCGTGTACTCCGCGGGCCACGACGCGGGCTGAATCTTGCACAACTCCGACGGGGGCCGCTTGTCGCCCATCGGCGGCTTCTCGCGGCCCCGCTTGCGGTAGCTGAACCACTGCGTCAGCACATGCTTGCCCGACACTTCATATGCCCACACGTCGGCTGGCACGTTGTCAATGTACCCGGCGCCGACGAGAAGCCGCTGCTTGGTCGGATCATACCCGATCTCGTCCGGCATGGCGGCCGCGTCTTGCGGGATGGCGCCGCCGGCGGGAATGCGCGGCGCCCGCTCCTTCGGCAGGCGCGGCGGCTGGGCCGGCCGGCCGGCCTTCGCGTCCGCGAAGCGCTCGCCGAACGTGTGCAGCCAGATGACCGCGCGGCCGAGGTCCACCGCTTGGGCGAAGAGGTTCCCGTCGGCCGTCAGCGGGATGCGCAGGCCGGGCTGCGCGAGATCATTCTGAAAGCGTGCCGTGTACGCCGGGTGCGCGGCCACGGCGGCGATGTACGCCATCAGGTCTTCCGCGCGCACCGGGGCTTGATACAGGTCCGCCAGGAAGCCGAGCAACTTCGGCGGCAGATTCGCCTCGGTGGCCGCGCTATTGCGCCAGAGCGGGAAGACGCGACCGCCGCGAGCGTTGTAGTGGTCGAGATCAGGAATCAATCCAGTGATCGTCATTGACGGCCCTGCCGACGGCGATGTCCGATTAATTGCCGTCAGGCAGACCTGCTTCTCCGAGTGTGCCCGCCACAGTTCCGGGTTGGGCTGATTGATGACACGGTTGTCCGGGATAATCCACTGGCGGTCAAACGAGCGGAAGCCGTAACGCACTGGCGGGTCGCACTCGCCGCGCTCGTTGGCGATCGGCGTCGGGCGCGGCTTATAGCCGGGCAGCGCTTTCGCCACCACTTTCCGCGTGTGCTTGTCGCCGGGCACGTCGTTGCGGAGATGCGGGACGAACAAGTCTTCTTTCTGCTCGGCTTTCGCGGTGACGAGCGCCTTCCAGCGGCGGAGCAGGGAGTCGGCGTCTGGGGCGATGACCCATGTGCGGCCGGGCATGACGCCGGAGCCATCGTAGGCGAACAGTTCTTCGAGGGCGGGGTACGTCGCCCACGCGCCGGTTAGGGCCGGCAGGAACGGGGCGCGCCAGTCGGTGGGGCAGTCAACCCAGCCGGGGCCGTCGAGCGTCAGGTGGTTGAGGGCGGCGAACTTGCCCTCGCGCGGGCTTTCGGGCAAGGCCTGGTACCGGACGACCGCCGGCGTGGCGGAAGTCGCCTGCGCGGACCGCGACACCAGCACGATGCACACGGGCTGCTGCACGCCTTGGAAGATGCGCGTCGGGGCGTTGGGCTGGTGGCCTTCCGGGGTGCAGTCGATGACCCAAATGGCGTCGGCGGCCCGGCGCAGGTAGTCGCGCATCTTCTGGAAGCCGTCGCCGTTGAGGAAGCCGGCCACGGTAATGAAGCACACGACGCCGGTGTTGTGGTCGGGGTCGTGGTCGAACACCTTCCATGTCGCCCACCGCCAGAAGAAGACGTACAAGTTGTAGAGGTGCTTGGCGTGCGCCCCGACGCCCCACGCCCGCGGCGGCATCCAGGCGTCGAGCGGGGCGGCCTTGCCGCGGGCGGTGTCGCCGGCCTCGACCCAGCCGCCGCGCCCCTTGGCCTTTTCCTTGTACGGCGGGTTGCCGATGACGACGGTGATCGGCTCGTCGCGCTTGATCTTGTTGGCCTGCCGGCGCGAGTCCGCGATGGTGCCGTACCACGAGCCGAGCATCTCCATCTCGACGTACGGGTTGCCGAGCGTGTCGGTCACGAACAGGCGCGGGGCCGCGGCCGGCGCCTTGCCGATGAGGTGGATGAGTTCGGCGAAAATGCGGAGCTGGGCGACGGCGAACGGCCCGAGTTGCATCTCGAAAGCGACGAGCCGCTTGACCGCCGCCTCGACGGCGCCGGCCACGGCGCCCTCCCCCTCGTCGGCCGCGACCGTCGCCGCGATGCGGGCCAGCACGCCGAGCGGGAACGTCCCCGTGCCGACCGCCGGGTCGGCCACCGTCACCGCGGGCGACGCCAAGCCGGCGGGCTGCCCGAAGCGGCTGCGCAGCACGTCGTCCACCAGCCGGACCATCGCCCCGACGACTTCCGGCGGCGTGTAGTACGAGCCGGTCAGCTTGCGCAGGGCGTTGTCGTAGACGGCCAGGAAGTCCTCGTAGAAGTAAAGCCACGCATCGGGGTTGTCCTTGCTGACGGTGTGCCAGTTGACGGCGTCGAGGACGCGCGTGAGCGTGCCGAGGGAGGTCTTCAGAGTCTCCTGGTTGTTGGCGTCGTCCGTCAGCAGCCGGAGGGCGGCGCCGATGAGCGAGTTCGTCTTGCCGAGTTGCTTGGCGGCCTGGTCGAGGCCGGCGCGCAGCGGGATGTCACGGGCGCGGGCCATGAGCAGGCCGAACGTGACGGCCTGGGCGTAGCCGTCGGCGAACACCTTGTCGGAGGCGTCCGGGAAGAGCAGCTTCCGCCAGTCGGCCGCGAGGGCGGTGAGGGCCGGGCTGCCGAGCGCCATCTGCTCCGTCACCTCGTCGCGCAGCAGGCGGCACAGGCGGGCGGCGACCTTGGCCAGCTCCTTGGCGCTCCGGGGCGGGATCGGCTCCCAGCGCAGGAAGTTGTCGAACAAGGCGAGCAATTCCGGCGGGGCGCCGAGCGCGGCCCCGGCCGATTCGACGTCCCCGGCGAGCGTGACAATCGACCCCTCCAACTCGCCGCTCCGCCAAAGGCTGAACTGGTTGCCGTCGGTGTAGACGAGGTTCGGCAGGGACTGCAATTTCTCCCACTGGGCCTTGTCGTGGCCGCGCAGCCGGCGCGGGTCGGCCCCCTTGCCGGGCGCCTTGATCTCGACGAAGCCGACCAGCACGTTGTGCATGGTGATCGCGTAATCGGGCCGCGTGTGCAGCTCGGCGATGGCGGACTCGCCGACCTTCGCCACCGCGTGCGGGGGAAAGCCGCAGAGTTGGGCGAGGTCGTCGATTAACCCCTCGAAGGGCGCGCGGAGTTGGTCCTCCGGCTCGCCCGCGGCGGCCACGTTGCGGAGTTTCGCCTTGGCCTCGGCGCCGTAGCGGCTGACGGCGGCTTGCAGGGTGAGCGTCATGCGAGTGTGGGACAGGGGACGAGAAGCTGGGCCTCGGACGTGCTTACGTTAGAAGCCGCGGGCGGCGCCGGCCGGGGAATCCGGGCGATGAGGCCGCACGGGGCAGACGAGTCTTCGACGCCCGCCCCACTGGGCGGGAGCGCCTGCCCGCGGGGTCGGCCCGCCGAAGACTCGGGCCGCCGGTCACTCCGCGCCGTCGTTTGAAGAGTGCGTTGCCGGGGCGGCGCGGGTGAAAAGTGGCGTGATAAAGTGATATAACCGCCGTGAGGCGGTCGTGTTGGAGTCCCGCCGTCAGGCGGTCTTGGGCGAACGGCCGGGTTGTGGATCGCGTTGGAGTCCCGGCTTCAGCCGGTCTTCGGGACTTTCGCCCCGGCGTTGCTTTCGTCGAACAGGCGACGGCCGTCGCTCAAGACCGGCTGAAGCCGGGACTCCAACGCGATCCACAACCCGACCGCCGCGCGGCGGGGTCAATGCGTACTGGATGACGACAACCGGCGGAGCGACGGGAGGCAAATCATGGCGACGTTCACCCCCACCCAAGGCCGGTACTTGGCGTTTATTCACGCCTACGCCAGTCTGCACGGCTATCCCCCGGCCGAGGCCGAGGTCTCCGCGGCGATGTGCGTCTCGGGGCCGTCCGTGAATCAGATGGTGAAGATGCTGGAGCGGAAGGGGTTGATCAGTCGCGTGCCCGGACAGCCGCGGTCGGTCCGCGTCTTGGTCCCGGAAGACGAGATCCCGCCGTGGAACGCCCGCAAAAAGGCGCCGGCGCCGGGGCCGGGCCTTTCGGCGAAGGCAGACACTCGGCCGGCCGCGGCGGCCCCGCCGGCGAACTTGTACGTCCTCACGGTCTTCTTGAGCGGCGGGCCGATCAGCGAGAAGTTCGCCCGCAAGGTCGTCAGCCGGACGGTCGAGATTCGCGGGGACCAGACGCTGGAACGACTGCACGAGATCATCTTCACGGCCTTCGACCGCTTCGAGAGTCACCTGTACGAGTTCCAATTCGGCAAACGCCCGTACGACCCGAAAGGCCCCAACTACGGCATCCCGGTTCCGGGGTCAGACCGCGAGGAGTACGGCGACGCCCTCACGACCACCCTCGACGAGTTGAAACTGAAGAAGGACCGCGTCTTCGGCTACCTCTTCGATTTCGGCGACGAGTGGTTTCACCAAGTTCAAGTGGACCGCATCGAGCAAGCCATCCCGACCGTCACCTACCCGCGGGTCATCAAGAAGAAGGGCCAATCCCCGCCGCAATACCAGGACGAAGAGTGAGGGGGACCGTTTTCCTCTCCTCTCCGTTTCGAAGCGGGGGCCAGGGGAGTGAGGTAAACGGCCGGCCCCACAACCGCCGCCGTATTTTCGCTTCTCGCCCCCGCCCGCCTCCGCTAGCATGGGAAGACACCTTCCGGCCCCCGCCATGGAACAGGACCGCGACGCATGCCTTTCGTCATCAATGGAGTCGGCACCTGGTATTACGGCAAGAAGCGGATCCACACGATCCGGGAGACGTGCGAGTTCTGCAACCGCGTGTCCGACTTGTCGTCCTACGACACCACGCTGTTCTTCGTCGTCGGCTTCATCCCCCTCATCCCGCTGCAGAAGTTGCGCGTGCTGCGGAGTTGCGGCGTGTGCCAGAAGCACCGGCTTATCAGCCTCAAGAAGTGGGAGGCGGCCAAGTCGGCCGACAGCGCCGAGTTGCTGGAGGCGCTGCAAGCCGACCCGGACAACCGCGAGACGGTCATGAAGGCCATTCGCTTTTCGATGGCTTACCAGGACGAGCCGCTCTTCACCAACACGGTTGAGGCCCTCGCCGCGGCCAAGACCGACGACGCCGAGATCCAGACGCTGCTGGGGCACGGCTACTCCTACTTCTCGCGCTGGCCCGAGGCCGGGCAGGCGTTCGAGGCGGCCCGGCGCGTCGAGGACACCGAGGACGCCCGCGAGTCGCTCGCGTGGGCCTTGCTGAAGCAAGGGCGGCCCGACGACGCCCGGCCGTGGCTGCAACACATTCTGGACAACAAGAAGCGCGACGCGGCCGGCACGGTCTACTACCTCGTCAAGGCGTACCAGGCCCAAGGCCGGCACGACGACGCGCTCGAAGTCATGGACGAGCGCGACGCGGCCTTCCCCGATTGGGTCGGCATCAAGGAGTACCGGGAGCAGCGCAAGACCTCGGCCAAGTACCGCGGCACCACCAAGAAAGTGGCGTCCGCGCTGCTGGCCGACGGCAAGGCCGGCTACCGCGACGGGGGCCGGGCCGCCAACTGGCCGCGCTGGGTCGCGGCAGCCGTCGTCGTCGGGGCGCTCGCCGCGTACCTCGGCTCGGCCGTCTGGATCGGGCAGAACCGCAAGGTCTACTTCGTCAACGGGACGAACAAGCCGTACTCCGTCACGGTCCAAGGGAATCGGCACACGCTGCCCACGCGGACCGTCGTGCCGATCCGCGTGGCCGAGGGGGACATTGACGTGGCGTTCGACGACAAGCCGGGGCTGGAGCCGGTCCGCGGTCAGATCGACACCTCGTTCTGGGGCCGGCCGTTCGCCGGCCACACCTTCGTCGTGAACCCCGACCAGTCGGCCGTCATCATCGAGGAGGAGTCGGTCTACTCCAAGGACAACCCGCGCATGGGGAACGCCCCCACGGTCCACTTCGGCGACGGCTTTTACGGCCTGCGCGGCGTGGACTACGAGTTCGAGGAGTTCCCGCCGACGCTGCAGGTCAAGGGGTCCGGCGACGTGACGAAGACGCGCGTCGCCCTGCTGCAAACCCCCGCCCCGGAGACGCGCCTGATCTTGGCGCAGGAATTGACGCCCGACCGGCAACTCGCCCTCTGCCGAAAGTTGTTGCTGCTGGACCCGGGCGAAACGATGTTCCTCTACTGGATCTCGACGCTGCTGTCGCCAGACGAGGCGATCAAGTTCGTCGAACCCCGGCTGGCCGACCGGCCGATCCTGGTCGAATGGCACCGCGTCTACCAAACGTTGATGGAGCGGGCGCACCCGGAAACCGACCTGCGGCCCCGCTACCGCGACCTGGTGGCCGAGACGAATTCCCACGCAGAGGCGATCTACCTGCTCGGCCGCAGCGACCCGGACTTGGCCGAGTCCGAAAAGCTGTACCGCCAGGCCGCGGCGGCCAAACCCGCGTCGGGCTTTGCGTGTCAGGGCCTGGGCTACCGGGCCATGAGCGAGGGAAAATTCCCCGAGGCCGTCGAGTGGCTGGAGAAGGCCCTCACGCTGCCGGTGGACCGGACCGTCGCCCGCATGTATTACCACGACGCGCTGCTGGCGAAGGGCGATTACGATTCGCTGTTGAGCGCGTTGCAACAGGACGTCAACGTCCCGGGCCGCCGGTTTTCGAGCCAGACGCAAATGCTGCGCGTCCACGCCATCCGCGGCGACAAGCCGCGGGCCGCCCAGACGATCGCCGACATCGTGCGCGAGTGCCCGCCCCAAGAGCGCGCCCGCGTCCAGCAATCGATCGAGGCCTTGGTGAGTTGTTCCCAGAACGACGCCGCGGGGTATTTGAAGGCGAGCAAAAACAACCCGACATTCGAGTCGGCGTTTCTGACGGGCCGGCCGGCCCAAGCCGCGGAGTTGGCGAAGGCGGAACCGGGGCCGGCCGGGGTGCACCAAGGCTTGCTGTGGCTGGAGGCCGACCGCGCCGGCCGCAAGGAAGCGGCCGACACCCACTTCGCCGCCCTGCTGGACGAGTTGAAGAAGGCGAACCGCGAGGAGCGCGTGTTCGGCGAAATGCTCGCCGGCCGCCAACCGGCCGCCGCCGCCGAGCGCGTCCCCCTCGACCCGTCCGCCAAGCGCGTGCTGCTCGCCGTCCTGGCCCGCAAGCAGCCGGCCCGCGCCGCGGAGTTGCTGGCGTTGGCGAAGAAGCTCGACTTCCACCGCGACGCGATCTCGCTGTGCTTAACGACGTATTTGACAGCGAAAATCTAGGCGGGCGGGGGATGTGAATCACCCGATTCTGCTCCCCGCGCCAGAAGCGGGGGATTCACATCCCCCGCCCGCCAGGTTTTCGATGACATCCTCACCCGCCCGCCACCCGCGAGCTGTCCATCTGCTCCCGCAACCCGACGAGTTGGGCCGGCATGGTCTCGTCCATCGGCGCCTCGCCGCCGTTCACCCACGCCATCATGGATGTCAGCACCAGCTCCTTCAGGTAGGCGAACGAGAAGCTCTCGGTGGCCGCCGCGACCCCGGCGACGCCGGCGGCCGTCAGTTGCAGGGCGGGGTCGAGTTGTTGGTTCCACCAGCGCAGGTAGGCGGCGCGCTCGGCGGCGGCCGGCAGGTCGAAGTGGTACTTGCGGTCGAACCGGCTCGGCCGGTCCACGATCGCCGGGTCGAGGCGCTCCGGGTGGTTGGTGGTGGCGACAGTGAGGAGGCCCTCGTTCTTGCGGAACCCGTCGAGTTCGTTCAGGAAGAAGGAGCGGTTGCCGTTGTCGATCATCGCGTCCACGTCTTCCATGACCAGCACGCACGGGGCCGACTCGCGGGCCTTCTCGAACACGTCGCAAATGCTGCGGTCCTCGTTGCCGTGCCGGGCCTTCAGACTTTTCACGTACAAGCAAGGAACTTTCAGGTCGTTGACGAGGGCTTGGATCATGTGCGTCTTGCCGTTGCCGGGCGGGCCGAGCAGCATCAGGCCGCGCTTCCACGGGATGTTGAACCGGCGGTAGCGGTCGCGGGAGTCGAAGAAGGCCGCGGCGTCGTCCCGGATGGCTTCCTTCAGCCCCGGCGGCAGGATCAGGTTGTCGAGCCGCGACGACTGGATCGCCTTGAACAGGTCCCCGTCCTTGGCCCAGTACCCCTCCTGGAAGACGTACACCTCGTCGCGGATCGGCGTCGTCCACCGGCAGACGGCGGCGAAGAAGGCGTCGGCCGCCGCCGCGGTCTCGGCGACGACCCACACGCGGTTCGCCATGCCGCAGGCCGACTCGACTTGGAGTTGCAACAGCCCGAGCGCCTGGCCCTCCCAGCGCACGTCGAAATACCCGTTCACGACCGTCCGGTACGCCCGGTCGGCGGTCTGGCCCCACATGTGGAGGGCCTCTTCCAGAAATCCCGGCTTCGGCGTGCATTGGCACAGCCCGGCGGCCGCGTAATTTTGCCAGTCGAAGTCGCTGTCGGCGGTCTCCAGGACGGCGGCGTCGGGCGAAAGCTGCCGGATGGCTGTCAGCGCCGCGTAGGGGATGGCAGAGGCGGGGTTGCGGAGGGTGTCGAGGATCATACGTCTGCAGCGCGAAGCCGTTGGTGTGTCTGGGAGACGTGGACACGCGGCGGGCGACGGGGGTTCGCGGGGGTACCCGTCATCACCGTCCGGTTGACGCATGACACGGATTCGTGTACGCTTTCAATACGTACAACAGGAGAGTGACATGCCGCGGGCGACCGTCGGTGACAATAACCGGGTGGCACTGCGCGTCCGGCCCGATGACAAGGCGCTCGTCATGCGGGCCGCCGCCCTCGCGCGAACGGACATGACCGCCTTCATTCTCCGCGCCGCATTGCGGGAGGCCCAGGCCGTCATCGACGAACACGACCGCGTCAAACTCACGCCGCGGGACAGCCGATTGGTGATGGAACTGCTGGAGAACCCGCCGGCGCCGAATGCGAAATTGCGGAAGGCGGCCCGCGGGTTGCCGGGGAAGACATGAGCCTGCCCGCGTGGCGCGAGGAGCCGGTCGGCAAAAAGCACGACCGCGCCGCCTTCGATTGCGGCGACCCGGCGCTGAACGAGTTTTTGCGGAAGCACGCCCGTCAGAGTCACGACCGGGGGGCCGCCAAGACGTTTCTGGCCGTCTCCGCCGCGGACGGCAAAACGGTCTTGGGCTTCTACAGCCTTTGCCCCGCGTCGCTGGAATACGCCCGCACGCCGGAGACGGTCCGCAAAGGCCTCGCCCGGCACGACGTGCCGGCCTTTCGGCTCGGGCGGCTGGCGGTGAGCTGGTCCGCGCAAGGCCAAGGCCTCGGCGGCAAATTGATTCTGGCGGCCGGCCGCCGGTGTTTGCTCGCGGCGGCGGAAGTCGGCGGCGTGGCGATCCTGATCGACGCCAAAGACGACCGGGCGGCGCACTGGTATGCCGCCTACGGGGCGGTCCCCTTGGCGGACGCGCCGCGGTCCTTGATCTTGCCCTTGGCGACCGTCGAAGCCGCCTTGGACGAGGCCGGCAAGCGCTGACAGGTACGCCGCCGGTCGCACACTTCTTACTTCAGACCTTCTGAATTTCGCATCGTGTCACCCCGCCAGCCGGCACATCACGTCGGACTAGTCTTTCGCACTTTTTGGCGGGTTGAAAAGGAGTGGCGGGGCTTGAGCGCCGGCGGTAGAGTGTTGGTGCTCAAACCTTCACCCTCACGC
>JAYTTY010000086.1:0-2739 GCA_043744795.1 Zavarzinella sp. | reverse complement strand
GGACAGCCTGCGAGGAAAGATGATCCGCTGCGGTGTCAGCACCTCGTTTCTGACGGAAGTCCTGCTCCAAGAGCATGTTTGATACGCGCTGGCCCTGGCATCGTCCGCCCTCCGCCGCCGCCGAACGCCCGCGTTCAGGTGCCGGGGCGCAGTGACTGTTACCACCAGTCCATTCACGGTCCATTTGCCACCACTTTTCTTGCCTGTCGTTCGGCTTGCTTTCGTAATTTCTCCTCCTGCAACAACTTCGCCGTTGACAGGTGCGGGCTTTTGTCTTTGATTTTTATGGTCTTGTTTTTCGTCGGCTTGCGAGGAGGGCATTTCCTGATCTTCAACATGTCAATCTTGCCCGCCCACTCCCTCAGCAACACGGCCAGTTCAGTTGTCGGCATCCCGCCAAACACATCCCAATCCGGCCCGGGCAAAACGGTCATCATTCCCGCGAGAATTGACGCCAGTTCCAGTCCCATGTAATAACCCGAACCTTCCTCCCGAACCTTCTTCTCCCCATGTGCCGCACGCATCGCCCCCTTCAACACGGCCATTACGTTATACGCCGTCACCGCAACGGCAAACGCGAACAGCGCCGCGCGGGGATAGCCGAGCGTGTTCAATTCGCATTTCAACGTCACGGTCAATTCGTGAAACGCCCCCTCGCTCTTCCAGCGACTTCGATAGAGGCCGGCCACTTTCACCGCGTCCGCCTCCTCGGCCGTCAGGTTGGTCAGCAGTTCCACCTCCCGGTCCCCGTCCTCGGTTGCTTGCTTCAGACGCAGGCGAATCATTCGCGCCGACAACTCCCGGACTCCGTCACGCACAATCCAGGCCATGCGCTCGCCCACCCAGCCAGTGTCCGTCTCAACCTCTTCCCCATAATCAGTTTGCGCCTCCGCCGTCATCCCGGCATGACGCCGGACGACGAACGCCGCCGACCGCCCCGACAACCCCTTCGCAAAATCGACGGGGCAAAAATTCCGGTCGGCGATCCACAAGTCCTTTTCCCGGACCAAGGGCATGATCTGGTCGAACAAGGACCGTTCCTGCGCGTGACCGTCCTCGCACGGAATAATGTTTGTGATCAACATCCGTTCCGGGTCGAGGATCGCCAACACCTGGCCTGGCAGCGGTCCGGCCGAACGGCCGCGCGTCACCGTCAGGCGTCTCTGGGTCGCCGCCAGATGATTGCCGTCCAATATCCGCGTGCGTCGGCCGGGCGACAACGGCTCACAGGCTCCTCCAAGCTCATCCACAAGCGTCGCGCAACGGCCCCCGACATGACGGACCCGTTCACGGGAAACAGACCGCTCGATCTTCTGCAATTTCTCATAGACGCACTTGAGGGTCACGGGCACGCGGTCTTGAATCTTTTCAAAGGCGGACTTGACATGGGGGGCGTTGCCGCTGACGACCAGGCTCATGAGGTCAACCATGGTGGAAAACAGCAGTTGCTTCTCGTAGCCAAGCTCGGCATGCCCGTTGAATAACGTGTCCAATTCGGAGGCCGACAGGACATGTTGAACGGTCGCCCGAGCCATCACGCTGAGCGGACTCTTGTTGACAAACAAATCAAAAAGCGGTTCGAGGATCATGGCGACGTCCGTGCGTGAAATTCGTCAAATCATTGCCCGAAAACATCTTATGGCCGGGTCGGGCCACCGTGAATGGACTGCTGTTACCACTTACACAACGGCTGAGGTCCCCGGTCACCTGCAACGCTTGGTTCGGCAAGTCCCCGCTCTTCTCTGGCGCCGCGACCGCGCGCCGCGGAGCATTGGCCGCCGCCCGGCGTCGGCCAATGCTCCCATCGGCTCGGGAGCCGTCGCCCCGCGGCGTGGGACCAGTGCCAGAGCGAACCGGCTTCACCCAGCGGCACAACCACCGTCGCCCATCGGCACGAGCGACTTCGCCCCACGCGCCGCGGGGGAAAGCCGAAAGAATCCATGCAAGCCGTCGGGGAAGTGGTTACAGTCGAGATTGACCGGCACACACTCTCAACACACGGTGGCTCTGCGATGTCAGACGTGATTATGGCCATCGACCTCGGGCGGTTCAAGTGCGTTGTTTGCCTTTATCGCCGATCCAGCCGAGAGGCGGCGTTCCGGACGATCGACACGGACGCGGGAGACTTCGAGCGGCTGTTCGGCGAATACCCGGACGCCCTGCTGGTGATCGAGGCGTGCGCCAACGCCGGGTGGGTCCACGACTTGGCCGTCGCCCGCGGCCTCGCCGTGAAGGTGGCGAACACGGCGGCCGAGGCGTGGAAGTTCAAGCATTTGAAGCGGAAGACGGACAAGGACGACGCCAAGCGGTTGGCCGAACTCGAAGCGGTCGGCCAGTTGCCGACGGTCGTGTTGCCGGACCCGGCGACGCGGCAGCGGCGGGCCCTGATCGCCACGCGGCAGGAGTTGGTCGGCCGGCGGGTCCGGTGCCAGAACCGCATCCGGGCGCTCTTCGCCGGCCAGGGGATGGCCACGCCCAAGGGGGCGCGGGCGTGGACGGCGACCGGGCTGGCCGGCATCGCCCTGGAGGCCCGGCCGCTCGGCGAGTGCGCGCCGGACCAGTTGTGGCGCGGCCTGCTCGGGCTGGCGGTGGCCGAGTACCAAAGCCTCCTCGAACGCATCAGCGAATGTGAATGCGTTCTGGACCGGCTCGGGGCGGCGGACCCGGCGACGCGGCTGTTGGAGACGATCCCCGGCGTCGGCCCGCGGACGGCCGAGGCCGTCGCCGCCCACCTGGGGG